>NZ_JBHRXY010000009.1:0-129844 GCF_042648745.1 Paracoccus angustae
GTAGGGCTGGATGCGCTCATGCGCCGCCAGCATGTCCTCGTATGTGGGAATATACATGGCGTCCTTCATCACGCGGCCTCGCGATTTGGCCAATATGGAGACGAGGCGCGCTCCATCAAAGATCGCGCCATCCTGCCATCAAGCATCGATGCCAGGAGCGGGAGTATCATGCAGGTACTGCATCGCCACAGCGACACCGCCTCGCTCATGCGGCACGCCCGCTTTCGAGAGGCCCATTTCCACCCCGCTCAGCGCTCCGATCAGCGTCAGGTCGTTGATGTCGCCGAGATGGCCGATGCGGAAGACCTTGTCCGCAACCTTGGACAAGCCGCTACCCAGCGAAATGTTGTAGTGCCGCAGAGCCTCTGCACGGAATTTATC
This sequence comes from Paracoccus angustae, assembly GCF_042648745.1. NCBI lineage: Bacteria > Pseudomonadati > Pseudomonadota > Alphaproteobacteria > Rhodobacterales > Paracoccaceae > Paracoccus > Paracoccus angustae. The sequence goes on from NZ_JBHRXY010000009.1 coordinate 382, forward strand.
CGCACTATGGCCTTCAGGCATGAGGACAGCGGTCAGCACGCCGCTTTCATGGCCCTGGTGGTTGCACAACACTTCCAGTCCCCAGGCCCGGACGGCTGCGCGGGTCGCAGCGGCATGGCGCTGATGCCGGTTGAAGATGGTTTCCAGACCCTCTTCATGCATCATCTCGATCGCCTCGACCATGCCGTAGAGCATGTTGGTCGCCGGTGTATAAGGAAAGTAGCCCTTGGCATTGATGTCGACCATATCCTGCCAGTCCCAGTAGGAACGACGCATGCCGCCGGCCTTCGATGCCTGCAGCGCCTTTTTGCTGACAGCATTGAAGCTGATCCCGGGCGGCAGCATCAAGCCCTTCTGAGAGCCTGAGACCGCGACATCCACGCCCCATTCGTCAAAGCGGAAATCAACCGAACCCAATCCCGAGATCGTATCCACCATCAGCAAAGCCGGGTGCCCGGCTGCATCAAGGGCGCGTCGCACGTCGGCAATCGGCGAGACCGATCCAGTCGAGGTTTCGTTATGAACCACACAAATTGCCTTGATCTCGTGAGCGGTATCTGCGCGCAGGCGTTGTTCAATCTGGTCAGGATCGGCACCGGAGCGCCAGTCGCCCACGATGAACTCGGCTTGGATACCAAGTTTTTCAGCCATCTTCTTCCACAAGGTGGCGAAGTGACCCGTCTCGTACATCAGGACACGGTCGCCTTCCTGCAGGGCGTTGGCAAGAGCAGCCTCCCATGCCCCGGTACCGGAAGACGGATAGATGATCACGTCCTGCTCTGTTTTGAAGATCGTCTTAATCGCCAACAACGACTTCAAGCCAAGATCGGCGAACTCGGGGCTGCGGTGGTCGATCACCTGTGCCGACATGGCGCGCAATACCCGATCCGGCACAGGGCTGGGACCAGGGATTTGCAAGAAGTGCCGCCCGGAAACGTGAGTCATGATCCCTCCTCGGATGATCGATGTTTGAATAATGAATTCATTATTACACTTTGAATGTCAAGCTGCATTGCAGGAACATTCATGTTTTTGCATGCAAGTGGACGAATTCAGACCCGGCGCCAAGTCGTCCACTGCAAGGGATCAGCCTGGTAGCACCACAAAGATCAGCCAAAGGACGGGGGGTGCAATAAGAGTGATTAGGGCACCATATCCAAGCAATTGACGATAGAAGACCTGCTTGTCGATGCCTTTTGAGTTGGCAAGAACAAGTGCCCCGCTGGTCGAGAACGGGCTCACGTCGACGATGGTTGAAGCGACGGCCATGCCCGCGATGAAGCCTATCGCACCTACGCCTGTACCAGCCTGTAGGAATGGAACTGCAAGGGGAATCAGCGCTCCCAGCAGAGCTGTCGACGATGCAAACGCCGATACGACACCGCCGATGTAAAAAAGCAGCAATGCCGCAAGCATCGGTGACGCCATGGAGGCGACGCTGTCGCCGATAAAGTCGATGGTTCCCATCTTCTCAAGCACGGCAATATAGGTGCCGACGCCGGTAATCAGCATGATCTCGGGCCATGCTACCTGAGCCATCGCACGCTTTTGCAACGTCGGCTGGCAGAGAGCGATGACAAGGCCAACTGTCAGCGACACGAAGCCGATATCGAGATTGAACGCCAAGACCATGGTCGCAACCGCCGCCAGGCCGGCAATGGTCAACATCTGGATCGGGCTCCCATCTGGCACCTGACCTTCAGGAACTTCGGCAAGCAGACGATTGGAGTCGCCTCCTCCCTCCCGAGCGATGCGGCTGCTCAGGGCTTCCGCCTCGCTGTCCCCAAAGATTTGAGGACCTGTCGCTGGCTTCGCAATTTCGATGTGCGGCACGGTGATGGTGCCATTGCCAAGATCGACGCGCTTTTGCATGAGCTGACGACCGCCTAAGACAAAGAACAGGATCAAGACACAGACGGCATTGCAAAAGAAACTGGCCGCAAATGTCGTCATTTCGCTCAGCGGCAGGCCTGCCTTGACTACAACGCCATTGGTGATCCCACCAAAGATCCCGAGGGGTGAAAACGCACCGGCCGAAGCCCCCTGCGCCACCATCATCCCCATCAAGAGCGGAGAAATATGATAACGGAAGGCAAAGCTCAGCGCGATCGGCGCGACGATAGCGACAGCGCCAGGGGTTACGGCACCTACCGAAGTCAGCAGGGCGGCAATGAAGAACATGATCCAGGGGATCAGCCCGATACGCCCTTTTACCGCACGTACTGCACTTCTTACGAGCCAGTCAATTGTTCCGTTATTCTGCGCAAGAGCAAACAGCCAGGTGATTCCCGCGAGCGTCAGGAATAACCCGCTTGGAAAGCCCGAGATGATCTCCTTGGCACTGTCTCCGACAATCAGCGATCCCACAATGAACGCACCGACAAAGGCAAGAACGCCGATGTTAATGGGTAGGGCTGTAGCGATCACAAACATCGCGACCAGTAGAGAAATGGCAATGTAGTGCTGTGTCATGCGCGGCCTCCCTTTTCCTTGCATGAAATCATATGACGGCGCTCCCCAGGCCGTAGGTAATGATAAATTTAATTATGAATTATGAATTTGCATAGCGATTTTTGTGTTGAGAGCATAGAAGCCCTATCTCCAATGCCTGAACTCAAGAAAATCTATATTCTTTACATACGCTTGATATAAGAGCGGAAGCGCGACAGACAGTCCCATGGCGTTCCGCCGTTCTTCTGCGAGGTCCGCGTCACAGGCTCGCGTCGCCTGACCCCCACTATGCAGAGGGTGACCTTCGCTGTTCCAGAACTGGAAGACCTGAGCTACTCCCCGGAAATCGGACAGTGACGGAAGCTACGATCTGACGTTTGTTGGTCTCCAAGAACGAGGAGATCAGGAATGCGGAAACGCAGAAACCATGACGCGAGCTTCAAGGCGCGCGTGGCGCTCGAGGCCGTGAAGGGCGAGCGCACTGTGTCGGAGCTGGCGGCCGAATACGGCGTGCATCCGACGATGATCCATCAATGGAAGAAGGCGCTGCTCGACGGAGCTGTGGATATCTTCGGGCGCGGCGGCAGAAAGCCCGTTGCGGAGGTGGATGAGGAGACGGTCCGGTCACTGCATGCCAAGATCGGAGAACTGGCTATCGCCAATGATTTTTTGTCACGAAAGCTCAAGCCGTGGACCGGCAAGTGAGGCGCGGGATGGTTGAGCGGGGCCATCCGGCGTTGTCGATCGGCGCACAGTGCCGCCTGCTGTCGATCTCGCGCTCGTCCTTCTATCATGAACCGGTCGGAGAGACGGAGCAGAACCTCGGCCTGATGCAGCTCATCGACAAGCAGTTCCTCGACACGCCCTTCTACGGCGTCCGGCAGATGGCCTGGCATCTGCGGAACGAGGGGCACGGTGTGAACCCTAAACGCATCCGGCGGCTGATGCGGCTCATGCGCCTGATGCCGATCTACCAGACGCGCAGGCTGTCGGGTGAACAGCCAAGCCTCACGCGCGATCGCCTTGTATGCAGCCGTATCGCTGGCGTATTCCGCGCGATGCTCTCAAAACAACCGAACGCCGCGTTCGCGAAGTTCGGCCGGGTCAGCGGGGGTGAATCTCCGCTTTGACATAGGGCTCATCCTTTGAGTGTTCTACTCTCTGGTAAACCTGGGGCGGTTTAATCCGCCTTTCCTTTGGTGCACTTGGCCATTGTGGTGTGGCCCTTGCGCCAAGTGCTAACTGGTAGCAACTTTCGGATGCGACAGCGCAGTCATGATGCCCCGCAGTTCAGCCAGTCCTTTCAAGCGACCGATGGCTGGATACCCCGGCTGTGCCTTGCGGTTTAGGTCGTCCAAGATGTCCTGCCCATGGTCGGGACGCATGGGGATTTGCCAGTCGGCGCGACCTTCGGCCCTGCGGCGATCCTGCTCGGCCAAGATGGCGGCGATCATGGCCACCATGTCAGTATTGCCTTCAAGATGCGCGGCCTCGTGGAACGATCCGCCCAGATGCGGCTCCTCCAATGCGACATTACGCAGGTGCAGGAAATGTACCCGATCGCCGAGCCGACGCATCATCCCAGGCAAATCGTTGTCCGCCCGCGCCCCCAGCGACCCGGTGCAAAGGGTGATGCCATTCGCGGGAATGTCGACCGCGTCCATGAGGGCCTTGTAGTCCGCCTCGGTCGACATGATCCGTGGCAGGCCCAGCAGTGAAAAGGGCGGATCATCCGGATGACAGCAGAGGCGCATCCCAAGTTCCTGCGCGAGCGGGCTGACTTCAGCAAGGAAGTCGATCAGGTGGCCCCGCAACCGCTCGGGCGAGATGGCGTCATAGCGCGCCAAATGGGTCCTCACGTCCTCCATCGACATCCGCTCGGCAGCGCCTGGCAGGCCGAAGACGACGTTGCCGGACAGCTCCTCCTTGCGAGCATCGCTCATGCCAGCAAAGCGCTTTCGCGCAGCCTCGGTGACTTCAGGACTGTAATCTTCCTCCACCCCCTTGCGACGCAGCAAAAAAAGATCGAATGCGGCAAAGTCGATCGCATCGAACCGCATGCAGGTTGCGCCATTCGGCAGCCGGTAGGCCAGATCGGTGCGCGTCCAGTCGAGGATCGGCATGAAGTTATAGCAGATCACTTCGATCCCGGCCTCGCGCAGGTGGCGCATCGAGGTCTTCCAGTTCTCGACATGCCCCTTCCAGTCGCCGCTCTGGCGCTTGATATCTTCAGATACGGGCAGGCTTTCCACCACCTCCCATTCCAACCCCGAAGGCGCGCCATCGCGCATCACCGCCAGCTCGGCCTGCCGCCGCGCGATCTCTTCGGGACTCCAGACTGCCCCGGTCGGCACGTAGTGCAGCGCGGTCACCACCCCCTCTACGCCGGCCTGTAGCATGTCGTCGATCGATACCAGGTCCTTGGGTCCGAACCAGCGCCAGGTTTGTCTCATGGTCTTATCTTTCCGAAAGCGCGCCGGGCCTCAGGCACCGGCAAAGGAGATCTGCACCTTGACCGACCGCGAGCGATCCTTGGCGGCGTTGAAGGCGTCCAGCGCCTCAGTCAGGGGAAAGGTTGCGGTGATCATCGGACGGGGGTCGATGGCACCTGAGCCGATCAACCCGACTGCCTGGGCAAACTCGACATCGAAGCGCTGCGATCCGACGAACTGGATTTCCTTGCCGACCATGACATTCAGCGGCATCGGCGTAGGTCCGGCCACACCCACCTGGACCAGTGTGCCCAAGGGACGCAGGCAGGCCACCGCGTCACGAATGGCAGGCGCCGCAGCCGAGCATTCGAAGACCAGATCGACTTGGCCCTTGCCCTCCTGCCACGGTGCAAGTCCTTCGGGATCGGTCATGGTGTTGACAGCGTGATCGGCACCCATCTGGCGCGCGACCTCAAGCGTCGCGTCCTGGATGTCGGTCACGATGACCCGGGCCGCGCCGCGTTGGCGCGCTACTGCCACGCACAGCGCGCCGATCGGTCCGGCGCCCGTCACCAGCACCGTCTTCCCGGCCAAAGGGCCCGCAATTGCCTCGCCCCTGTTGGCCGCGTGCAGGCATACGGCCAGCGGTTCGGCACAGGCGGCAGCGCCAGGAGAGATCCCTGCAGGCAACGGATGGCATTGGCCAGCCCCGATCACCATGCGGTCGCGGAACATGCCCTGTTGGTGCGGCAGGTACATGGCAGAGCCCTTGAACTTCATCGCGGTGCAGTGGCGCTCCAGTCCCTGTCGGCAGAACTCGCAGGTGCCGCAGGGATGCGAGGGGTTCATCGCGACCAGCTGCCCGATCTCCAGCCCGGTTACGCCCTCCCCCAAGGACACGACCGTGCCTGCTGCCTCGTGGCCGAGGATGATCGGCTCGCGTACGCGGATGGTGCCGATGCCCCCTTCCAGCCAGTAATGCAGATCCGATCCGCAGATGCCACCGGCCCGCACCGCAATCTGCACCTCGCCGGGGCCGGGGGTCTCGGCAGGACAGGTTTCCAGTCTCAGGTCCTCCTGCGAATGCAGGCAGACCACCCGGTTTTCTTGTTCTTGCGTCATGTTGGCCTCAGGGCATCAAGGTGTTGGGCAGCCAGGTCGCCAGCGGCGGGATATAGCTGACCATCAGCAGGACGATGACGTTAGTAATGATGTAGGGAGTGATGGCGCGGATCACCGGCGACAGGGGCAGGCGTGCGATGTTGGATGCAACGAACAGGCACACCCCCACCGGCGGCGTCGTCAGCCCGATCATCAGGTTCAACACCGCGAAGCAGGCAAAGTGGATCGGGTCAATGCCCACCGCCACCGCCAGCGCCTGCAGCGGCACGAACAGGATGATCAGCGCCGCGATCGTTTCCATGAACATGCCCACGAAAATCAGCAGCAGGTTGATCAACAAGATCACCAGGAACTTGTTCTCGGTCACCGACAGTACGCTGTCCGCTAGCATTTGCGGGATGCGCTCGGCCACCAGAATCCAGCCAAAGACATTGGCAGTGCCCACCAGCACCAGGATGCCGGCCGAACTAATGGCACTGTCGATGATGATCTTAGGAATACGGCGCAGGGGCAGCTCGCGATAGATGAAAAGCCCGACAGCGACGGCATAGAGGCTAGCAACCACCGCGGTTTCGGTCGGCGTGGTGATGCCGATCAGCAGTCCGCCCACGATCAGCACGGTCATGGCGATCGCCCAGACGGCGCCCATGAAGGATGAAAACAGTTCGGACACCCCTCTCCATGGCTCGCGCGGGAAGTTCTTCCTTTGGGCTAGAAAATAGGTCGTGACCATCATCGCAAAGCCCAGCAGCAGGCCCGGGATCGCACCCGCCAGAAACAGCTTGCCGACGGACAGGCCCGACAGCGAGCCCACGATGATCATGGGAACACTTGGCGGGATCATCGGCCCCACGGTTGAGGAAGCCGCCGTGACCGCCGCCGAAAAGTCGCCGGGATAACCCACCTTCTTCATGCCAGGGATCATCATGCCTCCGACCGAAGCCACATCGGCCACCGCCGTTCCCGACACGCCGCCAAACAGCATGGATGCCGCAATGTTGGCCTGCGCCAGGCCGCCCCGCATCCAGCCTACCAGGGCATTCGCAAAGCGCACGATCCGTTCAGTGATCCCGCCCGAGTTCATCAGATTGCCCGCTAGGATAAAGCCCGGAATGCAAAGCAGCACAAAGCTGTCCATGCCCGCGTACATCTTCTGCGGAATGACGACGAGCGGAATGTCGGCGAAGATCAGATAGGCCATCGACGACAGGCCAAGGGTGACCGCGACCGGAAGTCCGATCACCAGGCCCAGCACAAAGGTGCCCAGAAGCAGGGTCAGACCCATCAGTTGTCCTCCGAGGTCGGGATCGGGCGGCCATCGTGGCGGCCGGTCAGCATCTCGTAAACGCGCAGCGCGGCCCACAGGATCAAGGCGACAAAAAGAACGATCATCGAGGCGTGAATGAAATCCATCCGCCAGGCCAGCGATGGCGCGGTCTGCCGCACCCCAATCCGGGTAAATTCCCAAGCCGCCGGCAGCAGCGCCAGGGCAAAGCCCGCCGTAACCAGCGCCGACACAAGCCGCAGCGCCCGTGGAGCACGACCCGGCAGGCTTTCGCAGATCAGATCCACGTTGACCATGTCTCCGCTGCGCAGTGCCAGGCCGGCGCCAAGCGCGGCGATATAGATCAGGCAGAACCGCGTCAGTTCCTCGGTCCAGACCGGGGCCGTGCTGAGAAATGTGCGCGAGAATACCTGCAGCAGCACCGATGCCATCAGCACCACGAAGCCTGCAAATATCAGGAGGCGGCAAAGCCCCTCCAGTCCCTTGAACGCCTTTGTCATCGACCCCTCCCGGTTGGCCCTGCCCGACGGGCAGGGCCGTGCGATGTCACTTGTTGAAGATCTGTTCCGCCAGCGGGCGGATTTCCTCGGCCACAGCCCCGATAACGGCATCGCGTGCCGCTTCGGCGAAGGCTGCCTGATCGACGTCGTGGAAGGTCACGCCGCGTCCTTCCAGATCCGCGACCAGCGCCTCTTCGTCGGCGAGGAACAATTCGCGCTCATAGGTCTGCGTGCGCTCGGCCGCCTCCATCAGCGCGGCCTGGTCCTCCTCGGACAGGCGGCCCCAGCTGCGCTCCGAGATCGCCAGATAGATCCAGGACCGCACATGCTCGGTTCGGTTGACGACCTTCTGCACTTCGTAGAAGCCACCCGACTTGAACAGCGCCAGGGGATTTTCCTGCCCTTCGATCGTTCCGTTCTGCAGCGATGTGAAGACCTCAGAGAAAGCCATGGGCGTGGGGTTTGCGCCAAGGGCCTGCCATGCCGCCACAAACAGTGGCACGTTCGGCACTCGCAGCTTGAAGCCATTCAGGTCGGCAGGGGTGGTGATCTCGCGGTTGGCGGACAGGTTGCGCGGACCGCGCGCAAAGTAGGTCAGCGGACGGATGTCGGCCTTCTCGATGATCTCGGCCTCGATCTGCTTGCCAATCTCGCCCGAGGCGACTTCGTCCATGTGTTCAAGCGACTTGTAGGCATAGGGCAGCGCCAATAGCGCCGCGGTGGGGGCCCAGTTTTGCAGGCTTTCGCCGGTGATCGTCATGTCCGCCGTGCCCAGCTGCATGCCGTTGATCAGGTCGATCTCCTTGCCAAGCGACTCGTTGGGATAGATTTCGACCGCGACGCGACCTTTGGTCAGGGTGTTGACCTCTTCAGCAAACTTCGTCACGGCCTTGTGCCAGATGTTGTCCTCGTTCGCGAGATGGCCCAGCTTCAGCGTGACCTCCTGCGCAAAAGAGGCGCTGCTCATCAGCACCGCGACCGTGCAGGACGCAGCCAGCTTGGTAAATCTATTGAATGTCATGGGTTCCTCCTCCAAGGACAAAGGGCCGGGTCGACCGGCATCACAGAAAATATTCGGGCCGTTCCTGCTTGATAACCGGCAGATCCTGCAGAATGCCCTGCAGGTGCAGGCGCATCGCACGCTCGGCGCCTGCGGCCTCGCCGGCCTCAAGGGAGTCCACAATCGCCCGATGTTGCTCGATCAGCCGGTCAACGGGAAAGTGCATGCTCGACAGAAAGCGGACACGGTCCATTTGGGCCTTCATCTCGACCACGACGTGCCAAGCCCTGCCCTTGTCGGCCCCCTCAGCAAGCGTCCGATGAAAGATTTCGTCTGCTTCCATGAAGTCGCGGGCCGAGCCGCCGATCAGCGTCTCCTGGGCGGTCAACTGTGCCCGCAAATTCGCTATCAAGGCGGGATCAGGCGTCATGGCAAGCAGCCTGACGATGTCTGCCTCGACCGCCTCGCGCACAAATCGTGCATCCATCACATCAGGCAAGGATATCTTGGCCACAAAGGTGCCGCGCTGCGGGCGGATCTCCAGCAGGTTCTCGTTGGCCAGCTTGATAAAGGCTTCGCGCACAGGCTGCCTGCTTATGCCATGCTGCATCGCAACTTCCGCCTCGGACAAACGAGCGCCGGGCATGAGCACATTGTCGATGATGGCAGAGCGCAGCTTTGCGTAAAGCTGGTCCACCACACTCACGACCATCGGCTGCAGGACATCCGATCTTCCCATCAATGCGCCTCCCTAAGCTCTAAATTGTACCATACTAGTAATCTTGTAAAGTAGAATGTCAATAATCTCCAGTTAGAAGGTTCCTTGGCGGCATAAGGCGGACAGCAGGGTTATGGGGATCGACGCCCATGTATGGGCACCGCCCTGATGCCGTCTGCGTTTATCATGACGCATATCCGGCGGCTTTGGAGAAGTTCCAGCGCCCACCAGGGTCGAAGATACCACAGATGTTTCCCAGGATTTTGGCGAGTTGGTCTCAGTTTCTGGCACCGCTGCGGCGGAGGTGGGCTTTCAGCTTCGAGAAGGCGACGATCTCGGCAGGATTCAGGCTGAGTGAATAGGCAGCGCTGCGGCCTCGCCGGCAGGTCATGTTCGCCCTCATTGATGTTTCATCGATGAAGGGCTGACGCCAGATGATCCATCTTATGCCGGACAAGCTTAATATACGCCCGGGCGCGTTCCCGTGTGATCAAGCCTTTTTTATATGAGAACTCGGCCCGAACAATCACCCGGTGGAATGAGGAGAGTTGGACCAATACATCATGCGTCTCCTCCAACGCCCGGCCAATTCCTTCAACGTGATGCCCAGCCCGGCCCGGATAATCTCCGGCAGAAAGGACATGTGGGGCGCGAGTTTGCCTGCGGTGCCAGGCACACGGCTGTGCCGCTTGGTATAATGGCACACCGGTCCCGGTATTCGGCTGCCAATCAGCAGCCGTTCTGGCGCGGCTCCCAGACACACGGTCGACAGCCCAGCACGAGTGACCGGCGGCAATATGGCCGAAGATCCGTTCGCAAAGATCCATCGTGCAAGGCTTGTCCATCTGACACTTCCTCACGGAAATGAAGCCGATAAAGGACCGTCCGGGAATTCCACGATCCCGTCCAAAGGCAATCCGCTTTAGCACCGTGGGGCGGACCGCATCCGCCCCTGCTTGTTCTTCCTGCCGTCAGGACAGCTCGCGCTTTTCAGCGATCAGGCCTCTGACAGTCGCCCAGCAGGCGCCCAACAGCACCAGCGTGAACGGCAATCCCGTGGACACCGCAATGGCCTGCAGGGCCGCCAATCCGCCGCCCAGCAACAGGGCAATGGCAACCAACCCCTCAAAGCTGCACCAGAAGACCCGCTGCGGAATGGGTGCATTGATCTTGCCCCCCGCCGCAATGGTGTCGATCACCAGCGAGCCGGAGTCGGACGAGGTCGTAAAGAACACAATGACCAGCACGATGCCGACGAAGCTGGTAACTGCAGTCAGCGGGATCTGGGTCAGCATCTGGAACAGTTGCAGCTCCAGCGCGGCGTCGGCCACGCCGGTAAAGCCGTCCAGCGTCTGCGTGATCGCCGAGCCACCATAAGCTGTCATCCACAGGACTGAAATCAGGGACGGCACGATCAGGACAGCGACCAGGAACTGACGCACGGACGGCTGACGCAGGCGACGAACATGCCAACAAACGGCGACCAGCTGATCCACCAGGCCCAGTAGAAGGCCGTCTAGCCCTGGCGGAAGTTGTCATCGTCGCGCCCGAACGGGTTCGACAGCGGATCAGCTCGGCCGCATAGGCGCGCAGGTCGCCGAAAAAACTGGTCAGGATCATGGTGGTGGACCCGAAGGCAATCACGAACAACAGCAGCAGGATTGCGAGCACCATGTTGATCTCGGACAGGCGCTTGACGCCCTTTTCAACGCCCAGCACGACCGATGCCGTCGCGATCGCCGTGATCACCATGATCAGCACAATCTTTGCAGTCGTCGATGTGCTCCACTCGAAGAGGAAGTGGAAACCAGCGGCGGCCTGTTCGGCACCGATGCCCAGCGACGTGGCAAGCCCGAAGAACGTCGCCAGAACCGCCAGAACGTCGATGATATGTCCCGGCCATCCCCAGACACGTTCCCCAAAGATGGGGTAAAACACCGAGCGCAGCGTCAGCGGCAGCCCCTTGTTATAGGCGAACAGCGCCAAGGCCAGCCTGCGGGCACCCATCTCATCGCCCGGCGCACCGTCCAGCGGCGCCCAATCCGTGCGCACCTCGTTTTCGACAACCGGCCCGCCAAGGGCGGCGGTGAAATGGCCCAAAGGCTCGCTGACACCATAGAACATCAGGCCAATGCCCATGCCTGCTGCAAACAGCATCGAAAACCAGCCCCGTCAGGCTGAAATCGGGTGACGACTCCAGCCCGCCGAGGCGCACGGAACCGAGCGGCGACAGGATCAAGCCCAGACAGACAAGGACGAAAACATTGCCGCTTATTAGGGTCAGGACCCATTGATCATCCTCTTGCGGCATGGTTCAGCCTCCGCAAGGAGACTGATCGGTGAGCGATCTTTTCTAGCTGACGGACGCGCAAATAGCGTGGCTTCAGCCGTTCTCTCCCAAAAGCCATGGCAAGCCGCGCGTCGATGATCTTCGTGTGCTGAGCGGAATAATCTTCATCAATCGGAATGGGTTGCGGTGGCGCGATGCGCCGAAGGAGTATGGTCCGGCAAAGACCCTCTACGACTGTTGGAAGGGGTGGAGCGACAAAGGGGTCTTCGCCCGCATGATGGACGGGCTGGCCGCCGAGGCTGCCGTTCCGAAGACGGTAATGATCGACGCCACCGACCTGAAGGCGCACCGCACGGCGACAAGCCTGCGGTCGAAAAAGGGTGACCCGGCGACCAGAAGGGCCGCTTGATCGGCCGCGCAAAGGGCGGCATGAACACCACATTGCACGCCGTCGCCGATGCTGATGGGCGCCCGATCCGCTTCTTCATGACCGCAGGCCAAGTCAGCGACCATACCGGCGCCGCAGCCTTGCTGGGCAGCTTGCCAAAGGCGGAATGGCTGCTGGCTGACCGCGGCCATGATGCCGACTGGTTCAGAGCAGCATTGCAAGCCAAAGGGATAAAGCCATGCATCCCGGGCAGGAAGTCGCGTGGCAGACCCGTGAAGCACGACAAGCGCCGCTGCAAACGGCGAAACAGGATTGAGATCATGTTCGGGCGCCTGAAGGACTGGCGACGCATCGCAACACGCCACGACAGGAGCCCGAAGGTTTTCCTCTCCGCCGTCGCTCGCGCCGCTACCGTCATGTTCTGGCTATGAATGCAGAACGAGTCCTGACCCTAGGGCGGACGGCGGGGGGCGGCAATGGGTTGCGGAGGCCGGGGCGCGGTCCTATCTGCAAACCCGAAACGGAAGGAAAGACCCTCATGGCGGATGACAGATTTCCCGGCTGGCACGGCACCACGATCCTGGCGGTGCGGCGCGGCGGCAAGGTGGTGGTCGCGGGCGACGGGCAGGTCAGCGTCGGCCCCACCGTGATGAAGGGCACCGCCCGCAAGGTGCGCCGCCTGACGCCGGGCGGGCGCGACGTGGTGGTGGGCTTCGCCGGATCGACCGCCGACGCCTTTACCTTGCTGGAACGGCTTGAAAAGAAGCTGGAGTCCGCCCCTGGCCAGTTGCAGCGGGCCTGCGTCGATCTGGCCAAGGACTGGCGCATGGACAAGTACCTGCGCAACCTGGAGGCCATGCTGATCGTGACCGACGGGCAGGGGCTGTACGTCGTGACCGGCGCGGGCGACGTGCTGGAGCCGGAGCACGACGTGGCGGCCATCGGGTCGGGCGGCAACTTCGCCCTGGCCGCCGCGCGCGGCCTGCTGGAAAGCGACCTCGATGCCGAGGCCGTGGCGCGCAGGGCCATGGCGATCGCCGCCGACATCTGCGTTTATACCAACGGCAACCTGACGGTCGAACAGATCGGCGCCTGAACGCGCGCGGATGCCGGGCCGGTGCCCGGCATCCGCCGGCAAGGGCTACAGGCGGACGGTCGCCACGTTGTCCTTGTAGCTTTCCTTGGGATCGCTGATGCCAAGGGCCACCATGGCGCCCGCGACGATGCTGGACGCGTCCAGCCAGATTTCGGCCTTCTGCGGATCGAAGCGCAGCAGAGCCAGCTTGGGATCGTCCTTGCCGTGTTCGTACCAGGCGGCGACATGGGGGTTCCACAGCCGGTCCACGACGGCCCTGTCGGTGTCCTCGCGCAGCGTCCCCTCGATCGAGGCCCAAAGGTCGTGGCCCTTGGACACGAACTGCACGCCCGCGTCCTGCGCGCCGCCGCCGCCCAGCTTCTGGATCAGGGCATTGTCCTTGGACGTGAAGAACCACAGCGGCCCGTGGTCCCCTTCCTCGATCTGCGAGGTCATGGGCCGGGCATGGCCGTGTTCGCCGCCGACAAGGCCCAGCATCACGGTCATGTCGGACCGCAGGGCCTTCCACAGGCGGGCTTTCAGTTCGTCGGGCGTGGGCATCTCGGATCCTCCGGTATCAGGTGCCCGGGCCAACGTCGCGCCCGCCCGATTGTTCCCCGGCGGGCATCCGGGGATCCGCTGCCTCGTGGCGCATCAGCAGACAGTGGCCCGTGCGCCCGGCCAGCTCCGCGATCTGGCGGAACCCGGCCTTATGATAGGCGCGGATCGCGCGGCGGTTGGAGATGTCGGGGTCGATGACGATGCAATGGCGCCCCTCGGCCCGCAGCATGGCCACGAACCGCGCCAGAACCCGCGATCCGATCCCCCGCCCCAGCTGATCGGGCGGACCGATGGAAAGGTCCACGCCCACCGCATCGTCGAGCAGATCCATCACCCAGGGCGCGTCCGAAAGCCAGGGCTCGACCCGCGCATCGGCGATCCGCCAGACCTGGATATAGCCGACGGGCTGGCCGTCCAGGCGAAACAGGAAGGCCCGCGTGCTGTCGCGCCCGTCGATGATGTCGCGGAGATAGCCAAGCTCGGTCTCGACATCCGCGCTCCACCCGTCGCGCCAATGCGGCTGGTCCAGCCAGCGCGCCAGCAGCGGCAGGTCGGCGGCGGTCACGGGCATGAAGGACAAATCCGGGCGCGGCGGTGTCATGGGGCCGTCATCCCGCCCTTTTCGCCACCCGGCGGGTTTCCTCCGGCGTGCAGGGCGCTGACGTCTTCCCGCTCATGGCGTGGCGCCCTCCGCGCCGTGGCGATCCGCCTGGAAGTCCGTTCCAGTACATCCGTATCGTAGCTGCTTTTCGCATCCCTTCAAATCCCCCGCCCGACTGTTTATCTGCCCGTCAAACGAAAGGCAGACCCATGACCGACCTGACCCCGCGCGAAATCGTGTCCGAGCTGGACCGCTTCATCATCGGCCAGAAGGACGCCAAGCGCGCCGTGGCGGTGGCCCTGCGCAACCGCTGGCGCCGCAAGCAGCTGGGCGACGACCTGCGCGACGAGGTTTATCCCAAGAACATCCTGATGATCGGCCCCACCGGCGTCGGCAAGACCGAGATCAGCCGCCGCCTGGCGAAACTGGCCAACGCCCCCTTTATCAAGGTCGAGGCGACCAAGTTCACGGAAGTCGGCTATGTCGGCCGCGACGTGGAACAGATCGTCCGCGACCTGACGGACGCCGCCATGATCGACACCCGCGAACGGATGCGCGAGGAGGTCAAGGCCCGCGCCCACAAGGCGGCCGAGGATCGCGTGATCGAGGCACTGGCCGGCAAGGACGCCCGCGACGGCACCCGCCAGATGTTCCGCGACAAGCTGAAGCGGGGCGAGCTGGACGACACCGCCATCGAGCTGGAGGTGCAGGACACGTCCAATCCCTTCGGCGCGATGGAGATCCCCGGCCAGCCGGGCGCCAGCTTGGGCGGCATGATGGATCTGTCGGGGCTGATGA
This sequence comes from Paracoccus angustae, assembly GCF_042648745.1. Lineage (NCBI taxonomy): Bacteria > Pseudomonadati > Pseudomonadota > Alphaproteobacteria > Rhodobacterales > Paracoccaceae > Paracoccus > Paracoccus angustae. The sequence goes on from NZ_JBHRXY010000009.1 coordinate 15,603, forward strand.
AGGCCTTTGGCGGGCGGCGCGTCAGGCGCAAGATGACGGTGGCCGAAAGCTATGACCTGCTGATCGCCGAGGAAGCCGACAAGCTCTTGGACGACGACGCCGTGAAGGCCTCGGCGCTGGACGCGGTGCAGCAGAACGGCATCGTCTTCATCGACGAGATCGACAAGGTTTGCGCGCGGTCCGATGCCCGCGGCGGCGATGTCAGCCGCGAGGGCGTGCAGCGCGACCTGCTGCCGCTGATCGAGGGCACAACGGTTTCCACCAAATACGGACCCGTGAAGACCGACCACATCCTGTTCATCGCCTCGGGCGCGTTCCACGTCGCCAAGCCCAGCGACCTTTTGCCCGAACTGCAAGGCCGCCTGCCCATCCGGGTCGAATTGCGCGCCCTGACGGAAGACGACTTCATCCGCATCCTGACCGAGACCGACAACGCCCTGACCCGGCAATACACCGCCCTGATGGCCACCGAGGGCGTGACCGTGGGCTTTGCCCCCGACGGCATCGCCGCCCTGGCCCGCATCGCCGCCGAGGTGAACGCGGCGGTGGAAAACATCGGCGCCCGCCGCCTTTACACCGTGATCGAGCGGGTCTTCGAGGAACTGTCCTTCAGCGCCCCCGACAAGGAGGGCGAGACGATCGAGGTCGATGCGGCCTATGTCGAGCGTCACCTGGGCGATCTGGCGCGGTCCACGGATCTGTCGCGCTACGTCCTGTGAACGGAACCGCCCCGCGCGGTTCCGGGTTGGCCCCTCGCAACAAGGGGGTCCGTGTCATGGGTTACGTCTTCGGGATCATCATCTTCGTGCTGGATGTCTGGGCCATCGCCTCGGTCATCAACACGAATGTCAGCCTGGGCACCAAGATCCTGTGGATCGCGCTGATCGCGATCCTGCCGGTGCTGGGCCTGATCATCTGGTACTTCATGGGCCCCAAGGCGAATTACGGCGGCCCGGCCTGAGATCGGGTCGCTCAGATCGGGTCGCCGAGGCCGGCTTGCTGAGGCCGGCCCGCTGAGGTTGGCTCGCTGAGGTTGGGTCTGGCCCGCGGGCGATTTCTCTGACAGGTTTGCCGCGACCGTTTCCGGATAGGTGACGCTTGCGGCATTTTCTGTTGTGTCTCGCCTTGTGCCTTTCGGCCTGCGGTCCGCGCGGCGTCCTGATGATGGCCCCCGCCGGATACCAGCCCCGCATCGCCGAGCCGGTCTGGATCGCCTCGCAGCGCAGCCTGTCGGGGGACCATGTGCCGCAGCCCTGGTTTTCGCGGATCGACGTGTCGGTTCCGCCGGACCGCGCGGCGGGGCGGCTGGCCTATCCCCGTCCGGGCGGCGATCCCGACCGGCAGTTCCTGGTCGCGGGCGGCGGCCGGATTGCGGATGCCCGGGCCTTCCGCCGCGCCATCGAGCGGGATCTGGCGGGCCGCGCCCCGGACGACCGCGACATCATGCTGTTCGTGCATGGCTACAACCACAGCTTCGCCGAAGGGGTCTATCGCACCGCGCAGCTGGCCCACGACCTGCAACTGCCGGGGATCCACGCCCATTTTTCCTGGCCTTCGCGGATGAAGCCTTATGCCTATTCGGGCGACCGGGACGGCGCGCTTTATTCCCGCGACGGGCTGGTGCAGACGATCGACCTGCTGGCCCGGACCCGGGGGCGCGGCAGGATCGTGCTGATGGCCCATTCCATGGGCGGCCAGCTGCTGATGGAGGCGCTGCGCCAGATCGCCCTGTCCGGGAGGCGCGACCTGCTGGACCGGATCGACGGCGTGATCCTGATGTCGCCCGATCTGGATCTGCGGCTGTTCCGGTCGCAGGTCCGCGCCATCGGGCCGCTGCCGCAGCCCTTCGTGATTACCACCTCGCCCCGGGACCGGGCGCTGCAACTGTCGGCGCTGATCTCGGACGAGCCGCTTCGGCTGGGCAACATTCCGGACGCGCGGCCCGTGGCGGATCTGAATGTCGTGGTGGTCGATACCGGCGCCTTCAGCACCGGCTACGGGCATTTCGACGTGGCCGATTCCCCGGCCTTGCAGCGGATCCTGACGCGGATGCGCGACCTGGACCGCATCCTGCCCGACGAAGGCGGGGTCGGCCCGGGCCTGATCGGCGGCGCGGTCAGCCGGGTCGAGCAGGCGGTGCAGGTGGTGCTGTCGCCGGCGTTCTAGGCTGGCATGGCGGGGCGGAACCCCGCCCTAAGCCCGGCGCAGGTAAACGTAATAGGCCCCTTCGCCGCCGTGGCGGTGATGGGCAGGGGCGACCTGCTGGACGACCGCCGACAAGGGCGGCATGTGCAGCCAGTGCGGCACCTGGTGGCGCAGGGCGCCGGGCCGGGTCGGCAGGGGGCCGTGATCGCCGCGCCCCTTGCCGGTGATGACCAGCACCAGACGATGCCCCCGGGCATGGCAGGACAGGACAAAGCCGATCAGCGCGGGATGGGCCGCGGCCAGCGTCAGCCCGTGCAGATCCAGCCTGGCCTCGGGCGAAAGCTTTCCCTGGGCCATGCGGCGATGGACCTTGTGATCCATGCGCAGGGCCTGCTGCGCCAGCCGTTGCGCAGGGCTGGAAGGCGCGGGCGGGGCCGAGGGCTTGGGTCGTGCCGCCTGGCCGATGCTGAATTCGCCGATGCTGAATTCGCCGCTGCGGGGGCGCGGCGGGGCAGGCTTCGGGACGATGCGCGCCTCGGGCTCGGGCGGCCTTGGCCGTTCGGGATGCAGGGGCGCGGCGGTGCGGGCGACGCGCGCCCACAAATCCTTGTCCTCGGGGGTCAGGCCCCGGCGCCGCGCCATCAGCCGGTCGCGACGAGCTGCCAGTTCGGGTCGTCCTGACCCATGCGGCGGGCAAAGGTCCAGGTGTCGCGCTGCTTGCGGGCGGCCTTTGGATCGCCCTCGACCACATTGCCCGCCGCGTCGCGGGTGGCCGCGATCAGTTCGCCCACGAAACGCACCGAAATCTCGGCCATGCCGGTGGCGGGATCGTATTCCGCCCCGGCCAGGGCGGTTTCGCGCGTCCCGATATACTGCGCCGTGACCGTCTGGCCCTTGGCCGCGCGGGCGTCGATCACCGACTGGAAGGCCGCGGCCACGGGTTCGGCCAGAAAGGGCCGGACCTCGGTCAGGTCGCCGCGTTCAAAGGCCATCAGGATCATCTCATAGGCCGATTTCGCGCCGTTGAGGAAATCCATCACGCCGAAGGACGGCTCGACGGCCTTCATCGCGGCCAGGGCGCGGGCGGTCGGGCTGCCCGCCTCGGCATGGTCCAGGATGTCGTGGTCGGGCTCCTCGGCCGTGCCTTCGATCACGTCGAAGCGCGGGCGGGGGCGGTCGGGGGCCTCGACCTGGGGCGGCTCGTATCCGTCGCGGGTGCCCAGCACGCTGCGCAGCCGCAGGATGAGAAAGATCGCGATCCCGGCCAGGACAAGCAACTGCAACAGCGGGTTGTTCATGCGATTGGCCTCATCTGGTCCTGGCTGGTATCTGCGATCTGCGCCATTATGTAGGGACTGGGCCGGGGCAAGTCCAGTTATCCCCTGGCCGGGAAAGGAATCGGAATGTGGCTGTTGTGGCTGTTCGTGGCCTTGCCGATCGTGGAAATCGCGCTGTTCATCCAGGTGGGCGGGCTGATCGGGGTCTGGGCGACGTTGGGGCTGGTGGTGCTGGCCGCCCTTCTGGGCATGGCCGTGATCCGCAGCCAGGGCGCCCATGCCTGGCTCGAGGCGCAGCGCAGCCTGGCGCAGCTGCGCGATCCGTCGCGGCCCCTGGCCCACGGCATGATGCTGATGATCGCGGGCGCGCTGCTGATCGTGCCGGGCTTTTTCACCGACATGATGGGCCTGCTGCTGCTGATCCCGCCGGTGCGCGATCTTGTGATGCGCCGGGCCGGCCGGCGGATGCGCGTCGGGTCGGTGCGCGTGGCGACCCGGCGCGAGGCGCATCGGCCGCCTTACGGCGACGGGGTGATCGACGCGGATTTCGTGGTCGAGGACACGCCTCCCCATCCCCGTCCGCCCCTGGACCTGCCCGAGGACGTGACCGACGACCAGCCTTCGCGGCGCGGCGGCTCGGGCTGGACGCGCCATTGAGGCCGTGACCCGCGCCTGATAGAACCGGGGCCAGCTCTCATCCTTCAAGGGAAAATCCATGGCCGACGAAACCACCGCCAACGGAACCGCGCCCGCAGCCCCGCAGGTGCGCATGCAGATCCTGGCGCAGTACATCCGCGACCTGTCCTTCGAGAACGCCGTCGCCACCAAGGGCGCCCCCCAGGGCGAGGTCCAGCCCGAGATCACCGTCCAGGTCAGCCTGGACGCCCGCAAGCGCGCGGGCGACAACCAGTACGAGGTGATTTCCAAGTTCCGCGTCACCTCGACCAACAAGGGCGACAACACGACCCTGTTCCTGGCCGAGCTGGATTACGGCGGGGTTTTCCTGATCGAGGGCGTGCCCGAGGATCAGTTGCACCCCTTTCTGATGATCGAATGCCCGCGGATGCTGTTTCCCTTCGTGCGGCGCATCATCTCGGACGTGACGCGGGACGGGGGCTTTCCGCCCTTCAACATGGACCCGGTCGATTTCGTGGCGCTGTACCGCCAGGAGCTCGCCCGCCGCGCGCAGGCGCAGCAGCAGGGCGCGCCCGCCGACCAGCGGCTGTCCTGACCCGCGATGGCGGCCCGACCGCGCCGGGCCTGGCAGCGGATGCTGTCGGGCCGGCGTCTGGATCTGCTGGATCCGACGCCCGTCGACATCGAGATCACCGACATCGCCCACGGCCTGGCCTTTGTGGCCCGCTGGAACGGCCAGACCCGGGGCGACTGGCCCTATTCGGTGGCCGAGCATTCCCTGCTTGTCGAGAATATATTGGCCCGCCTTTATCCCGGTATCGAGATGCGCTGGCGATTGGCGGCGCTTTTGCACGACGCGCCGGAATATGTGATCGGAGACATGATTTCCCCGGTCAAGGCGGCGCTTGGCGCGGAATATGGCCGCATGGACGAACGGCTGACGGCGGCCATCCACCGCCGTTTCGGTTTGCCCGCGGCCTTGCCCGCGGCGATCAAGACGAAAATCAAGGCAGCCGACCGCATTTCAGCGCGGTTGGAGGCGGTTCAAATCGCGGGATTCAGCCTGTCCGAGGCAAGACGCCTGTTTCCGCTGCAAAACGAATTTATCTTGTCTGAATTGCATATTCAATTGCGTCCCCCGGCCGAGGCGCGCGCGGCATTCCTTGAACGGTTCGGGACGCTGATTGCAGGCACGGACGGGCCTGCATAAGGAAAGGCCATTCCAGCAGAACGGCCTTTTGCAAAAACCGGGTCAGATCAGCAGGTCGTCCAGTTGCTTGCCGCTTTCAAGGCTTTCCTGAACCCAGCGGGGTTTGCGGCCGCGTCCGGTCCAGGTCATGGTCGGATCGTTGGGATTGACGTATTTCGGCGCCACCGTTCCGGCCCGCCGCGGTTTCGCGCCTGTCAGGTCGGCAAGGTTGAAGCCATGTTCGCGCGCCGCTTCTTCGATCGCCGCCAGGGCTTCGCGCCGCTTGCGATCTTCATAAGAGCTAATTGCGCGATCCAGTTTTGCCCGAAGATCACGCAACTCTTTAAGCGTCATCTTGTCCAGGTCGAAGTTCATTTCGTCTGCATCCATCCTGAATTGATAAAAGTAATCTTATATAGACTGCTGCGAATTACAAGATGGGCAATTTAATTCACCGAGGCCCGCGCTTGGCCAGAATACGCTGAAGCGTGCGGCGATGCATATGCAGCCGCCGGGCGGTTTCGCTGACATTGCGGTCGCATTGTTCGTAAACCCGTTGAATATGTTCCCATCTGACCCGATCGGCGGACATCGGGTTGTCGGGCGGCGGCGGCAGGAACTCCCCTTGCGACAGTAACGCAGACGTTACGTCATTCGCATCCGCGGGCTTGGCCAGGTAATCGGTCGCGCCCATCTTCACCGCCGCCACGGCGGTGGCGATGGCGCCATATCCCGTCAGCACGATGATGCGCGCGTCCGCGCGCAGGTCGCGCAGCGCCTCGACCACGTCCAGGCCGTTGCCGTCCTCCAGCCGCAGGTCGATCACGGCATAGGCGGGCGGCGCCGCGCGGATCATCGCCAGGGCATCGGCGACGCTTGTGGCGGTGCGGGGGACAAAGCCCCGCCGTTCCATCGCGCGGGCCAGGCGCGTGACAAAGGTCTCGTCGTCGTCGACCAGGATCAACGAGGGATCGGAACCCGGATCCGTCCGGGCAGGCGTTTCGGCTTCCATGGGCGCGTCCCAGCTTGCGTGAACGGTAACAGTGCCGCAACGGCGGGACAGGGGCAATCATTTCCCGTCAGGGGCGGATCCGGGCGGGCGCCGCCTCAGCCAAGGGCGTCGACAAAGCAGCCGACGCGTTCGGCCATCGCCTCGGGCGGGGTGTCGCGGCTGAAGAAATCGACCGTCCTGTTGCCGGGCAGGACCAGATAGGTGTTGGTCATGTGATCGACCAGATAATAGTCCCCGTCGCCCGCGTCATTGGCCTTGTAATAGTTGCGCCAGCCCTTGTTGACGGCGGCGATCTCCTCCTCGGTGCCGGTCAGGCCGATCATGTCGTCCGAAAACAGGCTGGTGAAATCGGCCACCACCTCGGGCGTGTCGCGCTTGGGATCGACCGTGACGAAGACGGTCTGCACGTCCTTGCCCCGTTCCCGCAGCAGGGCCGCGGCCTCGGCGTTGCGGGCGCTGTCCATGGGGCAGACATCCGGACAGAAGGTATAGCCGAAATAAAGAAGCGAGGGCTTGTCGAAGACCTGGCCGGCCGTGACGCGCTGCCCGTCCTGCCGCGTCAGGGTGAAGTCGGTGCCGAAGCCCTCCATGCCGCCCGCAACCGCGCTGCCGCCGCATCCGGCGAACTGGTCGTCCCCTCCCCGGCTTGCCAGGTACAGCCCGCCCGCCGCCAGCAGGGCCGCGGCGGCGATGCCTCCGATCAGCAGGATTTTCCGGTCGGCCATGGTTTTTTCTCCTCCAAGGGGCGAAAGCGGCGCATTGATCGCCCATCCCGGCCCGCGTATCAAGGTCCGCATCGTCGCAACGGGGCGCGCATGGCCGATCCTTCCTTTCCCCCCTCAGATTCCCCGATCGGCCCCCAGGCCCCGCCCGAGGCCGAGCCGATCCGCATGCGCACCCTGGTTCTGCTGCGCTGGTTCGCCATCGCAGGCCAGCTTGCGGCGGTGATCGTGGCCCGCATCATGGGCATCGGCTTTGCGCTGGAGCCCGTGCTGGCGCTGATCGCGGCGGCGATCGCCATGAACCTGTGGCAGGTGCTGTCGCCGCCGCGCCGGACCTCGGCCCGCAGGGCGGTGGTGCAGCTGACCTTTGACGTGGTCCAGATTTCCGCGCTGATGGCGCTGACCGGGGGGCTGGCCAATCCCTTTGCGCTGCTGGTTCTGGCGCCGGTCACGGTGGCCGCGACCTCGCTGGACACCCGGCAAACGGTGGCCCTGGGCGCGGCGACAATGGCGCTGATCTCGGTCGCGGCGCTGGTCGCCCTGCCGCTGCATGGCGCGGACGGGCGGGAACTGACGCTGGCGCCCACGCTGGCCCTTGGGCACTGGACGGCGCTGCTGATCGGCGTGGTGTTCTTCGCGGGCTATGCCCACCGGGTGACGGCGGAATTGCAGGCGACCTCGAACGCGCTGTTTGCCACGCAGATGGCGCTGGCGCGCGAACAGCGCCTGCAACACCTGGGCGGCGTGGTGGCGGCGGCGGCGCACGAGATGGGCACCCCCCTGGCCACCATCAAGCTGATCGCGGCCGAGCTGGCGGACGAGCTGGACGACCGTCCCGACCTGCAAGCCGATGCCATCGCCCTGCGCGATTCGGCGGTGCGCTGCGCCCAGATCCTGCGCTCGATGGGCCGGGCGGGCAAGGACGACCTGCACCTGCGCGCGGCCCCCCTGCGCGCGGTCCTGGAGGACGCGGCCGAACCCCATGCCGGACGCGGCCCCCGGGTCGAGATCAGGGCCGACGCCCTGGACATCCGCCGCGATCCCGCCATCATCCATGCGCTGCGCAACCTGATCCAGAACGCCGTCGATTTCGCGGCGGGCAAGGTCGTGATCGAATCGCAGCGGGGCAGCGACTGGCTTTGCGTGACGATCCGCGACGACGGGCCCGGCTATCCCGCCGCGCTTTTGTCGCGGATCGGCGATCCCTATCTGACCAGCCGGCGCGGGGGCGCCCAGCGGGAAGGATACGAGGGGATGGGACTTGGCCTGTTCATCGCCAAGACCCTGCTGGAGCGATCGGGCGCGCGGCTCGGCTTTGCCAACGGCGGCCCGGGCGCGGTGGTGACGGTGCGCTGGCCGCTGGAGCGCATCGCCAGCGACGCGCGCGCGCCACTGGGCGACAATCCCGCGCAGGGGGCATGAGATTTTAACTGTTCCTTAATCCCGGCGCTCCTATGGTCTTGAAAACGCGAAGGAGCAAAGGATGTCCCTGCACGGCGCCGCGCTGATCCCGATGGTGGTCCTGACCGGGGCCGCCTCGGTCCTGCTGGCGATCCTTCTGGTCCGGTGGTGGGACCGGGGGCCGGGTCGGAACCGGCCGCGCCTGCCGCAGGGGCTGGAAAGCAGCCTCAAGCCCATGGTGATGCTGTTCCGCGACGGGGTTCTGGTCGATGCGACGCCGCCCGCCCGCGCGCTTCTGGACCGCTTTTCCGCGCCCGAAGGGGACTGGGCGCGCCTTCTGCAATGGATCGGGCCGCGCTTTCCCGACGCGATCGAGGCTTTGGGCCGCATCGACCGGCTGGGCCGCTTCGAATCCCTGGGCCAGTCCGGATCGGGCAGCGCGGCGCTTCGGCTGGTGGCCGAAGGCATCGACGCGGGCCTGTTGCGCATCACCATCACCGATCCCCAGGCGGAATACGCGGGCATCATCGTCGATTCCATGTCCCAGCAGGCGATGGAGGAGGAACTGGATCTGCTGCGCCGCTCGCTGGACCAGACGCCCATGCTGGTCTGGCGCCAGGACGCCGAGGAGCGCGTGACCTGGGCCAATGCCGCCTATCTGCGCCGGGCCGAGGCGCAGGGGGACGAACCCATCGGCTGGCCCCTGCCGCGCCTGCTGGAGTCGCCCCGGCCCGTGCCAGGCGCGGGCACCCGGACGCGGCGCGCGTCCTTGAACCAGAACGGCGCGGTGTCCTGGTACGACTGCCACAGCCACCATGTGGGCGATCAGGTGATGATGTTCGCCCTGCCCGCCGACGCCGCCGTGCGCGCCGAACGCAGCTTGCGCGAATTCGTGCAGACCTTGACCAAGACCTTTGCCGACCTGCCCATCGGCCTTGCCATCTTCGACCGCCAGCGGCAGTTGCAGCTGTTCAACCCCGCGCTGATCGACCTGACCAGCCTGCCCACCGGCTTTCTGACCGCGCGGCCCACGCTGTTCGACCTGCTGGACAAGCTGCGAGAGCTGCGGATGGTCCCCGAACCCAAGGATTTCCGTTCCTGGCGCCAGCAGATGAGCAATCTCGAAAGCGCCGCCGCCACCGGCCACCATGTCGAGGAATGGTCCCTGCCCGGCGGCCAGACCTATCGCGTCACGGGCCGCCCCCATCCCGACGGCGCCGTGGCCTTTCTGTTCGAGGACATCACCTCGGAAATGAGCCTGACCCGCAAGTTCCGGGCCGAGATGTCCCTGGGCCACAACATCCTGGACAATATCGGCGAAGCGGTGGCGGTCTTTTCCCCCGAAGGCCAGATGGCGATGACGAACCAGGTCTACCGCGACCTTTGGCCTGCCGCGCCCGACAGCCTGGGCGGCGCGCTGGCCTCTTGGCAGGCCCATGCCGAGGCCGGTCCGGGGTTCGAGGCGCTCCGGGCGCGGCTTGCCGGTTCCGAAGGGGCGCTGCGCGACACCGGGCTGATCAAGGGCCCCGGCGGGCAGCTGCTGGGCTGGTCGGTGACCCGGCTTCCCGGCGGGCGGCAAATGGTGCGCTTCCGCCTGCCCGACCCCGCGACGCAGTCCGATCCTGCCGGACAGCGCCTGCTGACCGCGGGAACGGCGCTTTGACTCCCCCTTGCCCGCTGCGGCCCGCGGGGCGCTGACCGGCGCCAACGACGACCAGGCCCGGCGACGACCAGGCCCGGCAATGACCAGGCCCGGCAATCGGGCGATCCGCCTGCCGCCCGTTCCACGGGATGGAATGAAGAACAGCCGCAATGGCCTGACCCGGCCGATGACCATGCAGTTTTCAGTTGCCAAACCGATCCGTCCCCCCCTATCCCTGACGGCGGAGGGGCAGTTGCCGGATCCACCATGTGGACCCGGACCGCGGCAAGAGGGGGCCGCTATGCCCGATGGGGGACAGGATGCACCAGACGGATGCACATGCCGGTGCTGAATTGGCATTGGGCGGGATCGAGGCGCTGACCGAGCCGAAACGGGCCGAGGCCTGGATGCGCCCGGTGGAGATCGCCGCCGCCGGCCTGCTGGTGGTGATGATCGTCACCGTTCTGGCCAACGTCTTTTTCCGCTATGTTCTGGCCAAGCCGCTGATCTGGGGGGACGAGGTCGCCTCCATCGGCTTCATCTGGATGGCGATGCTGGGCGCGGCGCTGGCCGTTGACCGGCACGAGCACATGAAGCTGACCGTCTTCCTGCCGCTGCTGCCCGCCCGGCTGGCCCGGGTTCTGGAAATCGCGGGCAGCGTGCTGGTTTGCGCGCTGCTGGTCCGGTTGTTCCCCGTGGCCGTCGAATACGCTTACGAGGAATCCTTCGTCACCTCGCCCGCGCTTGGGCTGCCGATGTCCTGGCGCGCCTCGGCCCTGCCCGCCGGGATCGGGCTGATGGCATTGCTGATGCTGCTGTCGGTGGTCCGCACCCGCGAATGGGGCGCGATCCTCGGCACGCTGGCCGTGGCGGCGGCCGCTGCCGCCGCGCTGTGGTTTTCCAAGCCCGCCGTGCTGGCGCTCGGCAACTGGAACCTGCCGCTGTTTCTGGGCCTGTTCGCGGGTTTCCTGCTGGTTGTCGGCGTGCCGATCGCCTTTTGCTTTGCGCTTGCCACGCTGGGCTACCTGACCTTCGCCACGAACGCCCCGGTTTTCGTGATGATGGGCCGCATCGACGAGGGCATGTCGTCCCTGATCCTGCTGTCGGTGCCGGTTTTCGTGCTGCTGGGCTGCATCCTGGACGCGACCGGCATGGGCCGGGCCATCGTGGGCTTCCTCGCCTCGCTCTTTGGCCATGTGAAGGCTGGGATGAGCTATGTCCTGCTGGGATCCATGTTTCTGGTGTCGGGCATCTCGGGGTCGAAGGTGTCCGACATGGCGACCGTCGCCCCCGCGCTGTTCCCCGAGATGCGCCGCCGGGGCCATTCCGCGCCGGAAATGACGGCGCTGCTGGCCACCGGGGCGGCCATGGCCGACACCGTGCCGCCGTCCATCGTGCTGATCGTGCTGGGATCGGTCGCGGGCGTGTCCATCGCCGGGCTGTTCACCAGCGGCTTCGCCATCGCCATGGTGCTGCTGGTGGTGCTGGCGATCCTGGCCCGCTGGAAGGCGCGCGGCGAGCGGATGGAGGGCGTGCGGCGCGCCACGCCGGGCGTGATCGGCAAGACCGCCCTGATCGCCGCGCCCGCGCTGGTGCTGCCCTTCATGATCCGCAGCCTGGTCGGCGGCGGCGTGGCCACCGCGACCGAAGTGTCCACCATCGCCACCCTTTACGCATTCGTCATCGGCGCGGTGCTGTATGGCGGCATCCCGTTGAAGCGCGCCGGCACCATGCTGGTCGAAACCGCCGCCATGTCGGGGGCGATCCTGCTGATCCTGGGCGCGGCATCCGCGATGGCCTGGGCGCTGACGCAATCGGGTTTCGCGCGCGACCTGATGGTGCTGGTCACGGGCCTGCCGGGCGGCTGGCTGGTGTTCATGCTGGCATCCATCGCGATCTTTCTGGTGCTGGGCTGCGTGCTGGAAGGCCTGCCCGCCATCGTGCTGCTGGCGCCGATCATGTTCCCCATCGCGCGGGGGCTTGGCATCCACGACATCCACTATGCCATGGTCATCGTCACGGCCATGAACATCGGCCTGATGGCCCCGCCCATCGGCATCGGCTTCTATATCGCCTGCAAGATCGCCAATGTGCCCGCCGAACAGGTCATGGCGAAGATCTGGCCCTATCTGGCCGCGCTGATGGTGGGCCTTCTGGCCATCGCCGCCGTGCCCTGGTTCTCGACCGCACTGCTGTAACCGTTTTTACCTTTGGGAGGAGGAATTCCATGACCGTCAACCGCCGCACCATCCTGCTGGGCGCCGCCACAGGCGCCTTGGCCGCGCCGCTCATCCGGGTCCGCCCGGCCATGGCGGCCGAGTTCAGCTACAAGCTGGCCAACAACCAGCCCCTGGACCATCCCAGCAATGTCCGCCTGGCCGAGGCGCAAAAGGCCATCCTGGAGGCCACGGGCGGCCGGTTCGACCTGCAAATCTTCCCGTCGAACCAGCTGGGAGCGGATACCGACGTGCTGGGCCAGCTTCGGTCGGGCGGGGTCGAATTCTTCCAGCTGTCGCCGATCATCCTGTCCACGCTGGTGCCGAACGCCTCGATCAACGGCGTGGGCTTCGCCTTTCCCGACTACGACACCGTGTGGAAGGCCATGGACGGCGAGCTTGGCGCCTATGAGCGCGGCCAGATCGAGGGCGCAGGCCTGGTGGTGATGGAAAAGATCTGGGACAACGGGTTCCGCCAGACCACCTCGTCCACGAAGCCCGTCGCGGCGCCCGCCGACCTGGAAGGTTTCAAGATCCGCGTGCCGGTCAGCCCGCTCTGGACCTCGATGTTCACGGCCTTCGGTTCGGCCCCCGCCTCCATCAACTTCGCCGAGGTGTATACCGCCCTGCAAACCGGCGTCGTGGACGGGCAGGAAAACCCGCTGGCGATCCTGAAGGTCGCGAAATTGTGGGAGGTGCAGAAATACTGCTCCATGACCAACCACATGTGGGACGGCTTCTGGCTGCTGGGCAACCGCCGCGCCTGGGGCGCCCTGCCCGAGGACGTCCAGGGCGTCGTGGCCGAGAACTTCAACGCCGCCGCCATGAAGCAGCGCGAGGACATCGCGCAGATGAACGCCTCGCTGCGTGGCGAACTGGAGGGGAACGGCTTCGTCTTCAACGACGTGGATCCCAAGGCCTTCGAGGACAAGCTGCGCGAGGCGGGCTTCTATGCCGAATGGAAGAAGACCTATGGCGACGAGGCCTGGGCCATCCTGGAAGCCGCCATCGGCCGGACGCTGGCCTGATGCGCGACGATGCCGCCCCTGCCGACACCGGCGGCACGCAGGCGGTGGCGCGTGCGCTGTCGCTGCTGTCGCTGGTCGGACGGGGCGGCGCGCAGGGCCTGGGGCTGGCGCAACTGGCAAGCGCCTCGGGGCTTGCGCGGCCCACGGCGCGGCGGCTGCTGCTGGCCTTGGGGGCGGCGCGCATGGTCGAACAGGACCGGGCCACGCGGCGCTATCACCTGGGGCCGGAAACCTATCTTCTGGCGGGCTTTGCCGCCGAACGCCACGGCATCGGGCACCACGCCCGCGACGGCATGGTCCGGCTGGCGCGCGAAACCGGCGACACGGTGCTGCTGACCGTGCCGCAGGACGACCACACCCTGTGCCTGGAACGGATCGAGGGCGATTTCCCGGTCCGCACCCATGCCCTGATGCGCGGCGACCGCAAGCCCGCGGGCGTGGGCGCGGGGGCGCTGGCGATCCTGGCCGCGCTGCCGGCGCCCGAGGCCGACGCGCTGCTGGCCCGCGCGGCGCCCCTGGTGGGCGAGCTGATGCCCGGCCTGCTTGAAGACCTGGCCTTCGCCCGTGCCCGGGGCCATGCCCTGAACCCCGGCCGCGTCGTCGCGGGATCCTGGGGCCTGGGGGTTGCGATCCCCTGGCCCGACGGGCGGCCTGCGGGCGCGTTGTCCATTGCCGCCATCGAGAACCGCATGACCCCCGCGCGGCAGGCCGACCTGGCCTGCGCGCTGCACCGCGAGGCCGGGCTGATCGCCCGACGCCTCGCCGATCTTGAAAGGAACACCGCATGACCGACCCCCTGATCGTCGGCTGGGCGCACAGCAAGTTCGGCAAGTCCGAGGCGCCCGACACCCTGGCCCTGATGGCCGAGGTCGCCCTTCCTGCGCTGGACCACGCGGGCCTGACCCCCGATGCCGTGGACGGAATCTTCACCGGGGTCTTCAACGCGGGCTTCTCGCGCCAGGATTTCCAGGGCGCCCTGGTCGCCATGGGCACGCCCGAACTGGCGGGCATCCCCTTTCTGCGCACGGAAAACGCCTGCGCCACCGGATCGGCCGCGATCTATGCGGCGGCCGATTTCATCGCCTCCGGGCGCGGCAAGGTGGCCCTGGTCATCGGGGCCGAGAAGATGACCGCCACCCCCATCGCCGATGTGGGCGGCATCCTGCTGGCGGCAAGCTATGTCGCCGAGGAAGGCGACACGCCCGGCGGCTTTGCGGGCGTTTTCGGGCGCATCACCGACAGCTATTTTCAGAAGAACGGCGACCGGTCCGAGGAACTGGCCATGATCGCCGCCAAGAACCACGAGAACGGCACCCGCAATCCCTACGCGCACATGCAGAAGGCTTTCGACCTGGCCTTCTGCAACACGCCGTCGGACAAGAACCCGCTGGTCGCGGGACCGCTGCGGCGCACCGACTGTTCGCTGGTGTCCGACGGCGCGGCGGCGATCGTGCTGGCCGCGCCCGAGGTGGCCGAAACCCTTAACCGCGCCATCCGCTTCCGCGCCCGCGCCCAGGCGGGCGACACCCTGGCCCTGTCGCGCCGCGACCCGACCGAATTCGGCGGCGCCCATCGCGTCTGGCGGCAGGCTCTGGACCAGGCGGGGCTGGCGATCACCGACCTGTCGCTGGTCGAAACCCACGATTGCTTCACCACCGCCGAGATGATCGAATACGAGGCCATGGGCCTTGCCCCGCGCGGCCAGGGCTGGCGCGTGATCCGCGAAGGCACCACGCGGAGGGACGGCAAGCTGCCCGTGAACCCCTCGGGCGGGCTGAAGTCGCGGGGCCATCCCATCGGCGCGACCGGCGTCAGCCAGCACGTCATGGCCGCGATGCAGCTGACCGGGGACGCGGGCGCCATGCAGGTGCCCGGGGCGGAACTGGCGGGCGTCTTCAACATGGGCGGCACCGCCGTTGCCAACTACTGCTCGATCCTGGAACGCGAGAAATGACCGGCCTCGCAGGCGGGCTGGTCCCTGTCTCCACCCGCGTGATGAACCTCGCGACCTTTCTGGCGCAGGCCGCGCGCCGCGACCCGGACGGCATCGCCCTTGTCATGGGCGAGGACCGCTGGACCTGGGCGGAATGGAACGCCCGCACCGACGCCCTGGCCCATGCCCTCCAGACCCGCTTCGGGTTGCAGAAGGGCGACCGGGTGATGTGCCAGTCGCAGAACTGCGCCGAGATGATGCAGGCGATGTTCGCGGTCTGGCGCGCGGGCGGGGTCTGGGTGCCCGCCAACTTCCGCCAGACGCCCGAGGAGGTGGCCTATCTGACGCAGGCGTCCGGCGCCACGCTGATGTTCTGCAACGCCGCCTTCCCCGGCCACGCGGCGGCCTGCGGCGTTCCGGCGCTGGCCTTCGGCGCGGCGGCGTTCGGGCCGGACGTGACCGCGATCACCGCCGGGCATCGGGGGGAACGCCCGCAGGTGGCCGTGGTGGACCGCGACGATCCCTGCTGGTTCTTCTTCACCTCGGGCACGACGGGGCGGCCCAAGGCCTCGGTCCTGACCCACGGGCAGATGGCCTTCGTGGTGACGAACCATCTGGCCGACCTGATGCCGGGGCTGACGGGGAACGACGCCTCGCTGGTGGTGGCGCCCTTGTCGCATGGCGCGGGGGTGCATCAGCTGACCCAGGTGGCGCGGGGGGTGAAGACCATCCTGCTGCCCACGGAACGGTTCGATCCGGCGCAGGTCTGGGATCTGGTCGCGGAATGGCGCGTGTCCACCATGTTCACGGTGCCCACCATCCTGAAGCTGCTGGTCGAACATCCCTCGACCGCCAGCGCGGACACCTCGTCGCTGCGCTACGTGATCTATGCGGGCGCGCCGATGTACCGGGTGGATCAGCAGAAGGCCTTGCAGGCGCTCGGTCCCGTGCTGGTCCAGTATTTCGGCCTGGGCGAGGTCACCGGCAACATCACCGTTCTGCCCGCCCACCTGCACCAGGCCGCCGACGGCCCGCAGGCCCGCATCGGCACCTGCGGCTACGCCCGCACAGGGATCGAGATCCAGATCCAGGACGACCAAGGGCGCGAGGCGGCGCCGGGCGAGACCGGGGAAATCTGCTGCATCGGCCCCGCCGTTTTCGCGGGCTATTACCGGAACCCGGAAGCCAATGCCAAATCCTTCCGCGACGGCTGGTTCCGCACCGGCGATCTGGGCCACATGGACGAAGAAGGCTTCGTCTACATCACCGGGCGGCAGTCGGACATGTTCATCTCGGGCGGGTCCAACGTCTATCCGCGCGAGATCGAGGAAAAGATCCTCACCCACCCCGCCATCAGCGAGGTCGCCGTGCTGGGCGTCCCCGACCCGCTATGGGGGGAAATCGGCTGGGCGGTCTGCGTGGCGAACGCGCCGGTGGCCGAGGCGGACCTGGCCGCATACCTCGACGGCAAGCTGTCGCGCTACAAGATGCCCAAGCGGTTCCTGTTCTGGGACGCGCTGCCCAAGTCGGCCTACGGCAAGATCACCAAGAAGATGATCCGCGCCGAACTGGAAGCCCGCGGCATGATCGCATGAGCGTTTCCATCGGTCGGGGGCAAGGTCGGGGGCGAGACCAGGGGCGGATGATCCATCCCGGCCCGCGCGCCACGGCGCGGGCGGTGGCGGCGCGGGCGTCCCTGCGGCCCGTCGCGGGGGTGCTGCCCGCCGGGCGGACGGTGATGGCGGCGGTGGGCCAGCTGTTTGCCGCCCAGGGCTGCAAGGGCGGCGTCCTCTGGCTGGACGGCGCGGTTTGCGATCCCATGCGCTTCGTGCTGCCGGCGCCCTCCGCGGATGGCATCCACGCCGCATGGTATTCGGACACCCATGCGCCGGACGGGCCGGTCGCGATCGGACACGCGACCGCCACGGTCGGCTGGAAGGACGGCGCGCCGTTCCTGCATTGCCACGGCACCTGGGGCGGCACCATGGGGCATCTGCTGCCCCTGGACTCGGTTCTGGCGGCGGATGCGCCCGTTGCCGGCATCGGCGCGCCGGACGCCTGGTTCGAGGCGCTGCCCGACGCGGAAACCGCCTTTACCCTGTTCACCCCCCGCGGCGGCGGCACCGGCACCGGCCTGCTTGCCCGCGTCCTGCCGGGCGAGGATGCGGTGACGGCCATCGAAACACTGGCCGCCCGCCACGGCATCGCGGACGCCCGCCTGCACGGCGTCGGCAGCATCGACCATATCCGCTTCGCGGAAGGCCACCGCATGGACTGCCATGCCACCGAATTGCGGCTGGACAGGGCCACCCTGGCCCAAGGCCGCGCCACCATCCCCGTCGAGGTCGTGGACATCGCGGGAACCATCATGCGCGGCACGCTGGAACGCGGGACAAACCCGGTCGGCGTGACACTGGAATTGCTGATCGAAAGGACGGACTCATGACAGACGCGAAAGTCGCCATTGTGACCGGGGGCGCCCGGGGCATCGGCCTGGCCGCCACGGAAATCTTTCTGGATCAGGGCTGGCGCGTCGCCGTGGTGGACCGCGACGCCGAGGAACTGCACCGCGCCTGCGGCCCGCTGGAAAACGTCCTGCCCGTCGAGGCCGACATTTCCGACCCGCAGAGCGTGGACGGCGTGATCCGCACGGTTGCCGCCCAATGGGGACGCGTGGACGCCCTGGTCAACAACGCGGGCGTGGCGCTGTTTTCGCGCGCCGACCGCACCAGCTTCGAGGAATGGCGCGAGGTAATGGCCGTCAACCTGGACGGCGTGTTCCTGTGCACCCAGGCCGCCGTCCCGGAACTGGCGAAAACCAGGGGCGCGATCGTCAACATCGCCTCGATTTCCGGGCTCAGGGCATCCACGCTGCGGGTCGCCTATGGCACGTCGAAGGCCGCAGTGATCCACCTGACCAAGCAATTCGCCGCCGAACTGGGCGAACGTGGCATCCGCGTCAATTGCGTGGCCCCCGGCCCGGTCAAGACGAAACTTGCCATGGCCGTCCACGCGCCCGAGATCATCAGCGCCTATTACGACGCCATTCCCCTGAACCGCTACGGCGAGGCGCGCGAGATCGCCGAAGCCATCGTCTTCCTGTGTTCCGACAAGGCCAGCTTTGTCAGCGGCCAGACGCTGGCCGTGGACGGCGGCTTCGACGCCACCGGCGTCGGCCTGCCAGCCCTGCGGCGCGAGGACGGGACGCAACGCGCGGTTTGACCGGGCCGCGCCGGAAAAACCCTGAAAACGGCTATTCAAGAACTTCATCGACCGCCACATCACCGCCAACACCGACCGCGAGGTCGCGGGCCTGTCGGAAATCGCGGGCGACATCGCCCCCATGGACCGTCAGGCGGTCGAGAACGGCCTGGACAACCTGCGCGAGGGCACGCTGGCGCTGGACAGCCTGCATGGCGCAGCTGTTCCAGTTCACCGGCAGCGGCAAGATGCCCTCGCCCCTGAGGGCGGATCCCAAGACCTCGCTGCCCGGGAACTGGGTGATCGAATGGGACCGCTTCGTTCATGCCGAAACGCCGCTGCGCTCGGCCCGCAGGATCGACACGCCTCCGGCCCCGCCGCTGGACGACATGATCAACCAGCCCGCCCGCCCCGCGGTGATGAAGCGCCTGGACCGACGCAACCTGCGGCGCGGATAATCGGCTGAACGTGCCGTCCGCCCAAGGGCTGATCGGGGCATTGCTGCGCTTCACCGGGCTTCTGGCCTGACCGCCGCGCCTTCGCCGAACTGGTCGGCCAGGGTTTGCACCATGTGCCGCCCCAGGGGACCGGGGCGGCGATGCGCGGGCCAAGCCACGACCACGGTGCGGACCGGGTGGAACTGCATGTCCTCGCAGACAAGCGGCACGACCTCGCCCCGGGCGATTTCGGGTCCGAAGGTGCCGCTGGCCGAAAAGCACCAGCCGAGACCCGCCGCGACCATGGACTTGATGGATTCCACGTCGTTGACCGTCCAGACATCGGTGGAAAACAGCCGCCCCACGCGCTCCATGTCGATCTGCGGGGATCCCACGTAATAGATCTGCCGTTCCCGGTCAAAGGCGCGCATCGCCAAGGGCTGCGGCAGGCGGGCCAGCCGGTGCCCGGCAGCGCAGACCGGCCCCAGCGTCTCGCTGCCCAGGTGGCGGGCCGCGATGTCCGACGGTATCGCGGCGGCCAGCGTCAGGGCGAAGTCGAAGTTGCCGTTCCGCAAATCGTCCCACAACGTCGCCAGGGACGAATTGAAGAACTGGAACCGCGCGTGCGGATGGCCGGCGGCAAAGGCCCGCAGCGCCCGGTTCAGGTCGGCGCGCGGAAACAGCACGTCGACCAGCACGCGCAGCCGCGTTTCCTCGCCCTTTTCCAGCGACTCGGCGTGGGTGGCGAAGCTGCGGGCGCGCTCGACGACGCTGCGCGCCTCGGCCAGCAGCACGCGGCCCCGTTCGGTCAGTTCGGCCCGGTTGGCGCCGCGCCCCAGCAGCGGAAAGCCGCATTGGCTTTCCAGCTGCGCCAGCGAATAGCTGACCGAGGAGATGGGCCGGCGCAGCTCCCTGGCCGCCGCCGTCAGGCTGCCGGTGTCGGCGAT
The DNA here is from genome assembly GCF_042648745.1 of Paracoccus angustae. Taxonomy (NCBI): domain Bacteria; kingdom Pseudomonadati; phylum Pseudomonadota; class Alphaproteobacteria; order Rhodobacterales; family Paracoccaceae; genus Paracoccus; species Paracoccus angustae. Next base: position 35,389 of record NZ_JBHRXY010000009.1, read on the forward strand.
GGCGCAAAAGGCGCGCAGGTGATCGACCAGGTTCGGGTGCATTTCAAAATTCCCGAAAGACTTTTGCTATTCTTTTCGGTTTACCGAAAAACGAATCCGATGCTAGCCTTTCCGTGTCCGGGATCGGAGGAGGAGCCTGTCCGGGGCAGCGTTTGGGCAAGACTGTTTGGGAGGACAGGCTATGCACGGACTGAACGGATTTTCGCCCGCATGAGCGGCGATCATGTCCTGGTCTGCGACGACATCACCCGGCGCTTCGGCGGGGTGGTCGCGCTGAAGAACGTCTCGGTCGCCGTGCGGCGGGGCGAGATCTTCGGCCTGGTCGGACCGAACGGGTCGGGTAAGACCACGCTGGTCAACGCGATCACCGGGTTCTATCCGCCGCAGGAAGGCCGGATCACCCTGGACGGGCGGCAGATCAACGGGCTGAAGCCGTTCCGCATCGCCGCCATGGGCGTGGCGCGGACCTTTCAGAACGTCGCGCTGTTCCACGGCATGTCGGTTCTGGACAACATCCTGATGGGCCGGCACATCTTCATGAAGCCGAACCCTTTGGCGTCCTTTTTCTATCCCTGGTGGGCGCAAAAGGAGGAGGTGGCGCATCGCCGCCACGTCGAGGAGGTGATCGACCTTCTGCAACTGGCCCCCGCGCGCGACGAGCATGTGGACGTGATCCCCCTGGGCCTGCAAAAGCGGGTCGAACTGGCCCGCGCGCTCTGCGCCGAACCCACGGTTCTGGTTCTGGACGAACCGATGGCGGGCATGAACCAGGAGGAAAAGGAATACATGGTCCGCTTCATCCTGGACGCCCAGGATGCCCTGGGGCTGACGGTGCTGATCATCGAACATCACATGGATGTCGTTACCGCGCTTTGCGACCGGGTGCTGGTTCTGAACAACGGTCAGGAAATCGCCCAGGGTCCGGCGCGGGAAGCCATCGCCGATCCCCGCGTGGTCGAGGCCTATATCGGAAAGCCCCGCCATGCAGCATGATCCCGTGAACAGGGCAAGCGCCCAGGCCCTGCATCCGAACTGGCGCGCCGAAGACACCATCCTGGCGCGGCTGGCGCGAAACGCCGCCGAGGCGCCGGACCAGGTGGCCATGCGCGAACGCGACCGCGGCATCTGGCAGGAATACACCTGGGCCGATTACCTGCGCGCCGTGGTGGAATTCGCGGCCGGGCTCGAGGCGCGCGGCGTGCGTCCCGGCGACGTGGTGATGGTGATCGGCGACAACCGCCCGAACCTGTATTTCGCGATGCTGGGCGCGGCCTGCCTGCGGGCGATCCCGTCCCCCGCCTATGCCGATGCCCCGACCGAGGAACTGGCCGCGCAGATGGAGCGCGAGGACATCCGCGTGGCCGTGGCCGAGGACCAGGAACAGGTGGACAAGATGCTGGAGGCCAAGGGCCGCTGGACGCATCTGGATCTGGTGATCTACGACGACCCGCGCGGGCTTGCCGGGCGGGAACCGGACGGGGTGGCCGGGTTCGACGCCATCCGGGCCGAGGGCGCGGCGCGGCTCGAGGCCGATCCCGGGCTGGCGCAGGCGCTGATCGGACGGTCCACCGTTCACGACACCGTGGTGCTGATGCATTCCTCCGGCACCACCGGCGCGCCCAAGGGCATCCCCCTGAAGCACGGCCATGTCCTGTCGGGCGTGCGCAACGCCGCCGCCGCCGGCTACTTCCGGGCGGGCGAGGTCCACATGGCCTATCTGCCCATGGCCTGGGTGGGCGACTTCATCTTCTCGGTCGGCGCGGCGGCCGAGCTGCGCTTCACCGTCAACATCCCCGAGGCGCAGGAAACCGCGCTGCACGACCTGCGGGAGATCGCCCCGACGCTTTATTTCGCATCGCCCCGCGCCTGGTCGGCCATGCTGACGCGGGTGCAGGTGGGGATTGCGGAAACCACCGGGTTGAAGCGCAGGCTTTACGATTTCTTCATGCCCCGCGCGATGGCCGCGGAACGCGCCCGGCTGGACGGCAAGCCCGCGGGCGGCGGGCTGACGCGGTTCCTGGGCGAATGGCTGATCTATGGTCCGATCCGCGACCAGCTTGGCCTGGGCCGCGTCCAGCGCGCCTATACCGCGGGCGAGGCGATCGGCGAGGACGTGTTCCTGTGGTTCCGCGCGATCGGCCTGAACCTGCGCCAGTTCTACGGCCAGACGGAAAACTGCGCCCTGGCCGTGGCCCAGAAGCCCGAGGACATTTCCCTGACCACCGTAGGCCGCCCCTTTCCCGGCGTGGAAATGAAGATCGACGAAGGAGGCGAAATCCTGCTGCGCGGCGACAACATCTTCGACGGCTATTTCCAGAACCCCAAGGCCAGCGCCGAGGCGCTGCGGGACGGCTGGCTGCACACCGGCGACGCCGGCCAGATCGAGCCGGACGGCCAGCTTGTCGTGCTGGGCCGCGTGTCCGAGGTGGTGGAAAAGCGCGACGGCACCCGCTTCATCCCCACCTATATCGAGAACCGGCTGAAGTTCAGCCCCTACATCAAGGACGCCGCCGTGGTGGGCCAGGGCCGCGAGATGCTGGTGGCGATCGTCTGCATCGACTTCCAGGCGGTGGGCCAATGGGCGCAGGAACACGGCGTGGCCTATACCTCTTATGCCGAACTGTCCCAGCAGCCCCGCGTCTACGGCCTGATCGCGGCGGAGATCGCGGCGGTGAACGCGCATCTGCCGCACGGGCTGTCGATCGACCGCTTCGTCAACCTGCACAAGGAATTCGACCCCGACGACGGAGAGGTCACGCGCACCCGCAAGCTCAAGCGCAACGTGATCGACGACCGTTACGGTCCGATCATCGAGGCGCTGAACGCGGGCGCCCGGGAAATCGACTTCAAGGCCCGGATCACCTATGAAAACGGCCAGACCGGGTCGCTGGACCGGGTGCTGCGGCTGTCCGACGTGAAGGGGGCCGCGTGATGGCTTATTTCCTGGAACTGCTGATTTCCGGCGCGCTGACCGGGCTGATGTATGCGCTTGTCGCGCTTGGCTTTGTGCTGATCTACAAGTCGGCGGGCGTGCCGAACCTGGCGCAGGGCGCGCTGGTGATGACCGCCGGCTACGCCGTCTGGCTGGTGATGTCCTGGGGCCTCAACGTCTGGATCGCCATCCCCATAGCGGCCGCGATCATGTTCGGCTTCGGCCTGGTCGTGGAACGGCTGCTCTTGCGCCGCATGGTGGGCCAGCCGGTCATCATGGTGGTGATGCTGACCCTGGGGCTGGAGATCCTGCTGCGCGGCCTTGTGCCCGGAATCCTGGGATCGACGCCGAAGCCCATCGACCTGGGGATCGGCTTCGCCCCCATCATCATCGGCGACGTGTTCATCAACCGCACCTCGCTGTATGGCGGCATCATCGCGCTGCTGCTGGTCGGCGCGTCCCTGCTGTTCTTCCGCACCCGCCTGGGCACCAAGCTGCGCGCCGTGTCGGACGACCATGTGTCGAGCTGGGCGGTGGGGATTTCCGTGGAACGCGCCATCGGCATCTCCTGGGGCCTCGCGGGCATCGCCGCCGTGGTGGCGGGGGCGCTGTGGGGATCGTCGCAGGGGGTGGACTGGACGCTGTCCACGCTGCTGTTCCCCGCCATCGCCGTGGTGATCCTGGGCGGCGTGGACTCGGTGCCGGGCGTGATCGTGGGCGGCATCCTTGTGGGCGTGCTGGGCACGGTGATCCCCGGATACCTGGACAGCGTCGCCGGGGGATCGACGCGCGATGTGGTCACGTCCCTTATCATCCTGCTGACCATCATGGTCCGCCCCTTCGGCATCTTCGGCCGGGAAGACATCGAGAGGATCTGACGCCATGTTCTACCGCCTCTCGGGCACCTATCACACCAGCTACGAAGCCGACCGCAGGCTGTGGAAGATCCCCACGGACCGCTGGCTGGTGATCGCCCTTCTGGTTCTGGCGGCGTTGGCGCCGCTTTACGTCTCGCCGCTTTACCTCGGCAGCTATGTCCTGCCCTGGGTGATCTGGTCGGCGGCGGCCTTGTCGCTGACGCTGCTGATGGGTCTGGCGGGGCAGCTGCATTTCGGCTTTGCCGCCGTGATGGCGATCGGGGCCTATGCCTCGATCCATCTGGTCCGGGCGGGAATTCCCTTCGAGCTGGCGCTGCTGCTGTCGGGCCTGATCGCCGCCGTGATCGGCGCGGTGTTCGGCGGCGCGGCCTTGCGGGTGAAGGGGCTTTACCTGGTGATGGCCACGCTGGCGATGCAGTATCTGGTCGATTGGGTGGTGGTGAACGTTCCCGCCATTTCCGGCGGCGCCCACGCCACGCTGCGCACGCCCGCCGTCAGCTTTCTGTTCCTGCCGGTCGAAAGCCTCGCCGCGCGCTATTGGCTGGCGCTGGCCTGGGCGGTGCTGCTGACGGTGTTCTTCATGAACGTCAAGCGCACCTCGTTCGGGCGCGCCCTGGTCGCGATCCGCGACAAGGATTTCGCCGCCGCCGTGATCGGGGTCGATCCGTTCAGGACCAAGCTGATGGCCTTTTTCACGTCCTCCTTCATGGGCGGGGTGACGGGCGCGATCCTGGCCTTTTGCTTCTATCGCGCGGTGACGCCGGAGCAGTTCGGCTTCAACGTGTCCATCCAGCTTGTCGCCATGGTGCTGGTGGGGGGCCTGGGGTCGGTGATCGGGTCGTGGCTTGGCGCGGGCTTCGTGCTGCTGGCGCCGATCTTTCTGACGAACCTGGTGTCGTCGCTGGCGGCATCCGGCTGGGTGCCGGTCAGCCAGAACTTCCTGTCGCACCTGCCCTTGATGATCTACGGCGCGATGATCATCGGCTTTCTGCTGCTGGAGCCGCTGGGGCTGGCGAAGATCTACGACAACATCCGCAAGTATTTCCTGGTCTGGCCGTTCCGCCACGCCAGAAGCTGAAACCCCTGGGGAGGGGGAACGCACAACATGGGAGAAAGACACATGACCTTTCTGCGCAAGCTGGCGCTGACCACGGCCCTTGTCGCGGGCCTGTCCGCGCCCGTCGCGGCCGAGGACGTCAAGTTCGGCCTGCTTCAGGACTTCACGGCGGTCTATACCTTCGTGACCGGACAGTACAACCAGGGCCAGCAGGACTATCTGGCGCTGGCGAACGCCGAGGGCATCCTGGGCGAGGGCAACACGGTGACCGCCATTGTCCGCGACACCGGCAACCAGCCGCAGCGCGGGATCGAGGCCTATAACCGCGCCAAGGAGGAAGGCGCCGTTCTGTTCGACTTCCTGTCCACGCCCGTATCCGCCGCGATCCTGGACCAGGCGCAGGCCGACAAGAACGTGGTCATCACCCCCGCCCACGGGCGCGGCGACGCGTCGGACGGCACGGTCTTTCCTTACGTGTTCCCGATGTTCGCGACCTATTGGGCGCAGGCCGCCGCGCTGATCGAGCACATGAAGGAAACCGGCGGGCTGGAAGGCAAGAAAATCGCCATCGTTCATATCGACAGCCCCTTCGGCCGCGAACCCGGGCCGATCCTGGAAGCCTTGTCCGAACAGGAAGGGTTCGAGTTCCAGGCCTTCCCCTATGCCAGTCCCGGCAACGAACAGTCGGCGGCCTGGTCCGAGGTGCGGCGGTACCGCCCCGATTACGTGCTGATCTGGGGCGCGGGCGGCGGCCAGGCCGTGTCGGTGCGCACCGCCATCCAGAACGGCATCGCGCCCGAACAGATCCATTCGGTGATCTGGCTGGCCGAAACCGACGCCGCCAATGTCGGCCCGCAGATGAAGGGCGTGAAGCGGTTCGAGGCGACGGCCGCGGGCACCGATCACCCGATCATCCAGCGGATCCAGGAAAAGATCATCGCGCCGGGCAAGGGCTCGGGCGACGGGGCCAATGTCGGCAACAGCTATTACAACCTGGGCGTCGCCACCATGGCCGTCGCGGTCGAGGCCGCGCGCCTGGGCATGGAGGGCGGCCAGCCCCTGACGGGGGAAAGCCTGAAGGCGGGCTTCGAGAAGATCAGCGGTTTCGACGCCGAAGGGCTGATGCCTGCCGTGACCTATACCGCCGAAGACCACCAGGGCGGCGGCGCGGGCCGGGTGTCGGAATGGGACGGCGAGAAATGGGTGCCGGTCAGCGAATGGAAGGCCTCCTATCCCGACCTGATCCGCCGCGTGATCGAGGAATCGGCCGCCAAATACGCAGCCGAGCATTGACGCCATGCCCGCGCTGATCCTGGAAAACGTCGAGGTCATCTATGACAAGGTCTTTCTGGCCATCAAGGGCGTCTCGCTGGAGGTCGGCGAGGGAGAGATGGTCGCCCTTCTGGGATCGAACGGGGCGGGCAAATCCACGACGCTGAAATCCATCTCGGGGCTGCTCGGCCCCGAGCGCGGGCTGGTCACCCGGGGCGAGATCCGCTGGGGCGACCGCTCGATCCTGAACATGGGCGCGCCGGAACGCGTGGCGGGCGGCCTGGTCCATGTGCTGGAAGGCCGCCGCATCTTCGGCCACCTGACGCCCGACGAGAACCTGGTCGCCGCCTATCGCGGGCGCAGCATCGCGCGGTTCAACGAGTTGCGCGAACAGGTCTATGCCTATTTCCCGCGCCTCAGGGAGCGGATCAAGTCCAAGGCCGGATATCTTTCGGGCGGGGAACAGCAGATGCTGGCCATCGGCCGGGCGCTGATGACCGAACCCAAGCTGATCATGCTGGACGAACCGTCGCTGGGCCTGTCCCCGCTGCTGGTGCAGGAAATCTTCGGCATCATCCAGGAGATCAATGCCCGCGAAGGCTTGTCGGTCCTGCTGGTCGAACAGAACGCCGCCGCCACCCTGGACATCGTGGGCCGCGCCTACCTGATCGAGCAAGGGCAGGTCGTCATGTCGGGGTCCGCCGAGACGCTGAAGTCGAACCCCGACGTGCAGGACTTCTATCTGGGCGGGGCGGAACACACCGATTACCGCAACGTCAAACACTATCGCCGGCGCAAGCGCTGGCTGGCCTGAGGAAAGCCCGATGACTGCCGATCTTCCCGATGCGGGCGGCCCCCTGGCCCGCCTGAATGCGCAACTGGCGCGGATGCGCAGCACGCAGCCCTTCTGGGCGGACCTGCCGGAAGCGCCGCTGGACAGCCTGGCCGGGCTGGCGCGCCTGCCGGTGCTGCGCAAGTCGGACCTGGCGGCCATGCAGGCCAAGGATCCGCCCTTCGGCGGGCTGACGGGCGGGCCGGTCGGGGGGCTGCGGCGCTTGTTCGTCTCGCCCGGGCCGATCTTCGACCCCGAGGGGCGCGGACCCGACTGGTGGGGATCGGCTGCCGCCCTGTCCGCCGCCGGAGTGCGGCCCGGCGACGTGATCCTGAACACCTTTTCCTATCACCTGACCCCCGCCGCCTTTATCTTCGAGGCCGGGGCCGAGGCCCTGGGCTGCCCGGTTATCCCCGCCGGCCCGGGCAACACCGCCGATCAGCTTGTGGCGATCCGCCAATACCGCCCGCGCGTTTATGTCGGCGTGCCGGATTTCCTCAAGATCATCCTGGACAAGGCCGACGAGGGCGGGGTGGACCGCGCCTGCCTGGAAATCGGCATGGTCACGGGCGCCGCCCTGCCCGATTCCCTGCGCGCGGAACTGTCGGCGCGCGGGGTGGCGGTCAGCCAATGCTACGGCACCGCCGACCTGGGCATCGTGGCCCATGAGGACGGCGGGCCGGGCATGGTGCTGAACGGCGGCGCGATCGTGGAAATCGTGCGTCCAGGCACCGGGGATCCGGTTCCCGACGGCGAGGTGGGCGAGATCGTGGTCACGCGGCTGGATGCCGACTATCCCCTGCTGCGCTTCGCCACCGGCGACATGTCGGCGATCCTGCCCGCCGCCACGGGCGGGCGCCGCATCAAGGGCTGGATGGGGCGTGCCGATCAGGCGGCCAAGGTCAAGGGCATGTTCGTGCGCCCCGAACAGATCGCGGCCATCGGCAAGGCGGTCCCCGGCTGCCGCCGTTTGCGGCTGGAAATCACCCGGGCGGGCGAACAGGACCGGATGCATCTGCTGGTCGAACATCCCGACAGCGATGCCGCCGCCCCCCTGGCTCTGAAGCTGGCCGAGATCACCCGCCTGAAAGGCTCGGTCGATGTGGTGGCGCCCGGCAGCCTGCCCAACGACGGCCGCGTCATCGCGGACCTGCGCTGATCATTCCATCGCCGGGGCGCCGTCGGCCAGCCGCTCGCGGTCCAGCACGCGCACGGCGTTGCGGCCCAGCTCGATGATGCCCTCGTCGCGCAGCTCGCCCAGCATCCGGTTCACGGTCTGGCGCGAACAGCCGATCACCACGCCCAGCTGCGACTGGCTGATGGGCACCGCGTTGTCGGCGTCGCTGGTCAGCTGGCGCAGATACAGCCGGATGCGCTGCTGGGCGTTGTAGTAGTGATCGGCCGCCTTGTTGCGGTTTTCCCGCATCAGCCGGTCGTGCAGGATCGTGCACAGGTTCGGGATCAGGATCTGCGAGGGCACATGGACGTAAAGCGCCTTGGCCGGGCAGAACAGCACCGTGGTGTCGGGCAGCGTCAGGCAGCTGCACGCGCAGGGCCGCCCCGACAGGGCCTCGACCTCGCCCAGCATCTCGCCGGCGGTGGCCATGTGGACGATCACCTGATTGCCGGACGAATCGACATAGCCCACCTCGACCCGGCCCGAGGCGATGAAATAGCTGCCGGTCGTGGGCTCGCCCTGGCGCAGGATATAAGCGGGGGTTTTCAGGCTGCGGGCCGTGCACGAGGCCAGCAAAGCGTGCTTCTGATCCAGCGACAAGCCGGACAGGATCGGGGAGTCGAACAGTTGGGCGTAATCGGAAGGGTCGATCATTGTGGAAATCGGTCCATCAACAGCCGCGATGACCGTCAGTAAACCCAAGAGCGAAGCCAGAGAAAACAGCGAAAATGGCTATCCCGACCCGAAAAGGGCACCGCATCGGCCGATGCGACGGGATAGCCGAAACTCGCACTTGAACCCAGAATGTCTACGCACCACGACTGCGCCCCTTGACTGTTAGACCTTTCGTCGCAGCCGAAGTGTCAAGCAGGCGACATTTCGCCCGGGAAAATCGGGAAAATTCTTCCTTGATCGGTCAAACAACCATCAGACGATCAGAATCGCCCTGAAATCATTGACATTCGTCAATGTCGGTCCCGTGACGACCTGGGCGGCAATCCGCGCAAACAGGGTGTGGGCGTCGTTCGACAGCAGCGCCTGCCTGGCCGGATCCCGCCCGGCGCGGGCCAGCGTGTCCGGGCCGATCACCGCGCCCGCGACAGGGGCCGCGCCGTCGATGCCGTCGGTGTCGCAGGCCAGCGCGTGGATGCCCGCCGCGCCGTCGAGCGCCAGGGCAAGCGCCAGGCAGTATTCCGCATTCGGCCCGCCGACCCCGTTCCCGCGCCGCGTGACGGTCAGTTCGCCCCCCGAAAGAATCACCAGCGGCGGATCGCCTGGGCTGCGGGCGGCCTGCCGCGCCAGCGCCAGGCGGGCATGGACGGCCGCCACCTCGCGCGCCTCGCCTTCCAGCGAATCGCCCAGGATTTCGGTCATGCAGCCCGCCGCGCGGGCCAGGTCGGCGGCGGCCTCCAGCGACTGCGCGGGGGCGGCGATGACGCGGTTTTCCACCCTCGACAGGCGCGGATCGCCGGGCGGAACCACCCCGCTGCCCCCTTGCAGCGCGCGGATCACGCCGGGGGACACCGGGATGCGCCACCGTTCCAGCAGCGCCAGCGCATCGGCGGGGGCCGATCCGTCGCCCACCGTCGGCCCCGAGCCGATAAAGGCCGGATCGTCGCCCGGCACGTCCGAGATCATCAACGACAGCATCCGCGCGGGCCATGCGGCGGCGGCCAGCTGCCCGCCCTTCACCCGGGACAGATGCTTGCGCACCGTGTTCATCTGCCCGATCGGCGCGCCCGAGGCCAGAAGCGCCGCGTTCACCGCCTGCTTTTCCGCCAGCGTCACGCCCGGTACCGGCGCGCACAACAGCGCCGAGGCCCCGCCCGAGATCGGCGCCAGCACGAAGTCCGCGTCGGTCAGGCCCTTCAGCCGGTCCAGCACCCGCAGCGTGGCCTCGGCGCCGGCGGCGTCGGGCACGGGATGGGCGGCCTCGACGATCTCGATCCCCCGGCAGGGACGGGCATGGCCGTAGCGGGTGATGACCAGCCCTTCGCAAGGGCCCCAGGCGGCCTCTGCCGCCTCGGCCATGCGGGCGCTGGCCTTGCCCGCGCCGATCACCAAGACCCGCCCCGGGGGACGCGGCGGCAGATGGGCCGCCAGCACGCGCATCGGGTCGGCGGCGGCGACCGCGCGGTCGAACAGGCGGCGCAGAAAGGCGGCGGGATCGCTGTGCAGGCCGGTCATGTGCGGCGCTGGCCCAGGCCCCCGCCCGACTGGCGGCGGCGGGCGGTCTCGTGATGGGCCTCGGCGCAGGCCAGGTCGCGGGCGGCCCGGCGGACATAGGCCAGATGCGCATGGGCCGCCGTCCGGGCCGCCTCGGGGTCGCCGGCCAGGATCGCTTCGCCAATGGCCCGGTGCTGGTCGCGCAGGTGGTCGCGGACCTGCGGCAGCGTGAACATGCGCCCCCGGTTGGCCGCCACGTTGCTGCGCAGGTTGCCCGCCAAGGCCCGCATGATCTGCAACAGCACCAGGTTGTGGCTGGCCTCGTAGATGGCCTGGTGCAGGGCGGCGTCGGCCTCGGCCTCGTCCGCGGGACGGGCGGCGCCATGCGCGGCCTCGATCCCGTCCAGCGCGGCACGGATGCGCTCGCGGTCCACCTCCGTCGCGCGCGCGGCGGCCAGTCCCGCCGCGTGACTTTCCACCACGTCGCGGAAGTCCAGGTAATCGTCCTCGACCTCGGGCCTCTGGGCCAGTAGAGCCAGCAGCGGGTCGGTGATCGCCGCCCGGCCCAGGGCCGCCACGCGCAGGCCCCGGCCCTTTTCGCCCACCAGCAGCCCGCGGTCCTGCAACAGCTTCAGCCCGTCGCGCAGCGTGGGGCGCGAAACGTTCAGCCGCGCCGCAAGGTCGCGTTCCGGCAGCAGCCCCTCGCCCGGGGCGAGCGAGCCTTCCAGGATCAGCGTCTCGACATGGCGGGCGACGGCCTCGGCCGCGCGTTCGGGGCGGATGGAGAAATCGGTCATGGCACGGCCCTTATCCTTGCCGCCATCTCATCGCAATTGACAGGCTTGGTCAATTTATTTTACCAACGTCGGAACAGAAAGGCACAGCCATGTCCATCGCCATGCCGACGCCCGATCCCGGGATCATCGCCCGCGGCCCGCAGATCGTCGCCGCCCTGCGCGCCGTGCTGCCGCCCGATGCCGTGATCGACGACCCGCAGGAAACCCGCGCCTATGAATGCGACGCGCTGACCGCCTATCGCTGCCCGCCCCTGGCCGTGGTTCTGCCCCGCACGACCGCCGAGGTCGCGGCGGTGATGGGCGTGTGCGGCCGGATGGGCGTTCCGGTGGTGCCGCGCGGGGCGGGCACGTCGCTGGCGGGCGGCGCGCTGCCCACGGCGGACAGCGTGATCCTGGGCACCATGCGCCTGCGCGAGGTGCTGGAGATCGACACCGAAAACCGCTTCATCCGCGTGCAGACCGGCGTCACCAACCTATCGGTCAGCGCCGAGCTGGAGCTTTTCGGCTTTTTCTACGCGCCCGACCCGTCCTCGCAACTGGCCTGCACCATCGCGGGCAACATCGCCATGAACTCGGGCGGGGCGCATTGCCTGAAATACGGCGTCACGACCAACAACCTGCTGGGCGCGACGGTGGTGCTGACCACGGGCGAGGTCGTGGAACTGGGCGGCCCGGAGCTTGGCCCGATGGGGCTGGACCTGCTGGGCGTGCTGTGCGGGTCCGAAGGCCAGCTTGGCGTCGTGACCGAAGCCACCCTGCGCATCCTGCCCCGCCCCGAAGGCGCGCGGCCGGTGCTGATCGGGTTCGACAGCCCCGAGGTCGCGGGGGAATGTGTGGCCAACATCATCCGGTCGGGCGTCTTGCCGGTCGCCATCGAATACATGGACGAACCCTGTCTGCGCGCGGTCGAGGCCTTTGCCAAGGCGGGATACCCCGACTGCCCCGCCGTGCTGATCGTCGAGGTCGAGGGATCGCGCGCCGAGATCGACGACCAGATCGCCCGCATCCGCGCCATCGCCGACGCCCTGAACCCCGTCGAGTTCCGCGAAAGCCGCAATGCCGACGAGGCGCTGGCGATCTGGAAGGGCCGCAAGTCGGCCTTCGGCGCCATGGGCCGGCTGGGCGACTACATCTGCCTGGACGGCACCGTGCCGGTGGGACGGCTGCCTTATACCCTGCGCCGGATCGGCGAGCTGTCGCGCCAGCACGGGCTGGAGGTCGCCAACGTCTTTCACGCGGGCGACGGCAACATGCACCCCTTGATCCTGTTCGACGCCAACAAGCCGGGCGATCTGGCCCGGGCCGAGGCCTTCGGCTTCGACATCCTGCGCCTCTGCGTCGAGGTCGGCGGCTGCCTGACCGGCGAACACGGCGTGGGCGTGGAAAAGCGCGACCTGATGGGCAGCCAGTACGCCCCCGACGATCTGGCGATCCAGATGCAGGTGAAGGACGTGTTCGACCCCGGCTGGCTTTTGAACCCCGCCAAGGTCTTTCCGCTGGAGGCCAGCGCCGCGCATCGCGCGAGGGCGGCGGAATGAGCGTCGCCCTGGATCTGGCCCCCTCGACCGAAGCCGAAGTCGCGGACATCGTGGCCGATTGCCACGCCCGCCGCGCGCCCCTGCGCATCGCGGGCGGCGGCACGCGGGTGGAAAACCGCGCTTCCGGCGAAACGCTGTCGCTGTCGCGGCTGTCCGGCGTCGTCACCTATTCCCCCGGCGAGATGACGCTGATCGCCCGCCCCGGCACGCCCTTGCCCGAAATCCAGCAGATGCTGGCCGCCGAAGGCCAGGCCCTGGCCTTCGAGCCGCCCGACATGCGCGGCGTCGGGGGCGGCAACGGCACGCCCACCCTGGGCGGCGTGGTCGCCGCCAATGCCTCGGGTCCGCGCCGCTTGGCTGCGGGTGCCTGCCGCGATCACCTGCTGGGCGTGCGCTTTGTCGATGGCCGGGGCCGCGTGCTGAAGAACGGCGGGCGGGTGATGAAGAACGTCACCGGCCTGGACCTGTCCAAGCTGCTGGCCGGTTCCCACGGCACCCTGGGCATCCTGACCGAGGTGGTGCTGAAGACCCTGCCCTTGGCTCCCGCCCGTTGCACCCTGGCCTTTCCCGGCGTCACCGAGGAAACGGCCCTGCGCATCTTCACCGCGGCGCTCTCCACGCCGTTCGAGGTGTCGGGCGCGGCCCATGTCGGCGGCACGGCATACCTGCGGATCGAGGGGCTGGAAACGCAGCTTGCCTATCGCCGCGACCGGCTGCTGGCGCTGCTGGCGGAATGGCGCCCGCAGGTCACGGACGACGCTCCGTGGGACGCGATCCGCGACGTGGCGCATTTCGCGGGCGGCGGGCCGCTGTGGCGGATCCTGTGCAAGCCGACCGACGCGCCCGGCATCTGCGCGAAGCTGCGGGCGATGGGCGGGGATTGCTCGCTGGACTGGGGGGCTGGGCTGGTCTGGTATCGCGGCCCCGGCCATCCGCGCGCCCTTGCCCCCCATGCCACGCTGATCCGCCGCGACGGCGCGACCGGCCCGGCCTTTCCGCCGCTGGCCCCCGCCGTGGCGCGCCTGAACGAAGGACTGCGCCGCAGCTTCGACCCGGCGGGCATCCTCAACCCCGGCCTGATGGACGCGTAAGATGCAGACCACCTTCACCGCCGAACAACTGGCCGACCCGCTGACCGCGCGTTCGAACGAGATCCTGCGCACCTGCGTCCATTGCGGCTTCTGCACCGCCACCTGCCCCACCTACAAGGTGCTGGGCGATGAACTCGACAGCCCGCGCGGACGCATCTACCTGATCAAGGACATGCTGGAAAACGCCCGGGTGCCGGATGCGAAAACGGTCCAGCACATCGACCGCTGCCTGTCCTGCCTGTCCTGCATGACCACCTGCCCTTCGGGCGTCCACTACATGCACCTGGTCGATCACGCGCGCGAATACATCGAGGCGAACTATCGCCGTCCCCTGCCCGACCGCCTGCTGCGGTGGGTGCTGGCCAAGATCCTGCCCTATCCGGGCCGCTTCCGGCTGGCGCTGCGGGGGGCTCGGCTGGGCCGCCTGTTCCGGCGCCTGATGCCGGACCCCCGGTTGCGGGCCATGCTGGACATGGCCCCGCGCGACATCCCGCCGCCCAGCCTCAACGACCGCCCGCAGGTGTTTCCCGCCCAGGGACAGCGCCGCAAGCGCGTGGCGCTGCTGACGGGCTGCGCGCAGCGGGCGCTGAACACCGACATCAACGACGCCACCATCCGCCTGCTGCGCCGCCACGGCTGCGAGGTGGTGATCCCGCGCGGGCTTGGCTGTTGCGGCGCGCTGACCCACCACATGGGCCGCACCGGCGAAAGCCACGCCATGGCCGCCGCCAACATCCGCGCCTTGACGGCGGAAATCGACGGCGCGGGCCTGGACGCCCTTGTCATCAACACCTCGGGCTGCGGCACCACGGTCAAGGACTATGGCCACATGTTCGCGGGCGGCGCGCTGGAGGCCGACGCCGCCCGCGTGGCGCGTCTTGCCAAGGACATCGCCGAGGTGATGGCCGACCTGGGGCTGCGCGACGCCACCCACGCCCCGCCGCTGCGCGTCGGCTATCACGCCGCCTGCTCCTTGCAGCACGGCCAGGGGATCAAGGCCACCCCCAAGGAATTGCTGGCGGATGCGGGCTTCACCGTGCTGGAACCCAAGGACAGCCACATCTGCTGCGGATCGGCGGGCACCTACAACCTGATGCAGCCCGCCATCAGCGCCGAACTGAAGGCCCGAAAGGTCGCCACGCTCGAGGCCACCCGCCCCCAGGTGATCAGCGCGGGCAATATCGGCTGCATGATGCAGATCGGATCGGGCACCGGCGTGCCGGTCGTCCACACCGCCGAACTGCTGGACTGGGCCACCGGGGGGCCGAAACCCCCCGCGCTGCGGGACGTGGCGTGAAAATGCCACACAAAGGTTAATGTCGCAGCATTTCTGTCGGAAATTGTTGACGCGCTAACGGGCGAAGGTAAAGGCTCACGGGAAATCTCAGATGCCCGTGACCCTTCGACAGGTGCCCCCCATGTCCCTCTTGCCCCGTTCCCTGTTTCTGGCCAGCGTCAGCGCGCTGGCCATGGCTTGTGCCGCCGCCGCGCAGGATGCCGCCACGACCGGCGCCGACGACTCGGTCTTCGTGCTGGGCGACATCACCCTGACCGCCGACGACGTGTTGGGCTATGTCGCCAGCGGCGCGCAGACCACCAAATCCTCGACCCCCATCGCCGAATCGCAGCAATCGGTCTCGGTCGTGACCGAGGACCAGATCGACCAGCAGGGGGCGCAGAACCTGGGGCAGGCGCTTGGCTATACCGCCGGTGTCCTGGCCGAACCGTTCGGCATCGACCCGCGCTTCGACACGCCCTATATCCGCGGCTTCCGCGCCGACAACGCCCAATACGTGAACGGCCTGCGCCAGGGCCGCTATTTCGGCGCGATCAGCCAGGAAATCTACGGCCTCCAGCAGATCGAGGTGCTGCGCGGTCCGTCCTCGTCGCTGTACGGCGCGGGCTCGCCCCTGGGCGTCATCAACATGGTGCAGAAGCGCGCCCGGTCCTTCGACTTCGGAGAGGTCGGCCTGGGCTATGACAGCAACGACAGCCCCAGCCTGTTCTTCGACGTGAACCGCGCGCCGTCCGAGGATCTGTCCTTCCGCGTCACCGGCATCGGCCGCGACGAAAGCACCCAGATCGACGACCTGACCAACAAGGGCGGCTATCTGGCGGGCGCCGTCCGCTGGGCGCCGTCCGAGGCGACCACCATCGACTTCCTGGCGACCTACACCAAGGACGCCCCCATCTCGCCGACGGGGGTGCCCTTCGCGCTGACGCAGTCGGGCGACGGGGATGACCTGCGCGACCTTTACACCGGCCAGAAGGACTGGGACGACAGCGACCGCACCGCCTATTCGATCGGGGTCGAGGTCAGCCACGAGCTGGAGAACGGTTGGACCCTCAGCCAGGGCTTCCGCTACGAGGGACTGGACTGGGATTATCGCGGCACCTATGCCAGCACGGTCATCGACGCCGACACCATCAGCCGCGGTTCGAGCGAGCAGCGCGAGGACAGCGACACGATCAGCCTCGACACCCGCCTGACGGGCGAGGTCACGACCGGGCAGGCCGTCCACACGCTGCTGTTCGGGGTGGACGCGCGCAAATATGACGCCTTCGAAAGCAGCCAGTTCGGCACGGCCGCCAATCTGGACCTGGCCGACCCGGACTATTACGCGGGCGGCCAGACCCCCTTCGCCCCCGCCAATGCCGGCGATTCCACCCTGCGCCAGGTCGGCATCTATGCCCAGGACGAGGTCGAGTACGGCAACTGGCGCGGCTCGCTCGGCCTGCGCTACGACTGGGTCGAACAGACGGGCGAACGGTACGGCAGCCCGTCCGAATACAAGGACAACAAGGTGACCGGGCGTGCCGGGCTTGGCTATGTCATGGCGAACGGCGTCGCGCCCTATGTCAGCTATTCGACGTCCTTCGATCCTAATGCCGGTTTCGATCTCAACAATGAGATCCTCAGGCCAACCGAAGCGAAGCAGTGGGAAGTCGGCGTCAAGTATAGCCCGAGCGTATTCAACGGGCTTATTACCGTATCTGTCTATGACCTGACCCTTTCGGACGTGAACCGGTCGATTCAACGCCCGGATGGTCAGCCAGGAAGCGTCATTCGCCAGATCGACGAGGTGAAGTCGCAGGGCGTCGAGCTTGAGGCTACGGCTGAGTTGGCCGAGGGCTGGAGGCTGCGTGGCGGGTACGCCTACAACAAAACCGAGCAGGACGATCCTACCCGCTCGATCGATTCCAGTACTGGGCTGATCTTCGATGGCAAGGAACTGGCCGATGCGCCGAACCACCTTGCCAGCCTGTGGATCGACCGTGACTTCGGCATCGGCCTTCGCATCGGTGGCGGCATCCGTTACATCGGTACTCGCTTCATCAATGACAGCAATTCTGCCGAACTGGACAGCGTGACGCTGGTCGATCTGGGCGGCAGCTACACCCGCGACAACGTCGAGGCGTCGCTGAACCTTTCCAACCTCACCGACGAGGTTTACGTGGGCGCCTGCGGGTTCTCGTACTGCTCGTATGGCGAAGGCCGGACCGTAACGGCGAAGGTCGCCTACAAGTGGTAGGCCCGGAGGCCCTCACGCCTCACCGCCGCGCCTTTCTGACCGCCGCCGGGGCCCTCCTGGCGGCGGGCTTGCCTTTGCGGGCCGCCCCATCCCCGATCCGGCAGTCCCCGACGGGGCAGCCCGCGCCCCGGCTGGCCGCCATCGACTGGGCGATGCTGGAAACCGCCGCTGCGATCGGCCACATGCCCGTCGCCGCCGCCGAACTGGTCCGCTTCCGCGCCGATGCGATCACGCCCGCGATCCCCCCGGATGTCACCGACCTGGGCCTGCGCGGCGCCCCGAACTTCGAACTGCTGCAACTGGTCCGCCCGGATCTGATCCTGTCCTCGCCTTTTTACGCCCGCTACGAGGATCGGCTGCGTGGGATCGCCCCGGTCCTGTCCCTGCCCTTCTTTGTGCCAGGAGAGCCGCCGTTGCCCAAGGCGCTGGCCGCCCTGACGGCGCTTGCGGACGCCATCGGCGATCCGACGGCGGGCGCGCGCGCGGCGGCGGAAACCGGGAACAGGCTGGACCGCCTGGCCGCGCGGCTGGCGCCGTTCCGCGACCGGCCCGTGGCGCTTGTCAACATCGGCGACGGGCGGCACATGCGGGCCTTCGGCTTCGACAGCCTGTTCGGCAGCACGCTGGACCGGCTGGGCCTGCGGAACGCCTGGGCCGAGGCGACCGCCTTCAGCTTTCTCGCCCCCGTTCCGATCGAGCGGCTGGCCGCCATGCCCGATGCCCGGCTGGTCAACATCGGCGCCCTGCCCCCGGCGGCGGAACGCGCCTTGGGGCGCAGCATCCTGTGGCGCGCCCTGCCCCCGGTGGCCGAGAACCGCAGCTATCTGCTGCCCGACACCAATGCCTTTGGCGCCGTTCCCGCCGCGCTGCGCTTTGCCACGCTGCTGGCCCAGGCCTTCGAGGCAGGGCCAAAGGCCGTCGCATGATCCGCCTGCTGCCCTTTGCCCTGCTGGCCGCCGCCCTGTGGCTGGCGGCGGCGCTGCATCTGCTGCCCCTGGCCGAATGGCCCGCCTGGCCGCTGGACCCGGCGCGGATGGACATTCCCCAGATCCTGCTGGGCTTCGGCCTGATGCCGCGCGGCGCGGTGGCGCTGCTGGCGGGGGCGGTGCTGGGCCTGTCGGGCGCGATCCTGCAAGTGGTGCTGAGAAACCCCGTCGCCGATCCGACCACGCTGGGGATCTCGGCGGGGGCGCAGCTGGCCCTGGTTGTGGCCACCATGCTGGCGCCGGAACTGCTGGAAGGGGGCCGCTGGCCGGTGGCTGGGGCCGGGGCGGGGCTGGCCGCGGGGCTGGTGCTGCTGATCGGCGCGCGGCGGGGCTTTGCGCCGGTGACGATGGTGATCGCCGGGATGCTGGTGGGCATGACCGCCAGCGCGGTCGCCACGGCCATGACGCTGGCGCAAGGCCAATATCTGCTGTCGCTGGTGATCTGGAACGGCGGCTCGCTGGTGCAGGGGGACTGGTCGGGCGTGCGCGCGCTGGCGGGGGTGCTGGCTTTGGGCGGCTTCGCGGCGGCCTTGCTGGCCCGCCCCCTGCGCGTGCTGTCGCTGGGGATCGAGGGCGCGCAGGGCCTGGGCCTGAACGTGACCGGGGTGCGGCTGCTGGCGGTGGCGGTGGCGGTGACCCTGGCCGCCGCCGTGTCCGCCGAACTGGGGCTGATCGCCTTTGTCGGGCTGGCCGCGCCCGCCCTGGCGCGCACCTTGGGCGCGCAGTCGATCCCCCGCCTGCTGGCCTTGTCGCCGGTGATCGGCGCGCTGATCCTGTCGCTGTGCGACGGTCTGGTGCTGCTGGTGGCGAACCGCCTGGGCGAGATGTTTCCGACCGGCGCGCTGACCGGGCTGATCGGCGGGCCGCTGCTGATCTGGCTTTTGCCGCGCCTGCGCGGATCGACCCCGCCGGGCACGGAACGCGCCGAAGGCCCCGCGCCGCGCCGCGACCGCCCGGCGCCGCTGCTGGCCGGGCTGGCCCTGGCCCTGGTCATGGCCGCCCTTGCGCTGGTCTGGATCGGCCGCGTGCCCGGGGGTTGGGCGGTGCTGGATGCCCAAAGCTTCGCCGCGTTCCTGCCGATGCGCCTGCCGCGCCTGATCGCCGCCGCCGCCGCGGGGGCCGCGCTGGCGCTGGCCGGGGCGATCCTGCAACGGCTGACCGCGAACCCGCTGGCCTCGCCCGAGGTGCTGGGCGTTTCGGGCGGCGGGGCGATGGGCTATGCGGCCGCGGTTTATCTGCTGGCCGCGCCCTCGGCGGTGGCGCTGACGGGGGGCACCATGGCGGGCGGCGCCCTGGCCCTGGTGCTGATCGCCGCCTTTGTCAGCCGCCGCGACATGCCCGCCGAACGGGTGCTGCTGGCGGGGATCGCGGTTTCGGCGCTCGCCTCGGCGGTGCTGTCGGGGGCGATGGCGGTGGGCGACACGCGGTCCTTCCAGATCCTCGCCTGGGTGTCGGGGTCGTCCTCCGCCGTGACCATGCCCGGCGCGCTGGCCCTTGCGGCGGTCGCGGCGCTGCTGTGGACCGGGGCGCTGCTGGCGCGCCGCTGGCTGGCGGTGCTGCCCCTTGGCCCGGAGGTCGCGGGCGGCCTGGGCCTGCCGCTGCGGCTGGCGCGGCTGCTGCTGATCGCCCTGGCCGGGACGGCGACCGGAGCCGCGACCGTGCTGGTCGGCCCGCTGTCCTTTGTCGGCCTGATGGCCCCGCACATGGCGCGCCGCCTGGGCCTTGCGCGGCCCGGCGATCACGTCACCGGCGCGGCGCTGATCGGCGCGGGGCTGATGCTGGCCGCCGATTTCGGCGCGCGCATGGCGGGCTTTCCTTATGAGCTGCCGTTGGGCCTGTTCGCGTCCCTGATCGGCGCCCCCTGGCTGATCTGGCTGATGATGAGACGCATCCGATGACCCTGTTTTCCCTCAGCGACCTGACCGTGGACGTGCCGGGCCGGCGCCTGCTGCACGGCCTGACGCTGGATCTGCCCGCGGGGCGGATGATCGCGCTGATCGGCCACAATGGGTCGGGC
This sequence comes from Paracoccus angustae, assembly GCF_042648745.1. NCBI lineage: Bacteria > Pseudomonadati > Pseudomonadota > Alphaproteobacteria > Rhodobacterales > Paracoccaceae > Paracoccus > Paracoccus angustae. The sequence goes on from NZ_JBHRXY010000009.1 coordinate 55,665, forward strand.
AAGTCCACCCTGCTGAAGGCGCTGGCCCGGCAGATCGCGCCAAACGGCGGCCATGTCGCCTTTGAAGGCCGCGCCCTTTCCGACTGGCGCCCCCGCGACTATGCCCGCCGCCTGGCCTTTCTGCCCCAGCATCCCCCGGCCGCCGAAGGGATGACCGTGCGCGAGCTGGTGGCGCTTGGCCGCTATCCCTGGCACGGCGCGCTTGGCCGCTTCGGCCCCCACGACCATGCAACCGTCGCCCGCGCCATGGCCGAATGCGGCGTGTCCCCCTTTGCCGACCGGCTGGTCGATACCCTTTCGGGCGGCGAACGCCAGCGGGCCTGGCTGGCGATGATGGTCGCGCAGGAGGCGGGCGCCCTGCTGCTGGACGAGCCGATCAGCGCGCTTGACATCGCCCACCAGGTCGAGGTTCTGGCGCTTGTCCGCCGCATGTGCCATGAGGCGGGCCGCAGCGCCGTGATCGTGTTGCACGAGGTCAACATGGCCGCCCGATTCTGCGACCACGTGGTCGCGCTGAAGGGGGGCCGCCTGGCCTTGCAGGGCGGGCCGTCCGACCTGATGCGGCCGCACGCGCTGGAACAGATCTACGGCCTGCCGATGCAGGTGCTGACCCGCGCCGACGGCAGCCCGGTGGCCGTCCCCGCCTGAAGGAAAACCGATGCTGCGCCAGTTCTTTTCCTATTACCGCCCCTTCATGGGTCTGTTCTGGCTGGATTTCGGCTGCGCGGTGCTGTCGGGCCTGCTGGAACTGGCCTTTCCGCTGGCGATCACCGCCTTTATCGACCACCTGCTGCCGCAGGGCAACTGGACGCTGACGGTGGCCGCCGCCGCAGGGCTTCTGGTGCTGTATGCGGTCAACGCGGGCCTGCTGACGGTGGTGATCTATTGGGGCCACAAGCTGGGCATCAACATCGAGACCGCCATGCGCGCCCGCGCCTTCGACCACCTGACGCGGCTGTCCTGGCGCTGGTACGACCGCGCGCGCACCGGCAAGCTGGTCGCCCGCGTGACCCGCGACCTGGAGGAGATCGGAGAGGTCGCCCATCACGGCCCCGAGGACGCCTTTATCGCCATCATGACCTTTGCCGGCGCCTTTGCGCTGATGTTCTGGGTAAACCCCCGGCTTGCGGTGATCGTGGCGCTGATCGTGCCCGCGATGCTGGGCATCGTGATCTTTTACGGCGGCCGGATGACGCGGACCTGGCGCGCCATCTATTCCCGCGTGGGCGATTTCAACGTCCGGCTGGAGGAAGCCCTGGGCGGCGTCCGCGTGGTCCAGGCCTTCGGCAACGAGGCGCACGAAACCGAACTTTTCGGCTATGACAACCAGCGTTACCGGACCACCAAGCTGGAAGCCTACAAGGTGATGGCGGTATCCTCGGCGCTGCAATACATGGGTCTGCGGCTGGTGCAGGTGATCGTGATGGTGGTCGGCGCGGGCTTCGTGCTGGAGGGCGATCTGACCACCGGCGGCTTTGTGGGCTTTCTTTTGCTGGTGGGCGTCTTTTATCGCCCGCTGGAAAAGATCGCCGCCGTGATCGAGACCTATCCGCGCGGCATCGCGGGCTTCCGCCGTTATCAGGAACTGCTGGCGACCGAGCCGGAAATCACCGACGCCCCCGACGCGGTCGAAGCGCCCCCCTTGCGCGGCGACATCGTGTTTGAAAACGTCGGCTTCGCCTATGAGGAAGGCCGCACCATCCTGGACGGCATCGACCTGCACGTGCGGGCCGGGGAAACCGTGGCCTTTGTCGGCCCGTCCGGCGCGGGCAAGACCACGCTGCTGGCGCTGTTGCCGCGCTTTTACGAACCGACAACGGGCCGGATCACCGTGGACGGGCTGGCGCTGCCTTCGATGCGGCTGAACAGCCTGCGCCGCCAGATCGGGCTGGTCAGCCAGGACGTGTTCCTGTTCGGCGGCACGCTGCGCGAGAACATCGGCTATGGCCGTCTGGGCGCGACCGACGAGGACATCCGCCAGGCCGCCGCGCAGGCGCAGCTGACCTCGATGATCGAAGGGCTGCCCGACGGGCTGGACACGATCGTGGGCGAACGCGGCGTGATGCTGTCGGGCGGACAGAAGCAGCGCGTGGCGATCGCCCGGGCCTTTCTGAAGAACCCCCCGATCCTGATCCTGGACGAGGCGACAAGCGCGCTCGACAGCCAGACCGAGCGCGAGATCCAGCAGGCGCTGGACGCCCTGGCCGCCGGCCGCACCACGCTGGTCATCGCGCACCGGCTGGGCACGATCCGCAACGCCGACCGCATCGTTGTCATGCAGGCGGGCCGGATCGCGGAAATCGGCAGCCATGCCGAGCTGATCGCCCGGGGCGGGATCTATGCCCGGCTGGCCGCCTGAACGGCCCGGTCCGGCCGGATCGCCGCGCCGGGCGCCGCATTCCCACCAGGTCCGGGCGGGCGTTAACGAAAACTTTAAAAAAGTCTTAATAGTTCGTTCAATCATGCGATATTGCGTGGCATCGCCTGCCTGCTTCGGTCGGGCGGTGCCGTTCCCCTGGATTGCAGCAAAGGGGTTTTCTGTATGTTGCCTTGTGAAGGAGAAGTTTATGACAACGACCTTGAAAGCCGCGCTTCTGGCCGCCGCGGCAAGCCTCGGCATCGGCCATGCCGCCGATGCGGCCACCGTGGCCAGCGTGGACGTGGCCTGGGGAAAGACCGGAACCCTGGTCCATGAGATCGACCAGGCGGGCGACTATACGCTGGATTTCACCGGCAAGGGCAAGCTGTGGTTCAACCCGAACTACCTGGGCAAGGCGGCCTATGTCTTTGCCGAGGTGAACGACGGGCTGGACGATCTGCTCGGCACGCTGGGCGGCGGCGTCAAATGGGACGTGATGAAGGACAGCTCGGTCGATCTGGGCTATCTGGCCCTGGGCATTGACTTCATCGCCGGCATCTGGGCCCTGGGCGGCCCGGTGACGATGAGCCTGAACGTCGAGGACAGCCCGGCCCCCGCGCCGGTGCCGCTGCCCGCGACCCTGCCGCTGCTGGCGGCGGCGATGGGCGCTGCGGGCCTGGTCGCGCGCCGGCGCAAGGACGCCTGAAGAAAGGCGCAGGCGGGGCCCGGCCCCGCCTTCAGCCCCAGTACGCGGCGGCGGTGAAGGCCTTGCGGTCCATCCCCCGCGCCAGAAGATGCTGGCGCGCCTGGCGCGCCTGCCCCGCCTCGGCGGCGAACCAGACAAAGGCGCCGGGCCCCAGATCCGCCGCCGCCAGAGCCGCCAGCATGTCGTCGCAGCGGGTCACGCGCGGATCGGCCGCCATCGGTCCCAAGTCGGAATAACAGGCGCGGACATGGGCCGTCACCTCGCCCTCCGCCAGATCCAGCATCCGGGCGATGGCGGGCAGCGCGGTCTCGTCCCCGAACAGGTGCAGGCGATCCGCTTCGGGGCACCAGCCGCCCCCCGGCCCGACAATGCCCACTTCGGCGCCTTCGGGCCCGGACAAGGCCCAATCGCAGGTCGGGCTGCCCGCATGGCGGAAGATGTCGAAATCCAGCCAGTCGTTTCCCTGGTCGGCCACGGTGTAGACCGGCCGGTGCAGGGCGTCCGCGCCTTCGGGCCATTCCGTCCGCCCCGAGACGCCGATTCGCGGCCACACCGCCGCACGGCCCTGGGGCGGCAGAAGCAGGCGGAAATGCAGGCTGCCCGTCGCGAATCGCGCCGCGTCCGGCCCCGACAGCCGCACCCGGACGAACCCCGGCGAGCGTTGCGTCACCGACCGGACGCGCATCAGCGACAAGCCCGGAGCAAGCGCCCCCGCATCGACGCGGTCCCAGGCGATCTCCAGCCCGGCTTCGGCGAACAGTTCGGTCGCGCTGTCCTGAAGAGTGCCGATCAGCCGCGCCTCGGGGGCCGACAGTTCGACGCGCATGTCGTCGCCGCCCGGCACCAGCCGCAACTCGCAGCCCCAGACGAACAGGCTCAGCGCCTCGGGCGTTTCCACAAGGGGCACCTCCCAGGCGGCGGCGCGGGCCTTCAAGGCCGCGGCCGCCGCGCCCGAGGTGCGCGGAATGGTGCCGGAATTGCGGTGGCTGCGCAGAAGCGACATGACGCGGGCCTTTCCATGTGTGCGGTTTTCTTATACTGAACCAATTCAGTCAACAATACGAAACTGTCCGCGCGCATGAGCTATCTGCACAGGATGACCTGCCGGACCGAAGGGATCCGGGCCACCGTTCCGGTCCGCTGGCGCGGTCTGGACGGCATGGTCGGCGTCTTCTGGCAGGCCGAAGGACAGGCGGGCGCCAAGGGCTATTATCTGTCGCCCGACCCGCGCATCGTGCTGTTCCTGAATGACGTGTCGTCCCATATCCTGGTGTCGAACCGCGACAACGCCATTGCGGCCGGGGGGCGGCCGATGATGCGGGCGATCTATGTCCCGGCGGGCGTGCCGTTGTGGTCCCGCTTCACGGGGGGCCATCGATTCGCGCATCTCGACCTGCACATCCACCGCGACCGGCTGCTGCGGTTCCTGTCGCCGCCGCTGGGCGCGTCGGACGCGCTGTCCGCCCTGCGCCGCCCGGTCGAGGTGCAGGACGCCCCGGCCCTGGCCACGCTGGCCGGGCTGCTGGCGGACGAGCTGTCGCGGCCCGGCCGTCACCCGCTCTTTGCCGAAAGCCTGATCGGCAGCATCGCCACGGGGCTGCTGGACATTCCCGCCGGCGGCGGCGACCGGGTCTCGGGCGGGCTGACGCCCGCGCAGATGCGCCGGCTGACGGCGGCGCTGAAGGCGCGCGCCGACCGGCGCATGACCGTGGCGGACATGGCCGCGACGGTGGGGCTGTCGGAAAGCTGGTTCGCGGCGGTCTTCAAGCAGACGACCGGCCAGACGCCCTTGCAATGGCAGCTGGCCCAGCGGATCGCGCGGGCGCAGCGCATGCTGGCCGAAAGCGCGCTGACCGTGGCCGATGTCGCGGCGCAGCTTGGCTTTTCCGACCAGGCGCACCTGACGCGGGTGTTCCGCCAGATCACGGGCGAAACGCCCGCGGCCTGGCGGCGGATGCAGGCGGCGGGCTGACCCTTACCAGGTGTGGCGCAGGGTCACGGCAACCTCTCGGCCCGGATTGTAGTAATCCGCGGTGCCGCGCCCGACCACATGCTGGTCGTCGAGCAGGTTGGTGACATTCACGGCCAGGGTCGTGTTGTCCTGCACCCGGTAATTGAACGCCGCGTCCAGCGTGACCGACGATTCGGCCTTGCCCGTGTCGTTCGAGATCGCGAAGTAATACGATCCGACATAGCGCGCGCCCAGGCCAAAGGTCATGTCGCCGCGCGTGTCGTTGCCCGGCAGGGTATAGTTCACCCACAGCGACGCCAGGTGCCGGGGCACCTCTGAGAACTCGTTGCCCTCCACCTCCGCGCCCCGGATCGGGCCGGACCGCACGACCTCGGACTTCATGTAGGAATAGGAGGCGATCACGTCGAGATTGTTCGCAAGCTCGGCCTTGCCTTCCAGGTCGATCCCGCGCACCCGCTGTTCGCCCACCAGTTCGCGGGTGATGTTGCCGTCGTCCTGCACCACGGCCACGGTGACGTTGTTCTTGGTCAGGTCATAAACCGAGGCCGAGATCAGCGCGGTCGTCCCGGCGGGCTGATACTTGACGCCCAGCTCGTATTGCTCGCCCCGTTCCGGTTCGACGCCGATGACCGGAGGCGCGACGGATTCGACATAGCTGACGTAAGTCGAGACCTCGGGCGTGATCTTGTAGGTCAGCGCGCCGCGGATCGAGGTTTCCGAGAAATCGCTGGCCGAACGGACGCCGTTCAGGGTTTCGTCGATGTCCAGCCAGTCGTGGCGCAGGCCTACGGTCGCAATGAAGCGGTCGTCAAAGGACAGGTTCTGCTGCACGAACAGCGATTGCGTGCTGTAATCGTTGTCGCGCAGTTCGTAAGGGGTCAGAACGGTGGGCGCGCCGGCATAAACGGGATCGGCCACGTCGATCGGATCGATCGCCCGGCCGACGAGATTGCCTTCCTCGTCGAAAACGGGGCCGTAATAGAACGGCGCGCCGCTGGTCGAGGCGTCGCGGAATTCCAGCCCGGCAAGGGTGCTGCTGTCGAACCGCTCGAAGCTGCGGTCGTATTGCAGGATGACGTTGCCGATCAGTTCCTCGGCCGTGTTTTCGCCGCCGAAATAGGCGCGTTCGACGAGGTTGCCGGTCCGCAGGCTGTCAAGCAGATAGACATAGCCGAAATCGCTTTTCAGGTCGCTGTAGCGCAGGTTCGCGCGCAGGTTCAGGCCGTTGTCGAAGTCGTGTTCCAGCAGGCCGGTGATGCTGGCGCGCTCGACGTTCTGGTCATTGAAGCCGGGCTCGCCGAAGAATTCGTCGCGGTCGTATTCGCGGTCGGTCGGATAGCCGCCGCTGTTGGGGGTGTTTTCGCGTTTCAGGTAATCCGCGACCACGCTCAGCTTGGTGGCGTCGGTGGGCTGCCAGGACAGGCCGCCCATCAGGAAACGCGAATCGTTGCGGGAGTTGTCGTAGTCCCGTTCCCCGTCCTGGACCTTGCCGGTCAGGCGATAGGCCAGCGTGCCTTCGGCGTTCAGCACGTCGCCCGCGTCGAAGCCGTATTCCGCATTGCGCGGCGATCCCACGGACCCGTAAACCTCTCCGAACCGCTCGAAGCGCGGCTGCTTGGTCACGAAGTTGATCGTGCCGCCCGGATCCGAGGTGCCGAACAGGGTCGAGTTGCCGCCCCGGATCACCTCGGTCCGTTCGAAGGCATAGGGTTCCTCGCGCGCGCTGCGCATGGAGCCCAGCGTCAGCCCGTCGCGATAGGTCGTCGCCTGAAAGCCGCGCACCAGGAAATACTCGTTGCGGTCGTCGGTGCCGTAATAGTCGGTGTGGATGCCCGCCGAATAGTTCAGCACCTCCTCCAGCGTGTCCGCGTCGCGGTCGCGGACCTCCTTTTCGGTGACCACGGACACCGAGGCCGGAGTGTCCAGGATGCTGGTCGCCACCTTGCCGCCGGTCCACAGTTCCTGGGCGACGATGGAATTCGCGTCGTCGTCGGCCTGGCCGTCCGCGTTGATCAGGATCGGCGACAGGCGATAAGGGGATTCCTCGGACCCGGTTCCGGCGTCCTGGGCCAGGGCCTGGGTCGCGATCAGCGCCGTGCAGCCCAGCAGCAGGGCCGTCAGGGTGCGGCGCGTGCCGCACGAAATGTCATGTGCCATGGATCAAAGTCCCGCATGGGTGTTGTCGTTGCCGCTGGCTGCCGCCGGATCAGAGAGGGTCCGCGGCTGGCTGGCCTGTGGAATGACCTTGTGCCCTCCGCGCCCGGTCGGGGGCGGAAACGGCGCGGCGATCATGCTGGCGCGGCTTGTAGGACCGCCGGACCGAAGCTGTCTTGTAGAATCCCACTTTTTTTGTCGGAATCATCGGGAAAGTGTTAAAGCCGGCGCGGGCAGCCCCGCTGCCGGGGTTGACGCGGCCCGTCCGACGCGAAAAAGCCTGCCGTGCTCAAGGAGATCGCGCCCATGATCCGTCTCGTTCCGTGCCTTGCCGCCACGCTTGCCCCGGCCCTTGCCGTGGCGCAGGACTATCCTCTGGCCATCCCCCACGCCTTCGGCACCACCACCATCGCCGAAAAGCCGCGGCGCGTGGCGACCGTCAATTCCGGCAACCACGAGGTTCCCCTGGCGCTTGGCGTGGTGCCGGTGGGAATGGCCGCCGCGAACTATGGCGACAACAATGGCGACGGCCTGCTGCCCTGGGTGGCCGAGCGGCTCGAGGAACTGGGCGCCGAACCGCCCGTCCTGTTCGACGAAGGCGACGGTATCGACTTCGAGGCGGTGGCCGCGACCGAGCCCGACGTGATCCTGGCCGCCTATTCGGGTCTCAGCCGGGCCGATTACGACACGCTGTCCCAGATCGCCCCGGTGGTGGCCTATCCCGACGGGGCCTGGACAACCGAATGGCGGCAGATGATCCGCATGAACAGCGCCGGCATGGGGCTTGCCGCGGAAGGCGAGGCCCTGGTCGCGCGGATGGAGGCCCGCATCGCCGAGGCCATCGCCCGCCACCCGCAACTGGCGGGCAAGACCGCGATGTTCGTGACGCATCTGGACGCCACGAACCTGTCGGTCGTCAACTTCTACAGCGCCCATGACACGCGGGTGAAGTTCTTCGGGGATCTGGGCCTGGCGATGCCGAAAAGCGTGATCGAGGCCACGCAGCCCGGGCAGTTCTTCGGATCGGTCAGCGCCGAGCGGATCGACGCCTTCGACGACGTGGACATCCTTGTGACCTACGGCGGCGCGCCCCTGCTCGAGGCGATGAAGGCCGATCCGCTGATGGCGCACATGCCCGCCGTGGCGAACGAGGCCATTGTGATGCTGGGCAACGACCCCCTGGGCAATGCCGCCAACCCGACCCCCCTATCCCTGCCCTATCTGGTGGACGATTACGCCGCCCTTCTGGCCGAGGCGGCGCGGAAATCCCCATGACGGCCGCCGCCCGTCCGCTGCCGCGCGCCCAGGCCGGGCGCCGCTCGACCCGCAGGCGCCTGTTCTGGCTGGCGGCGGGCCTGGCGCTGCTGGCGCTGCTGTGCGCCTTGTCCGTCGCCGTCGGCACCCGGGACGTGGGCGGGAACGACATCGCCGCCGCGCTGCGGGGGCGGGTGGACACGATCGCCCGGGCGGCCGTGGCCGCGCGGATCCCGCGCACCGTTCTGGCGGCCCTGGCGGGGGCGGCGCTCGGGGTGGCGGGCGCCGTCATGCAGGGCGTGACGCGCAACCCCCTGGCCGATCCGGGCATCCTGGGGGTGAACATGGGCGCCTCGCTGGCGGTCGCCGTGGCGGTGGCCTTTTTCGGCATCAGTTCCGCCCAGGCCTATGTCTGGGTGGCGGTCGCGGGGGCCGGGGCCACGGCGGTCTTCGTTTATGCCGTCGGATCGCTGGGGCGCGGCGGGCCGACGCCGCTGAAGCTGGCGCTGGCGGGCGTTGCGACCTCGGTCGCCTTTGTGTCGCTGGTGCTGGCGGTGATGCTGTCCCACAGCGAGGTCGCGGGCGGGCTGCAATCCTGGCAGATCGGCGGCGTGGGCGGGGCGACCTTCGCGCGCATGGTCCATGTGCTGCCCTTTCTGGCCGCGGGCTTCGCCATCAGCCTGGGCTGCGCAAGAAAGCTGAACTCTCTGGCGCTTGGCGACGACATGGCGGCGGGATTGGGCGAACGCGTGGCGCCGGCGCGCGGGCTGGCCGCGCTGGGGGCGGTCCTGCTGTGCGGGGCGACAACGGCGATCTGCGGGCCGATCGCCTTTGTGGGCCTGATGGTGCCGCATCTGTGCCGCTTGCTGGTGGGCGTCGATCACCGCTGGCTGCTGCCCTTTTCGGCCCTTGCCGGAGCCTGCCTGCTGATCGCATCCGACATCGCGGGCCGCCTGATCGCCCGCCCGTCCGAGCTTGACGTGGGCATCGTCACCGCCTTTGTCGGCGCGCCTTTCTTCATCTGGATCGTTCGGCGGGCACGGGTGCGGGAACTATGAGCGCCGCCCATCTTGTCGCCGCGATCCGCCTGCGCCGGATGCGGCGGCGCACCATGGTCGTCGGGGGCGCGCTGGCGCTGCTGCTGGCGGGTCTGGCGCTGACGCTGACGATGGGGCAATCCTTTGTGCCGCCCGGCACCGTGCTGCGCGTGCTGGCGGGCCAGGACGTGCCCGGCGCGTCCTTTACCGTGGGCCAGCTGCGCCTGCCCCGCGCGGTGTTGTCGGTGCTGGCCGGGCTGTCCTTTGGGCTTGGCGGCGCGGCCTTCCAGATCATGCTGCGCAATCCGCTGGCCAGCCCCGACATCATCGGCATCAGCCGGGGCGCCAGCGCGGCTGCGGTGTTCGCCATCGTGGTTCTGGAAACCGACGGACCCATGGTGCCGGTTTTCGCGGTTCTGGCGGGACTTGGGGTCGCCATGCTGATCTATGGCCTGTCGCACCGGGGCGGCGTCGCGGGCACGCGGCTGATCCTGATCGGCATCGGCGTCTCGGCCATGCTGGACAGCTTCATCGCCTATACCCTGTCCCGCGCGCCGTCCTGGGATCTGGCCGAGGCGATGCGCTGGCTGGGCGGCAGCGTGAACGGCGCGCAGCTGTCCCAGGCCGTGCCGCTGCTGGCGTCGCTGGCCGTCTTCGGCGGGCTTCTGGTCAGCCGCGCCCGCGATCTGGAAGCCTTGCGGCTTGGCGACGACGCCGCCGCGGCGCTTGGCACGAATGTGCCCCTGACGCGCCTGCTGGTCGTCGTCGCCGCCGTGGGCCTGATCGCGGTCGCCACCGCCATCACCGGGCCGGTGGCCTTTGTGGCCTTTCTGTCCGGTCCCATCGCCGCGCGGATCCTGGGGCCGAACGGGTCGGCGCTGATCCCGGCGGGGCTGGTCGGCGCGCTTCTGGTTCTGGGGGGCGATTACGCGGGCCAGTTCCTGCTGCCCGCGCGCTTTCCCGTGGGCGTCGTCACCGGCGCCCTAGGCGCGCCCTACCTGATCTGGCTGATCGTGCGCGTGAACCGCGCCGGAGGATCGTTGTGAGCAACCATTCCCTTTCCGTCCGCGGCCTTGTCGCGGGCTACGCCGACCGGACGATCCTGCAAGGCCTGGACCTGGAGGTGCTGCCGGGCCGGATCACCGCCATCGTGGGCGCCAACGCCTGCGGGAAATCGACGCTGCTGCGGACCATGTCGCGGCTTTTGTCCCCGCGCGCGGGGCAGGTGCTTCTGGACGGCACGGCGATCCACCGCATGGCCCCCCGCCAGGTCGCGCGGGTCATGGGCCTTTTGCCGCAATCGCCCATCGCCCCCGAGGGCATCACCGTGGCCGATCTGGTCGGCCGGGGCCGCCATCCCCATCACGGCATCCTGTCGCGCTGGTCGCCCCGGGACGATCAGGCGGTCGCCGCCGCGCTGGAGGTCACCAGAACCACCGACCTTGCCGAACGCGCGGTGGACGAGCTGTCGGGCGGGCAGCGCCAGCGCGTCTGGATCGCCATGGCGCTGGCCCAGGAAACCGACCTGCTGCTGCTGGACGAACCCACGACCTTTCTGGACATCAGCCACCAGGTCGAGGTTCTGGATCTGCTGACCGACCTCAACCACCGGCGCGGCACCACGGTGGTGATGGTGCTGCACGACCTGAACCTGGCGGCGCGCTATGCCGATCATCTGGTGGCGATGGCGGGCGGCACCCTGCACGCCCAGGGCGCGCCCGAGGAGGTGCTGACCGAGGCCAACGTGCGCGCGGTGTTCGGGCTGGACAGCCGGATCATCCCCGATCCGACCTCGGGACGGCCGATGATGCTGCCCATCGGGCGGCACCGGATGGCGGCGGAATAAGCCCGCCCCCGGCAGGGGCGGGCGAGGGCGCCGTCAGGCGACGGGGTCCAACTGCCGCCGCGCGTCGAAGCGGTCGGCATTCATCACCTTGGACCAGGCGCGGCCGAAATCGCGCACGAACTTGGCCTTGCAGTCGTCCTGGGCATAAACCTCGGCAATGGCGCGCAGCTGCGAGTTCGAGCCGAAGATCAGGTCCACGCGCGTCGCCGTCCAGCGATGCGCGCCCGTCTGGCGGTCGGTGCCGTCGAAGACCATCTGGTCGTCGTTCTGCGCCTTCCACACCGTGTCCATCGACAGCAGGTTGACGAAGAAGTCGTTCGTCAACTGGCCCGGACGGGTCGTCAGCACGCCATGGTCGGTGTGGTCCCAGTTGGCGTCCAGCGCGCGCAGGCCGCCCACCAGAACCGTCATCTCGGGCGCGGTCAGGGTCAGCAGCTGCGCCCGGTCGATCAGCAGTTCTTCCGCCGGGACGTTGAACTTCTGGCGCTGATAGTTGCGGAAGCCGTCGGCCAAAGGCTCCATCCAGTCGAAGCTTTCCACGTCGGTCTGGTCTTGGGTGGCGTCGCCCCGGCCTGGGATGAAGTCCAGCGCCAGGTCATGGCCGGCGGCCTTGGCGGCGGCTTCCACCGCCGCATCGCCCCCAAGCACGATCAGGTCGGCCATCGAGACCTTTTTCGCGCCCTTGGCGTCGAAATCGGCCTTGATGCCCTCCAGAACATTCAGAACCTTGGCAAGCTGCTGCGGCTGGTTCGCTTCCCAGTCCTTTTGCGGGGCCAGCCGGATCCGCGCGCCGTTGGCGCCGCCGCGGTAGTCCGATCCCCGGAAGGTCGAGGCCGAGGCCCAGGCGGTGGCGATCAGTTCCGGCCCGGTCAGGCCCGAGGCCAGCACCTGCGCCTTGAGCGCCGCCACATCCGCTGCATCCACCAGCGGGTGGTCCGGCGCGGGGATCGGATCCTGCCAGATCAGGTCTTCCGACGGCACCTCGGGGCCTTCGTACAGCACCTTCGGTCCCATGTCGCGGTGGGTCAGCTTGAACCAGGCGCGGGCGAAGGCGTCGGCGAACTGGTCGGGGTTGTTCAGGAACCGCAGCGAGATCTCGCGATAGACCGGGTCCTCGCGCAGCGACAGGTCGGTGGTCAGCATCGACGGGGCGATCTTCTTGGACGGATCGTGCGCGTCGGGCACCGTGCCAGCGCCCGCGCCGTCCTTGGGCTTCCACTGCCAGGCGCCTGCCGGGGATTTCGTCAACTCCCATTCATATTCGAACAGGTTCTTGAAGAAGCCCATGCTCCATTGCGTGGGGGTCTGGGTCCAGACGACCTCGAGCCCCGAGGAGATCGCATCCGCGCCATGGCCCTTGCCGAACTTGCTGACCCAGCCGAGGCCCTGCAACTCGATGGCCGAACCTTCGGGATCGACGTCAACATGCGACGCCTCGCCCGCGCCATGGGTCTTGCCGAAGGTATGGCCGCCCGCGATCAGCGCCACGGTTTCCTCGTCGTTCATGGCCATGCGCTTGAAGGTCTCGCGGATGTCGCGCGCGGCGGCCACCGGGTCGGGCTTGCCGTCGGGGCCTTCGGGGTTCACGTAGATCAGACCCATCTGCACGGCGGCCAGCGGGCTGTCCAGTTCCCGGTCGCCCTTGTAGCGGCTGTTGGGGTTGTCGCTCAGCGCCAGCCATTCGGTTTCCGAACCCCAATAGATGTCCTCGGCCGGTTCCCAGACGTCGGGGCGCCCGCCGCCGAAGCCGAAGGTCTTGAAGCCCATGGATTCCAGCGCGACGTTGCCCGTCAGGATCAGCAGGTCCGCCCATGACAGGCTGTTGCCGTACTTGCGCTTGATCGGCCACAGCAGGCGCCGGGCCTTGTCCAGGTTCACGTTGTCGGGCCAGGAGTTCAGCGGCGCGAACCGCTGCGCCCCCGCCCGCGCGCCGCCCCGCCCGTCGGCGGTGCGATAGGTGCCGGCGCTGTGCCAGGCCATGCGCACGAACAGCGGCCCGTAATGGCCCCAGTCGGCGGGCCACCAGTCCTGGCTGTCGGTCATCAGCGCCCGCAGGTCGGCCTTGACGGCATCGAGGTCCAGCTTGCGGAACGCCTCGGCATAGTTGAAATCCGCGCCCAGCGGGTTCGACTGTTCGTTGTTCTGGTGCAGGATCTTAAGGTTCAGCTGTTCCGGCCACCATTCACGGTTCGACCGCGCCTTGGCCCGCGTGTTGCGGTTGCCGCCGTGCTGGATCGGGCAAAGCGCGCCCGCGCTTGGGGTCTTGTCGTCCATGTCGTCCTCCTTGGATCCGCGGCCTTGGGCCGGGCCTGGGTGCCCGAGCCGGGCCGCTTGCGCGGCCGCGCCTGGCAGGGGCCTTCGAAGCGATGGAATAGAATCTGAAGACGCGGGAATCAATGCGGCTTTCGTGCCGGCGCCAGCCTGCCGCCCTTCACGCGCCGGTCACCTGGACCCGGCCAGAGGATCTTTCGATGCCGACGGGATCGGATTTGTCTTGGTCGGTCCTCGGCCTTTTATCGGCACGGCCGAAGAAAACTCTGACCCGGAAAACGCCGCCGCGTTCGGCGGCGCGGGCGCGGACAACGATACCGGTCTGCCGGTCCGGGGCCAAGGCCGGGAATGACAGCGCCGCCGACCTGGCGGCCCCTTCCCCGGCTGCGCCCCGTCCGCATCCGCAAGCGTGCGCCTGGCGCGGGCGTTTCCCCGGCCGATCTGGCCGTTTCGCCCCGACACCGCATCCCGCCCCGGCACCGCATCCCGCCGCGCTCGCGCATCGCGCAGAAGATGTCCAGCACGCCCGAGGCGCCGGCCGCGGCCAAGCAGCTGCCGGACCTGGACGGGATCGACATCGCCCACGACCTGGACCGCGTGACCCACCGTGACCCATCGTGACCCATGTCCCGTTCGACAGCCGCCAGATCGTCATGGCGAACGGGGGCCGAGACCGAATCGCCGCACACCGGCGCGCAGGCGCAGGATTCGGCCGGACCCGCGGCGCGCGCGGAGATCTTCGCGACCGTTCCCGCACTGCGCCAGGGCGCGGAACGGCCTGCCGCCCGCCCGGTTCCGGCGGGATGGCCGGGCGCAAGCTGCCCGTCCGGCACCGCCGGAACCACCCGCCCCCGGTCGCATGAGGGCGCGGCGCCCTTCCTGCCGGCCAGGGCGGCGTTTGTCCCGGACCCCCCGGCCTTGGGGGGAAAAATCTTGCTGTTCCCGTTCTTCCGCCTGGCAACCAATCCTTTCCGTGATCGGTTCTGCGAAGGCCCCTTCGGGCAAGGGGCGCAAGGAAGGGCTTTCCATGACAACACAGCAGATGCTTGCCTTCGCCATCGTCGGGGTGATGATGGTTCTGTTCATCTGGGGCAGGCTTCGGTACGACGTGGTGGCGATGCTGGCGCTGCTGGCATCGCTGCTGGCGGGCACGGTCGCGCCCGACGACGCCTTTGCGGGCTTTTCCGACGACATCGTGATCATCGTGGGCAGCGCCCTGGTGGTCAGCGCCGCCGTGTCGCGGTCGGGCCTGATCGAGGCGGCGCTGCGCTGGCTGGTGCGCAAGCTGACCACCATGGGGGTGCAGCTTCTGGTGCTGGTGGGCACGGTCACGCTGCTGTCCTCGCTGGTGAAAAACATCGGCGCCTTGGCGATGATGATGCCCGCCGCGCTGAAGATGGCCCGGAAATCCGGTCAGTCGCCCTCGCTTTACCTGATGCCGATGTCCTTCGGCTCGCTTCTGGGGGGGCTGATCACGCTGGTGGGCACCTCGCCAAACATCATCGTCTCGGGCGTGCGCGAGGAGATGACCGGCCGTCCCTTCCGCATGTTCGACTTCGCGCCCGTGGGCCTGGGCCTGTCGGCCGTGGGCGTGGCCTTTCTGATGTTCGCCTGGCGCCTGCTGCCGTCCGACCGCCGCGCCACCGCTTCCCTGGGCGAGGCGGTGAGGATCAGCGACTACAACACCGAGGCCACGGTGCCGGAAGGGTCGCCCACGGTGGGCATGACAATCGGCGCCCTGATCGGCCTTGCCGATGCCGAGATCACCGTGACCGGCCTGATCCGGGGCGGCGAGCGGCGCAAGGTGGTGCTGTTCGACACCGTGATCGAGGCGGGCGACATCCTGCTGCTGCGCGGCGAACCCGACGGGCTGGAGCGCGCCGTGGCCAAGGGCGGGCTGGAACTGACCGGGCATGACACCGCGTCCAGGCTGGAACTGCCGCCCAGCAAGATCGGCGTGATCGAGGCGGTGACCACCGCCACCTCGGCCATGGTGGGCAAGAGCGTGGGCAGCATCCGGCTGTTCGACGAACAGGGGGTCAGCCTTTTGGCGGTGTCGCGGTCGGGCCACCGGATGACCGAGCGGCTGTCCAAGACCCGGCTGCAAGCGGGCGACGTGCTGCTGCTGCAAGGCCCGGTCGAGGTGCTGCCCGAACGCATCCGCACGCTGGGCCTGCTGCCCTTGGCCGAACGCAGCCTCAGCATCGGCAGCGTTCGCAAGGAACTGATGCCGATCGCGATCCTGGGCGCGGCCATGGGGCTGACCGCCGCCGGCATCCTGCCGGTCGCCGTCGCCTTTTTCGGCGCGGCGGTGCTGATGATCGCGACCGGCGCGATCAGCCCCGAACGCGCCTACGAGGCCGTTGAATGGCCGCTTCTGATTATGCTGGGCACGCTGATCCCGGTCAGCGGGGCCTTGCAGACCACCGGCGGCACCGACCTGATCGGCGCCTGGCTGTCGGATGTGGCGACCGGGCTGCCGGTCTGGGGGGCGGTGGCGCTGATCATGGTCGCGGCCATGGCGGTGACGCCCTTCCTGAACAACGCCGCGACCGTGCTGGTGATGGCGCCCATCGCCGTGACCTTCGCGGACACGCTGGGCTATGCGCCCGAGGCCTTCCTGATGGCGGTCGCCGTGGGCGCGGGCTGCGATTTCCTGACCCCCATCGGCCACCAGTGCAACACGCTGGTGATGGGACCGGGGGGGTACCGCTTCAGCGACTATCCCCGGTTGGGCCTGCCCCTGTCGGTTCTGGTGGTGCTGACCGGAGTGCCGCTGATCCTGACGGTCTGGCCGGTCTGATCCGCGCCGGGGCGGGCCGAATTTCGGCAGGCGCCCCGGCCCCGATCCGGCGAAGGCCCCAAGGACCCGGCCGGCGGGCGCCGGCTTTTCGCGGTGGCAAACGGGCGGGGGAAACGCGCGCGTTTCCCCCGCCCCTGCCCGCGGCCAGAATTGTCCTGTTCCAGCAGGAAACGCCGTTCCGTTCTAGCGGGCCGACGACACCCGGCGCGGCGCCTCGCGCTTGGCGAAGCGCAGCACGGCATAGCCCGCAAGACCGGAAATCAGCGATCCGATCAGGATGCCGATCTTGGCCTCGTCCTGGAGCAGAGGCTCGCTGAAGGCCAGAAGCGAGATGAACAGGCTCATGGTGAAGCCGATCCCGCACAAAAGCGTCGTCCCGAGCATCTGCCACCAGCTTGCGCCCGAGGGCAGATCGGCCCAGTCCAGCCGCACCAGAATAAAGACCGCGCCAAAGATGCCGACCAACTTGCCCAATGACAGGCCCGCCGCAACGCCCAGGGTGACGGGGGCCAGCAGCGCATCGGTCCCGACGCCCGCAAAGCTGACGCCCGCGTTGGCAAAGCCGAAGATCGGAACGATGAAATAGGCCACCGGCGCGATCAGCGCATGTTCCAGCCGGTGCAGCGGACTTTCGGATGGCCGGGCCTCGGGGGTGCCCGGGGTCCGCTTGAGGGGAACGGTCAGGGCCAGAAGAACGCCCGCGATGGTGGCGTGGATGCCCGACTGCAAGACGAAGAACCACAACACCGCACCCAGCGCCAGATAAGGCCAAAGCTGGCGCACGCCGAACCGGTTCAGCCCGACAAGCGCGGCCACGACTGCCGCCGACAGTGCCAGATAGGCCGACGAGACATCCGACGTATAGAACAGCCCGATCACGATAACCGCGCCCAGGTCGTCGATGATCGCCAGCGCCGCCAGGAACACCTTGAGCGAGGTCGGCACCCGCGGCCCCAGCAGCGAGATCACCCCGAGCGCGAAGGCGATGTCGGTGGCCGACGGAATGGCCCAGCCGTGTTCCGCCCCCGTGCCTGCGGTGAAAAACAGATAGATCAGCGCCGGAACCGCCATGCCCGCCGCCGCGGCCGCGCCCGGCAGGATGCGGCGCGGCCAGGACGACAGATGACCGTCCACCATCTCTCGCTTGATTTCCAGGCCGACCATCAGGAAGAACACCGCCATCAGCGCGTCGTTGATCCAGTGGGCGATCGACAGCGGTCCGAGATAAACGTGGAGCATGTCGAAATAAGCCTCGGACCAGGGCGAATTGGCGACAATCAGCGCCAGCACGGCCGAGCCCATCAGAAGGATGCCCCCCGACGCCTCGCTGTCCAGAAACTTGCGGATGGTGTTTTGGATAAGACCTGCCATTGACGGCCCCTTTGTCAGAAACGGTTGCAACCAGTCTCCGTATTCAGGGGTGGTCCCTGGGCGCACGCAGCACACGCCATGGCCCCGGATCATATTCAACGAAATCCGCCGATCAAGAGGGTTGGGGATGCGTTCTGATCTCTCGCAGCCATTCGCGCCAGATGGCGACCAGCAGGGCCATCAGCACCGGCCCCACGAACAGTCCGACGATGCCCATGGTCTTGACGCCCCCCACCAGCCCGAAAAAGGTGGGCAGGAAGGGCATCTTGACCGGGCCGCCGACCAGCACCGGGCGGATGGTCTTGTCCACCACGAACAACTCGATCGAGCCCCACAGGAACAAGAGGATCCCTGCCAGGGGTGATCCGCTGGCCGCCAGATAGATCGACACCAGCGTGAAGCACAGGGGCGCGCCGCCGGGGATCAGCGCCATGAACCCGGTGATCACGCCCAGCGTCACCGGCGAGGGCACGCCCGCGATCCAGTAGGCGATGCCCAGGATCACGCCCTCGCCCATGGCGATCAGGGCCATGCCGGTGACGGTGGCGCTGATGGTCAGCGGCACCACGCGCGACAGCCGTTCCCAGCGGCGGGGCAGGATGCGGGCGCCGACGATGTCGATCTGGCCCGCGATCTTGTGGCCGTCGCGATAGAACACGAACAGCGCGATCAGCATGAACAAAAGGTTCAGCGCCAGGTGGAAGGCCACGTTGCCCGCCGCCAGAACGCTGCGATAGATGGACGCGATGGTGCTGCCGCTGGTCAGCTGCACCAGTTCGGCGATGGCGCCGGGACGGCCGATATGGCGGGACCATTGCTCGTCGATCCAGTCGCCGATCTGCGGCAGCTCGGTCATCCACAGGGGCGTGGGCGCGCCGTTGGCGTTCACGGCGAACCCCCAATAGATCCATTGCTGCAATTCGCGGAACGCATACAGCAGCGCCATCGCGATCGGAACCAGCAGAAAGAACACGATCACCAGAATGAACAGCGCCGCGGTGGTGGTGCGGTCGATCCCCAGGCCCCGCTGCACGCTGCGCGACAGGGGCCAGCTGGCAAAGGCGATGATCGTCGCGGCCAGCACCGGCACCAGAAAGCCGTGAAAGAAATAGGCCGCCGCGGCGATGATGAAGACCAGCAGCCAGCGCGCGGCGGAAATGTCGCTGATCAGGGGAAAGGGCGTCACCGGTTCGTCCGGTTCGGGCGCGTCGCGCCTTGGCGTCGCGTGATGGGGTTCGATCATGCCATGGCGCCCGTGTCTTCGATTGCTGCTGCTTTCATGACTGTTGCATTGTTGATCGCCGCGTCAACCCGTCTTGCAGGGAATCGGCCGCCCGGCCCTTGCGGGCGGGGACGCGACCGAATAGCCCCCTGGGCTTTGACCGGGGCGCCCCATGTCCATCCTTGCCATCGACTTCGGAACCTCGAATTCGGCCGCCGCCATTCTCGAGAACGGCGCGGTCCGGCGCCTGGCCGTCGAGGCGGGGTCCGACACCCTGCCCACCGCCGTCTTCTTTCCCGCCCGCGGCGGGGCGATGCGGATCGGCGACGCCGCGGCGAAGGCGCTGGCCGGGGCCGAGGAAGGCCGCTACATGCGCGCGCTGAAAAGCGTGCTGGGCACGCCCCTGCTGCACGAGCAGCGCCTTGTCGGCGGCAGGCGGCGCAGCCTGGCCCAGGTGATCGCGGCCTTTCTGGCCGAACTGCGCCACCGGGCCGAAGCCGCGGCGGGGCGGTCCTTCACCCGCGCCCTGTCCGGCAGGCCGGTCCATTTTCACCCCGATCCCGCCCGCGACGCCCAGGCGGAATCCGACCTGCGCGCCTGCTATCGCGCGGCGGGCTTCGCCGAGATCGCCTTTATGCCCGAACCAGAAGCCGCCGCGCTTGCCTGCGGGAACGGCGGCGCCGCGGGTGAAATCGGGCTGATCGTGGATATCGGCGGCGGCACCTCGGACTTCTCGGTGTACCGGGCCGAAGGCGGGCGGGTCCGCATCCTGGCCAGCCACGGGATCCGTCTGGGGGGCACCGATTTCGACCAGGCGGTGTCCCTGACCCATGCCATGCCGCATCTGGGACACGGATCGCAGCTGCGGCGCGAGATGGGGCCGGGCCTTCTGCCGGTGCCCAACGCGATCTATGCCGATCTGGCGTCCTGGGCGCATATCCCTTTTGCCTATACGCCGGAAAACCGCAGGCAGGCGCAGCAGATGGCGCGCCTGGCGGTGGACCCCGCGCGGCTGGACCGGCTGGCCGCGGTGCTGCGGGACGAACTGGGCCACGACCTGGCCTTCGCCGTGGAGCGCGGCAAGATCGCGGCCAACGGCGGCAGCGGCACCCGGATCGCCATGGGCTTCGTCGAACCGGGTCTGGCCGCGCCGATCAGCGCCGCATCCCTGCGCGACGCCTTACAGGACCACGGCCGCGCCCTGGAGCAGGCCTTGGCCAAGACCCTGGGCCGCGCAGGCCTGTCGCCCGCCGACATCGGCGCCGTGGTGCTGGTCGGCGGGTCCAGCCTGATGGAGCTGGTGTCCGATCTGGCCGCCCGGCAGCTGCCCGACGCCCGGATCCGCCGGTCCGAGGCCTTCACCGCCGTGGTCGATGGTCTGGCATTGGCCACGGCGGCGGAACAGTGTTCCTGACCGCGCCGGATCCGCAGGAAATGCTGGTTTTTCACACAGTCTAAACTTGCATCTGGGGCGGGGCTGGCCGATAGCGTGGCCCGACCTGACTCGGGCAGCACATGCTGCCAGGCAAAGAGAGTTGATGCCATGAACAGCCATTCCAGCACCGGCCTTGCCCCGGCCAGCCTGACGCATTTGCAGCGCCTGGAAGCCGAAAGCATCCACATCATGCGCGAGGTGGTGGCGAATGCCGAAAACCCGGTGATGCTGTATTCCGTGGGCAAGGATTCGGCCTGCATGCTGCACCTGGCGCGCAAGGCCTTCCACCCTGCCCCGCCGCCCTTTCCGCTGCTGCATGTGGACACGACCTGGAAATTCCGGGCGATGTACGAACTGCGCGACCGGGCGGCCAAGGCGGCGGGCATGGACCTGATCGTCCACCACAACCCCGAGGCCATGGCCCAGGGCATCAACCCCTTCGACCACGGCCCCCTGCACACCGACATGTGGAAGACCGAGGGACTGAAGCAGGCGCTGACGAAGTACAATTTCGACGTGGCCTTCGGCGGCGCGCGCCGCGACGAGGAGAAATCCCGCGCCAAGGAGCGGATCTTCTCGTTCCGGTCCGCGAACCACCGCTGGGATCCCAAGAACCAGCGGCCGGAACTGTGGAAGCTGTACAACACCCGCAAGGCCAAGGACGAATCGATCCGGGTCTTTCCGCTGTCGAACTGGACGGAACTCGACATCTGGCAATACATCCACCTGGAAAACATCGAGATCGTGCCGCTGTATTTCAGCGAGCCGCGCCCGGTGGTGGAACGCGACGGCTTGCTGATCATGGTCGATGACGACCGTTTCCCGCTGCGCCCCGGCGAAACCCCTCGGATGCGGTCGGTCCGGTTCCGCACCCTGGGCTGCTATCCCCTGACCGGGGCCGTAGAATCCGATGCCCGGACCCTGCCCGAGGTGATCCAGGAAATGCTGCTGACCACCACGTCCGAACGCCAGGGCCGCGCCATCGACAAGGACCAGGCCGCGTCCATGGAGAAGAAGAAGCAAGAGGGGTATTTCTGATGAACGCCCAGGATCCGATCTATGTCACCGACGAACTGATCGCCCGCGACATCGACGCCTATCTGCTGAAGCACCAGCACAAGACCATGCTGCGCTTCATCACCTGCGGCTCGGTCGATGACGGCAAGTCCACGCTGATCGGCCGGCTGCTGTACGACAGCAAGATGATCTTCGAGGATCAGCTGGCCTCGCTGGAAGCCGACAGCAAGGTGTCCGGCACCCAGGGGGGCGAGATCGACTTCGCCCTGCTGGTCGACGGCCTGGCCGCGGAACGCGAACAGGGCATCACCATCGACGTGGCCTATCGCTTTTTCGCCACCGACAAGCGCAAGTTCATCGTGGCCGACACGCCCGGCCATGAACAATACACCCGCAACATGGTCACGGGCGCCTCGACCGCCGATCTGGCGGTGATCCTGATCGACGCGCGCCAGGGCGTGCTGACCCAGACCCGGCGGCATTCCTATCTGGTGAACCTGCTGGGCATCAGGAACATCGTGCTGGCCGTCAACAAGATGGACCTGGTCGATTATTCGGCCGAGCGGTTCTACGAGATCGTCGCGGACTATTCCCACTTCGCCAAGCAGATCGGCATGGACAGCTTCCTGCCGATCCCGATTTCCGGGCTGAAGGGCGACAACATCGTCACGAAAAGCCCCGCCATGCACTGGTATCAGGGGCCGACCCTGCTGGGCCATCTGGAAGACGCGCCGGTCAACGACATGCGGATGGGGGACCGCCCCTTCCGCATGGCGGTGCAATGGGTCAACCGCCCGCATCTGGATTTCCGCGGCTTCGCGGGCCAGATCAGCGCCGGGACGGTGCGGCCGGGCGACGCGATCCGGGTCCTGCCCTCGGGCAAGGTGACAACCGTCAAGTCGATCGCGACCTTCGACGGCGACCTGGCCCAGGCGGTCGCGGGCCAGTCCGTGACGCTGACCTTCGCCGACGAGATCGACTGCTCGCGCGGCGACGTGATCGTGCAGGCCGACGCGCCCTGCGAGGTGGCCGACCAGTTCGAGGCCACGCTGGTCTGGATGTCGGAACAGGAGATGCTGCCGGGTCGCCCCTATCTGCTCAAGATCGGCACCCAGACCGTCAGCGCCACCATCACCGAGCCGAAATACGAGGTGAACGTCAACACGATGGAGCATCTGGCCTCCAAGACGCTGGGCCTCAATGCCATCGGCGTGGTCAATATCTCAACCGACCGGCCCGTCCCCTTCGAGGCTTACGGCGACAATCCCGACCTGGGCGGCTTTATCCTGATCGACCGGATGACCAACGCCACCATTGCCGCCGGGATGCTGCATTTCGCGCTGCGCCGGTCGCAGAACATCCACTGGCAGGCCACCGACGTGAACCGCGAGGCGCACGCCGCGCAGAAGAACCAGCGCGCCAAGGTGGTCTGGTTCACCGGCCTGTCGGGTTCGGGCAAGTCCACCATCGCCAACATCGTCGAACGCAAGCTGCACGCGATGGGCAAGCACACCTTTCTTCTGGACGGCGACAATGTGCGCCACGGGCTGAACCGCGACCTGGGCTTCACCGATGCCGACCGCGTCGAAAACGTCCGCCGCGTGGGCGAGGTCGCGAAGCTGATGACCGATGCCGGGCTGATCGTGCTGACGGCCTTCATCTCGCCCTTCCGGTCGGAACGGCGGATGGTCCGCGACATGATGGCATCGGGCGAGTTCCTGGAGGTTTATGTCGATACCCCGCTGGAGGTGGCCGAGGCCCGCGATGTGAAGGGCCTTTACAAAAAGGCGCGGTCGGGCCAGTTGAAGAACTTCACCGGCATCGACAGCCCCTACGAGGCGCCGGAGCGGGCCGAACTGGTGGTCAACACCGTGACCCTGTCCGCCGAGGAAGCCGCCGACCGCGTGGTCGAGGCGATCCTGTCCCAAGGCTGAGCGCGGCTTTCGCGCGGGGCATGACACGGCCAGCAGGCAGCCCTTTGGGGCTGCCTTTTCCTTGACCGGCGCGCCAGGGAAAGGGCTGCGCGGTCAGGCGGCAGGCTGCCAGTCCATCCGGGAAAAGTCCTCGCGGAAGGCGAAGCGCGCCAGATGGCTGTCGATGATGCCTTGCAGGCGTTCCACGGCGGCCGCATCCGCACCCGCGACGGTGCATTGCAGATCCCCGTCCCGGGCGATCAGCCGCGCCTGGCCCATCTCGAAGGCGATGAAGCCCTCGTCCCCGTCGACGGTGGCGGGGATCTTGTGGCCGAAATGCTTGCACAGCTGCTTCATGTAGCCATGGGCGTTGCCGGTCGCGAAATGGCCGGTGCTGCTGAGTTCGATGTTCATCGGCTTGTCCTGATCTGTGGTGGCATCTGCCCGCAACTGGCGCCGGCGAGCCGGGCTTGTCAACGCGCGGACCGCCCGCGGGGGCTTTGACGCTTTTGCCGATTCGCCGCGGGCGCAGGAACCCGCCCACCCGTAAAACGTTGGTCGCGCGTAGTAGAATTGCTTCTGGGCAATGGTTTAACGAGTGAGGCCCGCCATGTTCATGGCGGGCATTTCGCATTTTCGTCCGGGCGATGTCAGAACCCGAAGATGTCGTCGGCCACCCCCTCGACCGTCAGCTTCTGTCCCGCGACAAGGATCCGGTCGCCGCCGCCAAGGTCAACCACGACGCCCGCCGCGGTCTTGGCCATGTGGTCGCGCATGAACACCGCCGGGCTGGCCTCCAGACGGTCGGCGTCGATGAGCAGCCGGTCGATGCCATGCTGATACCCCTGGATGGTGTCGGCCCCGCCGCCGGTCTGAAAGACGAAGCTGTCCGCCCCTGCGCCTCCGTTCAGCAGGTCCCTGCCCGCGCCGCCGTTCAGCATGTCGTTGCCGTCGCCGCCCGCCAGCGTGTCGTTGCCGCTTTCGCCCATCACCCGGTCGTTGCCCGCGCCGCCGTTCATCGCATCGTGGTCGCCGCCTCCGAACAGGCGGTCATTGGCCGCGCCGCCCCAGATCCGGTCGTTGCCGCCAGCCCCCAGCAGCATGTCGTTGCCATTCTCGCCGGACAGGAAATCGTGACCGATGCCCCCTTGCAGCGTGTCGTATCCGTCCCCGCCGATCAGCTTGTCGGCGCCCAAGCCGCCCAGCAGATGGTCGTTGCCTGCACCGCCGTTCAGGCTGTCGTTGCCGGCCCCCGCCGCAACCCAGTCATCGCCGCCCAGGGCGAAGACCTTGTCGTTCCGCGCGATCAGCCGATAATCGTCGCCGCGCGCGGTGCCCGCCGTCGCCGTCGTGAAGACCCGGCCGTCAAAGTCCTCTTCCCAGGCCGCGCGCGTCTGCATGGCCGTGTTCGGCCGAGGTTCCGCCACGCGCAGGAAGCCGCCCTTGTCCACCCGCACCTGCCCGTCCGTGTCGGCAAAGTTCTGGGTCGCCATCAGCACCTTGTAGTCGCGGCCCCCGAGGGTCATGAACCCGACCTCCAGCCCGATCCCGACAAAGGCCGCATCGCTCATGATGTTGGCGTAATGGCCGGGGCTATTCATCAGGTTCTGGTGCAGCTGGCGGATTTCGTCGCGCAGGTCGCCGTCGCCCTGGACGCTGACATAGGCGATGTTTTCCGCCGTTGTCCATGACCCGGCTAGATCGAAGCCCGCCGCCTCGATCCTCTGGCGGGCCGAGGATCCGCCCTGCCCCGTATGGGAAAAGACGTCGGCGTTCAGCATCCAGCGACTATGCGCCTCGGACGAATCGTTCAGGCGTTTTTCCATGGTCAGCGGCGCCAAACCATCAGCCCGGCGGGCTTGGTTGACCAGACTGGCGAAGTAACGCTCGTTGGCGGTGGCATAGGACATGGCGGGCCTTCGGACAGGATGAGAAATTTATGGCCACACAATCGTAACGCGAAATGTGTGAAAAGTTCCTTACCGGACAACCTTGATGCGCGATTTCGTCAATAATCCCGCTCGAAATAGATCCCCAAGGTGCTGTCGCCTTCCGTGCCGACCGATCCGCGCGCGGTCAGCGAGTCCGTCACGTCCAGGTTCAGGTTCAACGAGCTTTTGCCGTCCGCGCCGACCTGGACATCGGTATACAGGTTCTCGGACAGGTATTTGCCCGCGCGGACCTGCACGTTTCCTTCGTCGTCGGTCGCCAGATCCAGGTCGTCGAGGCCCACCTGATTGCGCAGGTTGCCGATGATGCCTTCGCCCCCGCGCCCGGCCAGAACGGCGATGGCGTTGGCAAGCTGGGCGGCCTGAAGCGGGCTGATATTGGCAAGGCCCTGGCCGAACAGCAGCTGGGACAGCACCTCCTCCTCGGGCAGTTCGGGCGAGGATTCGAAGGTGATCTCGGGGTCGCGCACCTCTCCGTCGATGATGATGCGGGTGGTGATGCCGTCCTGTTCAGTTTCGGCCACCAGGCGGATCACGGGGATCAGGCTGCCTTGCAGTTCCACCAGCCCTTCGTTCAGGTCGAACCGCTTGCCCAGCAGGTCCACCCGGCCCCGGATCAGTTCCAGAAAGCCGATGGGGATGGCGTTGCGCGTCGTGCCCTGCACCTGCATCGTTCCGCCCAGTTCGGCATCCACGCCGCGCCCCCGGATGAAAACCCGGTTCGGCGCATTGATGACCAGATCCAGGCGCGGCGGCGCGGCGGGCGGGGTCGAGGGCGGCCCGGCCAAGCCCGCCTCGCGCGCGGCGTCTCCCGGATAGGGCTCCAGCCCCGCCTTGGCGCGGGTGGACCGCACGGGCCGCGTGTCGCCCACGTGGTTGATGTCGGGGATCGCCTTGGTCCCGCCAAGCCCGGTCGAGGGGATGCGGATCTCGGTCTCGCCCAGGTCGATGGTGCCGGAAATCAGCGGACCCTCGGCATTGCGGCCCGACATGCGCAGGCGGCCGTTGATCTCGGTCTGGTACAGGTTCGGGTCGCGCGCGATCACCCGGTCCAGCACGATCGCCAGATCCAGCGTGCCGCCCGTCAGGTCGACCGGCCCGCTGACCTGCACGCGGCCGCCATTCGCGACATCGGCCGCCGCGTCCACCGTGACGCGCCCGCCCGCCAGATCGGCGGTGGCGTTCACGTTTTCCAGCCGGATGCCGACGCCGGGATCCGCGATCCGGCCGTTCGTCAGCCGGACCCGGCCGCCGAGCGCCTGCAAGGACGGCGCGCCGTTGACGGTCAGGTCGAAGGACAGCGGACCCTCGATGCTGCGGGTGCGGATAAAGGTGTTGGCGATGGATGCGTCGCTGCTGCCGTTGATCCGCAGATCCAGGGTGGAAAAATCGCGCGCGGCGCGGCCCGAAACCTGCACCTGCGTGCTGCCCGGCGCGGTGGCGTTCAGGTTCACGGCAAAGTCGGCGCCTTCCTCGCGGATGGTGCCGCCGGCCTGGACAGGGCCGGGAAACTCCGGCTGGATCAGGCCCAGATCGGCCAGGCGCGCCGTGACGTTCATGCCGCTGGCCGTGTCGCCCTCGGCCTGGATCGACAGTTGCGGGTTCTGGACGTTCAGCCGCTGGAACGAGAGTCCCGCCGGCGACTGCGTGGCCGCGACATCGAAACCGGTCTGGCCCCGCAGCAGCGGATCGACGCGCGGCTGGCCCAGGGACAAACCGTTTGCCGTTCCCGTTGCGGTGATGCGGCGGGTGCCCGCCTGCTGAACCAGCCGGGCTTCGGCGTTCATCGCCCCGCTGATGCCGTTGCCCAGGAAGCGCAGATCCTGGGCGTTCACCTGCGCGGTCACGTCCGTCTGGTCGCCGCCCACGGTTCCCGCGGCGGTCACGCCCAGGCGGGGGTTGTCGATGCGGGCCTGTCCGATGGTGAACACCCCGTTCCGTTCCGTTCCCGTCACCGCCAGCCGGGTTTCCCCTGCCAGCGCGCCGTCCACCTGCGCCTGACCGAAGGCCAGGTCGCGGCCGGTGCCCGAAACCTCCAGCCGCCGGATGCCGTCGCCCGCCTCGCGGAAGCTGCCGGTCAAATCCAGCGCGCCGCGCCAGCCGGAACCGAAGGGGGCCAGCGAGTCCACGCGGACATCGGCGGAAATATCGGTGACGCCGGGACCATAAACGCCCCGGGCGGTGGCGTTCATCTGGTCGTTGACCAGTTCCACGTCGCGCAGGGTGACGGTGCCGTCCCTTTCCTCGGCCTGCACGCGCAGCCGGGTGGCGCCGGTCAGCGCCGCGTCCGCGTTCTGGACGCCGAAGGACAGGTTCTGACCCGATCCGGTCATGTCGATGAAGCGGGTGCCGTCCTGTTCGGTCAGCCGCGCCATGGCGTCGAAGCCGCCGGTCCAGCCGTCGCGGATCGCCGCCAGATCGGGCACCGACAGATCGACGCTGGCATCCAGCGCGCCTGCCGCGAAGCTGCCGCGCCCTTCGGCGCGGATCTGCGGGTTGGCCAGGCGGAACACCTCGACCTCGAACCCTTCGGGCCTTTCGGCGGCCAGAACGGTCAGCGTGGTCGCGCCTTCCAGCGCGTTGTCCAGCGTGTCGATGCCGACGCGCAGATCGGCGGCCTCGCCGCTGACGGTCAGCTGGCGCTGGCCCGCCGCGCCCGAAAGCTTCGCATCCGCCTGGAGCGCCCCCGAAAAGTTCGGATCCGCGTCCTGGAGCGAGGGCATGGAGATGGTGGCGGTCACGTCGCTGGACAGGCTGTTGACATAGCCCTGCGCCTGCGCGGTCAGGCGCTGCGCGTTGACGGCCAGGTTCCCGATCTCGATCCCGGTCGCATCGCGGCGCGCGTCCAGGGTGATGGTGGACTGCCCTTCCAGCAGCCGGTCCAGCTGCGGCTGATCCAGCGCGATGTCGGTGCCGGTCACGGCGGCATCCACGTCGAAGCCGCGCGTCAGAAAGCTGTAATACCCCGTCACGCTTGCGTCCGCCCGCCCCTGCACGTCCCGTCCCGCCAGGGTGGACAGACGCGCCAGATCCTCGTAGCGCGCGTCAAGGTCGGCAGAAACGACAAAGCCGCTGCCAAGTCCCGACAGCAGCAGGAATCCGTCCAAGCCATAGTCGCTGCCGTTGACGGACAGGTCGGTGAACTCCACCGCGTTGCCGGGGGTGAAGTCGAAGCTGGTGCTGCCGGCGATTTCCGGGCCGATGGCCTCGGCAAGACCCGCATCGGCAAAGACCATCTGCCGCGACCCGAAGCGGATGCCGCCGTTCACGGACCCCAGGCTGCCGCCGTCCAGCACCACCGCGCCCGACCCGTCCAGCTGCAACGCGCCCAGCGACACCCCGCCCAGATCCAGCGCGCCCACGCGGCCGTTCAGCACCCATCCCTGGCCCTGGGCGGCGTCGTATCGCAATTCCAGCCGGCCGGATTCGACGGTCGCGTCCTCGCCCGCGAAGGGCAGCGGAACCGGCACCTGGGCCGCGCCCGCGTCCGATCCCAGCGTGATCAGCAGGTTGGCGTTCTGCGGCGCGCCCTGCGCGTTGACGGCCAGATCGCCGTCCAGCGTCAGCGCCTCGGTCGCCAGGTTCAGGGTGGGGATCGCCAGACGGCCGTCGTCGCCGCGCCAGCCTTCGGCCAGCAGCTGCACATCGGGGCCGAAAAAGGTGCGGTTTTCCGGCGCCAGGAGCGAAGCCACGTCGCCGCCCAGTTGCAGGCGGAAATTGGTGCCGGGATTGCCCGCCGCATCCGGCCCGCCGGCCGCGGAAACCCGGCCCGTGACCCGGGGCAGCCCGTCCGTCGCCAGCTTGATGTCCGCGCCGAAATCCCTGATCTGGCCTTCGCCGCTGATTTCCGCCACGACCGAGGGCTTGTCGTAAAGGTCGATCAGGTTGACCAGCAGCCCGTCGGCGGCCTCGTCCAGGGTCAGGTTCACGCGCAGGATCTGGGTTTCATTGGAATAGCCGGCATCCAGGTTGAAGCTGCCGCGCGGGCCGTCCAGCCGCTGGATCGCAAGCTTGGCCTGCCCTTCGCCGCCTTCCAGGCTCATGCCGCCCTGCATGGAAATGGCCGCGGCAAGGCCGATCACGGGTTCGCCCAGTTCCACCCGGTCGGCCCTGATCTGGCTGATGTTGATGGCGACGGGCAGGTCGGGCAGGGCGAATTCGAACTCGCGCGCCTCGGCCGTGGGGGCCTGCGCCTCGCCCTGCGGCAGGCGCGGCAGCAGGATCTCGCGGGCCGACAGTTCCGCGATCTCGATCCGGCCGCGCAGCAGGGCCGAGCGCGTCCACTGGATCGCGCCGTCGTTCAGCGTCAGCCAGACGCCCTCGCCGTCCGCGATGGTGATCCGGCGAAAGGTCGCGCGCGAGGACAGCGCGCCATCGAACCCCTCGATCACCACCTCGCGGCCCGCGCCGGACAGGTTGCGTTCCAGAAGCCGGGTCAGAAAGCCCCGGTCGTCGCTTTCCTGCCGGGAAATCTCGGCCGCGCTTTGCGCCATCGCCGACAGCGGAAACAGGACCGCGAAAAGGATCAGCCAGAATGTGCGCATCAGCCCGGTCTTCATCAGAAAGCCTGTCCCAGTCCCAGATACAGTTGCACGCCGTCGCCGGTGTCTCCTCCGGTCGGTCCGGCCACGTCGAAACGCAGCGGCCCGATGGGCGTGTCGTACCGAACGCCGATCCCCGCCCCCGAGTGCCATGCGCTGCCGCCGTTCCAGCCGTCTTCCGTCCAGACCTCGCCGTAATCGGCGAAGGCCACCAGGCCGATCCGCTCGCGGACCTGAAAGCGCACCTCGGCCGAAAGGGTCGCGATGCTCATCCCGCCGGTCTTGATCGGGCCTTCGGGGCCTTCGATCTCCTCGACGCCCAGGGATTGATAGGGCTGGCCGCGCACCGTGCCGCCCCCGCCCGAAAAGAACAGGTAGTTGCGCGGCGTGTTCCGGATCTCGCTGCCCAGGACGCTGCCGATCCGGGCGCGGCCCGCCAGGGTGAAGCGGTCCTCGGGGCCGAGGGAATAAAAGGCGCGCCCCTCGCCCAGCACCCGGACACCCGAACCGGTGCCGTCGAAGCCCTTGAAGGGGGTGGCGTCGCCTTGCAGGTAATAGCCGCGCCGGGCATTGTTTTCATTGTCGCGCGCGTCCCACATCACGCTGGCGGGCAGGGCCAGAACCTTGAAGTCCGTTTCCTCGCCGCCCTCGTCGTAAACGCGCGAGAACTGGTACTGGACCGCCGTGTCGAAGGTGAAGCGGTCGCTGAAGATGTGGTTGAAGCCCAGGCCGATCGTGCCGGTATCCTCGTCGTAGTCCTCCTCGCGCATGCGCGACAGGCCGGTCAGGACATAGGCGGTGGTGTCGGGCGTGACCGTTGCGGGGCGGTCGATGCGCAGGGTCACTTCCTCGTCCCGGCCGCTGGTGTCCGATCCCATGTCCTTGACCCGCGCGTCGATGCGCAGCCGCTCGCCCCCGCCCAGAAGGTTGCGGTGCATCCAATAGGCGGAAAGCATTGTTCCGTCGCTGGTCGAGATCTCGAACCCCGCGCCGATGCGGCGGGGCTTCTGTTCGACCACGGTCAGGTCGATGTCCATGCTGCCGTCGGGATTGAGCGTTTCCGCCTCTTCCAGGGTGATGGCGGAAAAGACGCCCGACCGGCGCAGGCGCTTGCGCACGTCCTCGACCTCGTCGGGGTCGAACCTTTCGCCTTCGGGCAAGCCCGCGATCTTGTGCAGCCGGCGCGG
Organism: Paracoccus angustae; assembly: GCF_042648745.1. Lineage (NCBI taxonomy): Bacteria > Pseudomonadati > Pseudomonadota > Alphaproteobacteria > Rhodobacterales > Paracoccaceae > Paracoccus > Paracoccus angustae. The sequence goes on from NZ_JBHRXY010000009.1 coordinate 86,702, forward strand.
ATCCATGCGGTCGTAGCCGCGCATGTTCAGCCGGCCAAAGGTGACGGCGGGGCCGGGGGCCAGGCCGATGCGGCTGTCCACCACATTGGCGACATGGTCCGCGGTGATCTCCTGGCCGGACACCTCGGCCTTGGCGTGGCCCGCGTCGCGCCAGCCCCGGACCCCCGCCGTGGCAGCGCCGCGGATCGTGCCGGTGCCTGCGGCCTGGCCCTGGCGGTACCCGTCGGGCAGATCGGTGCGGGGGGCCAGCGGGGCGATGGCCGCCCGGGAAAAGCGGAACTGGGGGCCGGTCTGGACGGCCACCACGACCTGCCGGACGCTGGCGGGGGCGTCCAGCGGCGCGATTTCCGCCGCCTCGACGCCGTCCAGGGTGATGTTGATGATGGCGGAGTAGTAACCTTGGTCGTACAGGTTGCCCAGCATCCGCGCGTAATCCGCCCGGGCGGCGGCCAGCACGTCCTGGCCGGTGGTGCGGCCTTCCGACAGGGCGCCCGAGATCAGCGAAGCGTTGCGCAGCGTCCGGTCAAGACCCTCGCCGCCCTGAACCTGGAAGCGCAGGGACACGGGGCCTTCGGTCTCGCTCGGGCCGCCGAACAGCCCCGAGAACGGGTTGGAGGACTGCGCCCAGACCGTGCCCCCGAAGCCTGCGACCGTGGATGCCACCAGCGCCGCCCGCAGATATGCCCGCATCGTTCCTGCCCTTCGCGTGTTCTTGCTTTGAGGGCATTTGAACAGGATCGACCCGGCGAATCCAGCGATTCATCGACAAAATGGCGGCAGCGGATCAGCTTTCCGTGATCTGTTGCCGTCAGGACAGGGCGGCCAGGCAGCCCTGCAAGGCCGCCATGTCGTCGCGGATCATGAAGACCGGCGTGTTTTCAGGGATATGGCGCATGAACGGCTCGGCCAGAAAGCCGGTCTCGAAGCGGTCCATGCGGTCGGCGATGCTGCGGGCCACGCTGCCCGCCAGGAACAGCCCCTCCAGGGGCATGAAGCGCAGCGCCAGCTCCCGGCACAAAAGCCCCACCAGTTCGGTGAACAGCTCGTAGGTCGCCTCGGCCGCCGGTTCGCCCGCGTCCGAGGCGCGGTCGATCTGCTCGCCGGGCACGGGGGGCGTGCCGGTCAGCGCGGCGTGCAGGCGGGACAGGCCCCGCCCGGCAAAGGCTTCCTCGGTCGAGGTGAAGCCGCGGGCGGCATCGGGGCCGACGGCATCCAGCAGGCGCCCGTGGATGTTGGCGGGCAGGTGGGTATGGCCTTCCTCGGCCTCCATCGCGGTGATGGCGCCGCCGGGCAGGCTGCGCACGGCGCAGACGTTGAAGCCGGTGCCCAGGTTCACCACCAGGGCCTGCCCGTTGCGCGCCCTGTCCGGGGGTGCCCGGCGCAGAACCGCCACCCCGTCGCCGCCCAGGGCCGGGGTGGCGTAGCCGAGCGCGGTCAGGTCGTTGATCAGCCGGACATGGTCGGCATCGGTCAGACGGGCCAGCCGGTCCTGGTCGAAATCCCAGTCCCGGTTGGTCAGCCGCGCCCGCCCGCCGCTGACCGGGCCCGCCACCGCGACGCAAACGGCATGGATGCGCGGCTGGTCCTGCTGCCGGAGGAATTGGCGGACCACGTCGTCGAAGCTGGCATGGTCGTCGCCGCGGAACCGCGTCACCGTTTGCGGGTCGATGCTGCCGTTGCGCGCGATGGCCAGGCGGGCGTTGGTGCCCCCCACATCGCCCAGAAGTATCGCCATTCCCGGTCCGTCCTTCCTGCCGCCCTGGTCCCTTGTCTCGCGACAGAATTGCCCGGTTTTCCCGGGCGGCGCAACGCCGCGTCGCGCCCAGAAGGGGAACCCCGGGCCGCCATTGCGTGTTTTTCCCCGGCAAGCACCGGATGAAAGGCCGCAACCATGACCCGCATCGCCAACCGCATCGCCTGCCTGGGAATGGCCGGCAGCGTCATGGCCGCGATGGCCATGCCCGCCGTTTCGGCGACCCGCCCCGATCAGCCCGTACAGGCCTGGCCCGCGATGGCCGGCGTCGACACCGCCACGCTGCTGGAACGGGCGCAGGATCTGCCCACCTCGGACATGGCGGTCGGGGACCAGCCCTATTGCGCCGACGACGCCGAGATCCAACAAACCTTGCGCCACGACTTCAACGAGGCCCCCGTGCCCGGCGACGGCCATGCCGCGACCGAGCTTTGGGCCTCGCGGCAGATGGGCACCTGGACGCTGGTCGCCCCGCGCCGGGACGACACGAGCTGCATCATCGCGTCCGGCATCGGCTATGACGCCGCGCGCGACGTGGACGTTTATTACCAGACGGCGGGACTGCGGTAAGGCGGGGCGTCTTTCGATCCGTCCAAACTGCCGGGGCTCGAAGGCCCCCCAGCGCCCGCCCGCCGGCGCCCGCCCCGGACGGGCCGCCGCGCCGCAGTCCCTGCCGGATGCCGGTCAGCCTTCAGGCCACGCGGCGCAGGAAGGCGCGGGTGCGTTCGTCCCGCGGGTCGCCGAAGATCTGCGCGGGCGGCCCTTGCTCCACGATCCGCCCGCCTTCCATGAAGACGATCCGGTCGGCGATCTCGCGTGCGAACTGCATCTCGTGGGTGACGATCAGCATGGTCTGACGGCCGTCCGCGATGCTTCGGATCAAATCCAGCACCTCGCCCACCCATTCGGGATCCAGCGCGCTGGTCGGCTCGTCGAACAGCAGCAGGTCCGCGTCCAGCGCCATGGCCCGGCCGATGCCGACCCGCTGCTGCTGGCCGCCCGACAGGGCCGCCGGATAGCTGTCCCCGCGGTCCGCCAGCCCGATCTGGGCCAGGATCTCGTTGGCGCGTTCCGTGGCCCTGGCCTTGGACCAGCCGCGCACGGTGGTCAGTCCCTCCATGATGTTCTGCCGCGCGGTCTTGTTGGCGAACAGCGCATAGTTCTGGAACACGAATCCCGTCCGCCGCCGCAGCGCCAGAATCTGCGCGCGCGTGGCATGGGCCGCATCCACCGACAGATCGCCCAGCGTGATCCGCCCCGCATCGGGCCGGTCCAGCCAGTTGAGGCAGCGCAGCAGCGTCGATTTGCCCGTCCCCGAGGGGCCGATGATCGCCACCCGCTCGCCCGGCCGCAGGCACAGGTCGATGCCGTCCAGAACCGTGGCGGTCCCGAAACGCTTGACCAGGCCCGCGATGTCGATCTCGCATTTCATCGCGCCACCGCCCTTCCCAGATGGCGTTCCATCCAGCGTTGACCGACGGACAGGATCTCGACCAGAATCCAGTAGATCACGGCGACAACCAGAAAGGCTTCCAGATACAGGAAACTGCCCGCGGCTTCCTTTTGCGCCGCGCCCATCATCTCGGTCACGCCCAGGGTGAAGGCCAGCGAGGTGCTTTTGATCAGGTCGATGAAATAGTTCATCAGCGTGGGCGCGGCCACGCGGGCCGCCTGCGGCAGCACGATCCGCCGCAAAAGCTGGCCCTGGGTCATGCCGATGCTTTGCGCGGCTTCCCACTGGCTGCGGTCCACGCCCAGGATCGCGCCGCGGATGCTTTCGGCCATGTAGGCCGAGAAATGCAGCGTCAGCCCGATCACCGCCGCCGTGATCCCGTCGATGGTGGTCAAGGCCGGAACCAGTTGCGGCAGCCCGTAATAAAACAGGAACAGCTGCACCAGAAGCGGCGTGCCGCGAAAAAAGCTGATGAACACCGCCACCGCCTGATCCAGCCCCGGGACGCGCAGCACGCGCACGATGGCAAGCACCGCGGCCAGCACCAGCGCCGCCGCCATCGCGACCAGCGCCATCCCGAGCGTCAGGGGCACATAGCCCAGGATGACCGGCACCAGATCCCCCATATAGGCGGTGTCGAGCGGCCTCATTCAGCGGCGGCCAGGGGCTTGGTCACATCGGCGTCCAGCCATTTCCGCGAGATCTCGGCCAGCTTGCCGTTCTCTTTCAGTTGCGTGATCGCGGCATCGACCTTGTCGCGCAGCGCCAGCCCCGCCTCGTCCTTGCGGAAGGGCAGGGCGTTGCGGATCTCGCTGAAGGGCTGGCCCGCCAGCGCCAGCGGCAGGGGGCTTTCCTTGATCACCTGGGCCGAGGACACGCGGTCCATCACAAAGGCATCGACCCGGCCAAGCGCGGTGTCCTGCTCGATGTTGGATTCATAGGTGCGGATGTCGATTTCGGACGCATAGGGCAGGGCGCGCAGCAGTTCCTCGAAATTCGAGCCGAGGTTCACGGCGACCGACTTGCCCTTGAGGCTTTCGGGACCGGTGATCGTCTGTTCGTTGCCCTTTTTCACCACGACCTGCGCCCCGTCATAGACATAAGGCTGGGTAAAGGCGAACTTCGCCTCGCGTTCGGGGGTGATGGTGATCTGGTTGTCGACCGTGTCGATGCGGCCCGATTCCAGCGCCCCGATCAGCCCGGAAAAGGACATGGTGACGAATTCGATGTCGTCGCCGGTGATGTCGCCGATGGCGTTCATCAGATCCACCTCGAAGCCCTGCAATTCGTCGCCGCGCGTAAAGGTGAAGGGGAAATAGCCGCCGGACATGCCCACCCGGATCGTGTCCGCCGCGGCGGGCAGAACGGCGGTCAGGGCGAAGGCGACGGACAGGATGGTGCTGCGCATGGGGAAATCTCCTTGGTGATCATGGCTTGGATGCGCCGTGCATCCGGTCCGGGACGGCAGATGCCGGAAAACGGCCAAGGCGGAACAATGTTCCGCGCGCGGGCCGGACCGATCACGCGATTGCTCCCTTGGCGTTCGGGGACCGCTGTGCCACAAATCCCCAAGGCAACGGTATCCCGAAAGGTCTCAGGCATGTTCCGCTTCGCTGCAACCTCGGCCCTGGCGCTTGGCATCGCCGCGCCGGCCCTGGCCGACGTCACCCCGGCCCAGGTCTGGGAGAACCTGCAAGAAAACTATGCCGATTTCGGCTACCAGGTGACCGGCCAGGTCGAGGATGGGGGCGGCACGCTGACCGTTCGGGACGCGGTCTTCTCGATGAAGAACGAAGGCGGCGCGACCACCTTCACCATTCCGCGGCTGACCTTTCAGGAAACCGGCGACGCCAGGGTCCGCATGGTCATCGAGGGCGACATGGCGCTGGACAGCACCTTCCTGGTTCCCGCCCCGCCCGAGGATGCGCCCGCCGACGACCCTGCCGACAACCCTGCCGACAACCCCGCCGACGGGACGCAAGCGGCCCCCGCCGCGCCCGAGATGGTCGAGATGACCACGACCGGCACCCTCAAGGTTCCCGGCAACGAAACGGTCGTTTCGGGCACGCCCGAGGACATGCTTTACGAATTCTCCTATCCCACCATGGCCTTCGACCTGACCATGCCGGCGGACCCGGAAACCGGCGCGACCGTGCCCGTGACCGGAACGCTGACCGATGTCACCGGCACGCAGCGCCAGGGCGCGGCGGCCGAAGGGTCCGAAACCAGCTTCGACGCCAAGGCGTCCGAGGCGACGGTGCAGATCGCCGCCGACGCCCCCGCCGGGGCCGAGGACGCTGGGAACGGCAAACTGAACCTCCAGGTCAGGCTGACGGACCTGACCAGCACCGGCACCGCCAGGATGCCGGCCCAAAGCTTCGACCTGGGCACCCAGATGGCCCAGGCCCTGGCTGCGGGGCTGGATTTCCAGGGCGATTTCGGCTTCGGGGCGATGGACATCGGCTTCGACTTCGCGGGCAGGAACGACGCGGGCGAGGATGAGACCGGCAGCGGCACGGTGGCGCTCGGGGCGGGGAACGCCTCCTTGCGGATGTCGGCGGACGGCCTCGGCTACAAGGGCGATGTCGCCGAGACCCGGGCCGAGATGACGGCCAGCAGCCTGCCCTTTCCGGTCAGCTATGCGGCCGACCGCACCCGCTTCGACCTGCTGATCCCGGTCAGCAAGGCGGATGCGGCGCAGCCCTTCAAATTCGCCTATGCGCTGGAAGGGCTGACCTTCGCGGACGCGATCTGGGATCTGTTCGACCCCGGCAGGCAGCTGCCCCGCGACCCGGCCAGTCTGACGGTCGATCTGTCGGGCGACGCGGTGGTGGCCGAGAACCTGCTGGACCCGGCCATCGGGCAGCCGGGCGGCCCGACCCCGCCGGATGCGCCCTTCACCCCGCGAACGCTGACCGTCAACACGGTGGCGCTGGATGCGGTGGGCGCCAAGGCCGAGATCACCGGCGCGCTGGAATTCGGCGACAACCCGAACGAGCCCGTGGGCAAGCTGAACGGCACCTTCGAGGGCGTGAACGGGCTGATGGACAAGCTGGTCGCCATGAACCTTGTCCCCGAGGAGCAGATGATGGGCATGCGCATGATGCTGGCGATGTTTGCCAAGCCGGATGAGGCCAACCCCGACCGCCTGACCTCCGAGATCGAGTTCCGCGAAGGCGGCCGGATCTTCGCGAACGGCCAGCAGGTCAAGTAAGGGCCTGGTCACGGGCTTGGGCCGGGGCGCATGTCCCGGCCTTTTCCGTTTGCGGCCCGCCTTGATGCGCCGCACAACAGGGAAACGAGTTGGTTGAAGGAGAAGCGATGTCACCCGTGGATTTGCAGGGCTTGACCGAATCGCTGGTCGATGCGGCCCGGCGGGCGGGGGCCGACCAGGCAGACGCCCTGGCCATGAGCGGCCAGTCCACCAGCATCGACATGCGCGGCGGCGTGCTGGAACACGCCGACCGCGCCGAGGGGGTGGAAATCGGGTTGCGCGTGCTGATCGGCGGGCGGCAGGCCAGCGTCTCGGCATCCGACCACAGCCCCGCCACGATCGCCGCCATGGCCGAACGCGCCGTGGCGATGGCGCGCGAGGCGCCGGTCGACGACACGCTGGGGCTTGCCGATCCCGACCAGCTGGCCCGCCGGCGCGATGCCGAAGGGTTGCAGATCGCCGACGACCGGCCCGACCCTTCGCCCGATCAGTTGCAGGATCTGGCGCTGCGGGCCGAGGCGGCGGCGCGCGACGTGCCGGGCATTTCCCAGGTGGAATCCGCCAATGCCTCTTTCAGCCGCCGCTTTCTGTGGCTTGCGGCCTCGAACGGGTTTTCGGGCGGCTACGGGCGCACGACCCATGCGGTTTCCGCCGTCGCCATCACCGGCGAAGGCCTGGGGATGGAGCGCGATCATGCGGGGGAAGCGCGGGTCTGGGCCGAGGATCTGCCCGCGCCCGAGGAGATCGGCCGCCTTGCCGCCGAACGGACGCTGGCGCGGGCAGGATCGCGCAAGCCGCCGACCGGGGCCTTTCCGATCCTTTATGACAGGCGCGTGTCGTCCTCGCTGATCGGGCACCTGCTATCGGCGGTCAACGGCGCTGCGGTGGCGCGCGGCGCAAGCTGGCTGCGCAAGGATCTTGGCCAGCCGGTGCTGCCCGAAGGCTTCGACCTTCTCGAGGATCCGCTGCGCCCGCGCTATCCCTCGTCCCGCCCCTTCGATGCCGAGGGTCTGGCGACCCGTCCCCGCAAGATCGTGGAAGGCGGCGTGTTGCAGGGCTGGACGCTGGATCTGGCGACCGCGCGCAAGCTGGGGATGGACAGCACGGCCTCGGCCGCGCGGGGCATGTCCTCCGCGCCCTCGCCCACGAACAGCAACGTGATCCTGACGCCGGGAACCGCCGCCCCCGACGAGTTGATCGCGCGGATGGGCACGGGGCTGGTCGTCACCTCGATGCTGGGGGCTTCCATCAACGCAACCACGGGAGATTATTCGCGCGGCGCGGCCGGGTTCTGGGTCGAGGATGGCAGGATCGCCTATCCCGTCAACGAATGCACCATCGCGGGCAACCTGCGCGACATGCTGATGACGCTGGCTGCCGCCAACGACGCCCTGCCCTGGCGCGCCATCGAGGTGCCCAGCCTTCTGGTCGGGGGAATGACCGTTGCCGGGGCCTGACGCGGATCTGGCGCTGCTGGTGCGGGCCGCGCAGGCCGCCGGGCCGATCGCGCTGTCCTTCTGGCGCGCGCAGCCCAAGGCCTGGGACAAGCCCGACGGCGCGGGCCCCGTGACCGAGGCCGATCTGGCCGTCAACGACGCCTTGCAGGATCTGCTGCGGGGCGCGCGCCCCGATTACGGCTGGCTGTCCGAGGAAAGCGAGGCCGATGCGTCCCGCCTGGATGCGCAGCGGTGCTTTATCATCGACCCCATCGACGGCACCCGCGCCTTTATCGCCGGCCAGCAGGGTTTCGCCCATTCCCTGGCGATCGCCGAGGGCGACCGGATCATCGCCGCCGCCGTGCATCTGCCCGCCATGGACCTGACCTTCACCGCCCATGCCGATGGCCCCGCGCTGCTGAACGGCAAGCCGATCCGCCCCAGCGACCGCGGGTTGGCCGACGCGCGCGTGCTGACCTACAAATCCGCGACCGAGCCCGAGCATTGGAAGAACGGCCGGACGCCGCCCTTCCGGCGCGAGTTCCGCCCCTCGCTGGCCTGGCGGCTGTGCCTGGTGGCCGAAGGGCGCTTCGACGCCGCCCTGTCGGTGCGCAGCGTATGGGAATGGGACATCGCCGCGGGCAGCCTGATCGCGGAACGGGCAGGGGCGCGGGCCACCACGCGGCGTGGCCAGCCGATGCGCTTCAACAGTCCCCGCGCCATGGTGGACGGAATGATCGTCGCTGGGCCGCGCCTGCATGGGGAAATGCTGGCCGGGATGGTGTAGGCTCGGGCGCTTGCACGCACCCCGCGGCGCGATTTCGTGATAAGGTGGGGCCATTCTTCGGCAAACGGGCATTTCCGATGGCGCGAAAAGACATCAGCATCGCCAATTTCAACCTGCTGAACCTCAACCTGCCTGGCTGGCCGATCTACGACGACGAAGGCTGGACCGCCGAGCAATACGCGGCGAAGATCGCCTTTTCCGAACGCGTCCTGGACGACATCGACGCCGACATCATCGGCTTTCAGGAATGCTGGAACGCCGAGGCCCTGGCGGAGGTCTTCGACCGTCCCGCCCTGCGCGGCCGCTATGACCTTGTTGCCCGCACCACCGATCCGCCCGGCATCCAGGTCGCCCTGGCGCTGCGCAAGGGGATGTTGCAGGACGAGCCGGAATGGATCGAGGATCTGCCCCCCGACGCCCGCTTCATCGACCTGGAGGAGGCGCGCGACGCCAGGGAGGCGGTCAGCGTCACGATCCGCCGGTTTTCCCGCCCGCTGCTGCGCGTTCTGGTGAACAAGGCCCCCGGCACGCCCGACATCACCGTTTTCGTGGCCCATCTGAAATCCAAGGGGCCGACCGCGCTGCGGCGCGACGACGCCAATCCGGTGCTGCGCCGGCACAGGTTCATCGCCCAGACCGTGGTGTCCCATGTCCGCCGCATGGTCGAGGCCGGGGCCTTTCGCGCCATTCTGGACGACGAGATGCGCCGGAACGACAAGCCGGTGGTGGTGCTGGGCGACCTGAACGACGCGACCACATCCGTTTCGACCGAGCTGCTGACGGGCAACCCGGGCTATCGCTTCTTTGCCAAAAGCACGGCGGGCAGCAAGTCCGACCGGGGCCTCTACACGGTCGAAAAGCTGCAACAGCTGCGGTCGTTCCGCCACGTTTATTACACCTATATCCACCAGAACCAGATGGAGTCGCTGGACCACATCATGGTGTCGGATTCCTTTTACGACCATTCGGCGATCCGCCGGTGGTCCTTCCGCGAAATGCGGGTGCTGAACGACCACCTGACCGCGACCGAGGCCGAGCGCAAGCGGCGCGGCTACAACGACCATGGCATCATCGCCGCCCGCTTCGACTGGAACCCGATGGCCGAAGAGGTCGAGAAGATCCTGGCCGAAGGGCCGGTTGCCTGAGGCACCCGCGCCCGAGCCGCATTCGCCGCGGCTGCCATGTTCACCCATGCCGCCGGGCCTTGAAGGACGGGCCGGCCTGCGCCCCGCCGCCGCCGAGCGCCGGTTTCGCATGGTCGCGGGCACCGTTCGCCATCGAAACCGTCGGGGGCGGGGAAACGCATCCGTTTCCTGACCCCGCCCGTGCAGGCAATCAAGCAGGCCGGACGCCCCGCGCCGCCCTAGATCAGCCCCGACCGGGTCACCCCCAGCAACCCGCCCTGGCGCAGGGTCGCCACGGGATAGCTGTCGCTGCGCATCGCCTCCAGCGAGAAGCCCGGCTCGACCTTCTTCAGCGCATGCAGGGCCGCCTGGGCGCCCGCCTCGTCCCGGCGGCGGTATCGCAGCGCGGCCAGGAAGCGCAGCGAGGGGCGGTTTTCCGGGGCGAACTGCTGGACGGCGTTGAAACGCTGTTCTGCCTCGTCGAAGCGGCCAAGGCGGGTCAGGGCGATGCCCATGCGCAACTGCCAGGTGGCGGGGTTCAGAACAGACAGCGCCTCGGCCAGGCCCGTCTGCGCCTCGCGATGCGCTTCCTTGTGGCGGCCCAGATCGGTCAGGGCCTGGGAATAGGCATAGCGCGACAGGGGATTGCGGGCGTCCATCTGGACCGCCTGCTGGGCCAGCCAGAAGCTGACCTGGCCGTGGTTCATGTAGCCTTCCACCACCGATCCCACGGCCAGGGCGGTGGCGCTGTAGGGATCGGCCTCGCGGGCCTTGGCGGCGAATTCATGCGCTTCCTGGATGCTGTCCTGCGGGTCGGGCACCAGGCGTTCGAAGACCTGCGTGGTGCGCACCCAGGCCCTCAGGGCCATGGTCAGGGACGCGTTGACGCCGTTGTCCATGTCCGCCAGGGACTGTTCGGCGCGATGAAGCCGCGCCTGGTTGAAGCTGAACACATCCGCAAAGGACACGCCAAGGGCGGCGTCCACGGTGCGCAGGGCTTCCAGCACGCGCATGACGCCCACGCAGACCTGCGCCGTGCAGTCGTTCATGGATGCGGTCGGGCTGGCCGCGTCCAGCACGAACTTGTGCGACCAGAACAGGCGGCCGCTGGGCCGATGGCCCAGCTTGACCAGAACGTGAATCTGCTGGCCCAGGCGGTTGGCCATGGCGGACAGGACAATGGCCGATTGTCCCGGATCGGCCCGGTCGGGCATGGCGACCATCGGCACCAGGTCGCAGACCCGGCCCGCGGCCTCGCCCATCACCATGGCCGCTATCACGCCGGCCTCCATGTCGCTCGCCACCGGCTCGGTTGTCAGCAGAACCGGCAGCACCGCGGGCTCGGGGGCGCCAGGCGTCACGGCCTGCTCGGCATGCATCCGCGCATCGCGCAGCCAGTCCTCGAATTCGGGGTCGGGGATGTCCAGGTCGGCGGCGAATTCGGGCATCTGCCCGTCCGGACCGGGACGCGCGGTCATGTCCAGCCGGACAACCGCGCCGTCCAGCCCCACCCATCCCGGCCCGCTGACCAGCGCGCCGCGGAAATCCGCCAGGCCCATGCGGATCTCGCGCAGAACCTGGCGCAGACTGGCATTGGCGTTTTCGGGTTCGCGCGTGCTGAACAGCAGATCCTGCAAGCGGGCACGCAGCACCCGCATGGCCACAGCGCTGCCCATCACCGCCAGGGCGCCGCGCGCCCGCATCCCGCGCGGCGTCAACCGCAGGTTTCCCGGCCCGGTCAGTTCGACAGGCCCCATAAGGCGAAGCGTCAGCGACTGCATCAAAACAAAGCTATAGGCGAAATCCGAACTCGTTGTTACGCTTTCCCCGGCGGCAAAGATACAGTGTTTTCGATTCCCCCGGTCAACGAGGTCGGACAATGTCCCTGCAACACGGCCAGCATGGTCAGCACGGCCAGGGTGCAGTCGGGCCGGACGCTTCCTCCGCCGAGGGCATGATGGCCGCCGCCCTGATGCGGACCCGCGACGCCATTGTCGGCACCGAGACGATCGCCCCCCAGGCCGGCCAGGACGCGACGCTGGAGGCCGCCGACCGGCTGCGGCGGATGGAGCCTCCGTTCCGGCGCGCCGTTCTGATGTCCGAACTGCTGGAGGACATCTCCTTCAAGATCGAGGAATATCCCCAGAAGCGCGCCGCCGCCCGGGCGGTCACGGTGCTGCGGCGGGGCGGCGCCGCTGCTGCGGACCCCCTCCCCCTGGCCCGGATCATCCGCCCCGAGGTCGCGGATTTCGGCCATGCCGCGCCCCTGGTCGCGGCTTACGCCGAACTGCGCGCCGACCGCCTGGCCGAGATCCTGGTCCAGAAAGAACGCCTGATCCCCTTCGTTTCCGCCATCCTGCCCGTCACCCCCTTCCGCGCGCCCGCCGTGGTCGAGATGCTGGAAACCGGCCTGGACATCGTGACGCCGGTGGTGATGCGGGCCAAGATCGCGCTTGGCTGCCCGCGCCCTTCGCAGTTCAGCCCCCTTGTCCAGCCGATGATCGCGGAACCCGGCCATCCGACCCTGCCCAGCGGCCATGCCACGCAGATGTTCACGCTGGCGGCCATGCTGTCGCGGCTGACGGACCCGGGCGCCGCCATTGCCGCCGACAGCCAGCTTTACCGCCTGGCCTGCCGGATCGCGATCAACCGCACGGTGGCGGGCGTGCATTTCCCCGCCGACAGCGCGGCGGGCGCGGTGCTGGGCATCCAGCTGGGGCGCTATCTGATGGCGCGGGGGCAGGGCGGCACGGTCGGGTCGGCCAGCTTCGACGGCACGGCCTTCCGCGACGGGAACCAGCCGCGCGACTTTCATTACGGCGTGCTGGACCGGATGGTGAGGGGCGGCGATCCCTCGGCCGGCTTTCCCGACGATGCGGCGGCGGTGCGTCCCGCCCCCTTGTGGCAATCGCTGTGCCAGCGCGCGGCCCGGGAATGGCAGACGCGATGGAGCTGACATCCGGTCCCGGCGAAGACGACCCCCCGCGCTGGTCCGAGCCCCGGGCTGCCTATGACCGGTTCCGCCCCGGCCTGTCGCCTTACCTGCATTACTTCCACGACCTGCGCGCCGGCCGGAACCAGGTTCCCGCGCAGGACGGCCACGGCCCGGCCGACGGCGCCGAACTGCCCGGGCAGCTTGAACAGGCGCTGCGCGACCTGATCGAGCAGAGCTTCCGATGATGGCCCTTGCCAACAGGATCGTCACGGCCTTCGAGGATTTCCTGGAGGATCCGGCGGGCGTCCTGTCGGGCGATGCGGCCAACCCGGATCACCGGATGGCGGGCGACGGCGACCTGGCCGATCCGGCGCTGGCCTATCTGCCGGACGGGGCGCTGCCCGAACCCGGCAAGGGCTGCATCATCGGCGTCATCGACGACGCGATTCCCTTTGTCCACCAGCGGTTCACCCTTGCGGGCGGTCTCAGCCGCATGGCCGCCGTGTGGATGCAGGATGCGCGGTTCCGGCCCGGGACGGGCACCGACCTGCCATCCGGCGCGGAATGGCGCGGAGCCGAACTGTCGGAGCTGCTGGCCAGGGCCGCCAGCGGCAGCCTGCCGGGCGAGGATGCGATCTACCGCCTGACCGGCGCGGTGGATCTGACCCGCCCCGGCCCGCCCTCGGGCGCGTTCGAGGCGGGGCATGGCGCGGCGGTGGCCCCCCTGGCCGCAGGCTTCGACCCGGGCGATCCGCGGGCCCGCGACCATCCGGTGATCGCCGTCTGCCTGCCGCCGCGGATCATCGCCGATTCCACGGGCGTCCTGGCACCTGTTCCGATCCTGACGGGAATGCTGTTCATCATCCACCGCGCCCGGCGCTTGTGCCGCTTCATCGAGGCGCGGCGCGGCCAGCCGCGCGGCTCGGTCCGGCTGCCGGTGGTCGTTAACCTCAGCCTGGGGCTGACAGCGGGGCCGCGCGACGGGTCAAGCCTGCTGGAACGGTTCATGGATGCGGTCTCGGCCGTCCAAGCCCCGGATCTGGGCCCCGTGCATTTCGTGCTGCCCATGGGCAATCATCGCCAGGGCCGATTGCGCGCCCGCTTGCGGGCGGGCCAGCAGATCGGTTGGCGCCTGCCCCCCGACGACACCACCATCAACGCCATCGAGATCTGGGGGCCGCCCTATGCGCATCCCCCCCGGGGGGCGTTGCAGGTGACGCTGACCCCGCCGGGCCATCCGCCCGCGACCACCGCCTTTACGCTGCCCTGGCAGTTTTCCGTTCTGTCCGACGCAAAGGGAACGCCCCTGGCGCGCGCCTATTACACGCCGCATCTGCTGCCCGACGGCCGCTGGCGCGACGGCATCGCCGTGATCGCCACGCCGACCTGCCCCGAAAGGCTGGGCGAGCCCTTCGCCCCGCCCGGCGAATGGCGGGTCGGGATCGCCGGCAGCACCGATCCCGGCGCAAGCTATGACGTCATGGCGCAGCGCGACGAGGTGATCCGCGGCTTTCGCCGGGGCGCGCGGCAAAGCTGGTTTCACGACCCCGCCTATCGCAGCCACGACGAGGCGGGCTTTCCGATCCTGACGGATGCGCGGAACGGCGGCGATCCGCTGGTGATCCGCAAGGGCACGGTCAACAGCTATGCCACCGGCAGCAGGACGCTGCGGGCGGGGGCGATCTATCTGCGCACCGAACGGGACGCGGCCTATGGGGCGCTGCTGGAGGACGGGCAGCCGGGCGATTGCCTGGCCCCGGTGGACCGCAGCGTCAATGCCGGGACGATGATCGTGCGCGGCCGCGACAGCGGCAGCTTCGCGCTGGCGTCGGGCACCTCGCTTGCGGCGCCGCAGCTGGCGCGCTGGCTGGCAGGGCAATTGTCGCAGGGCGCGGTGCTGGACGGCCGGCAGGCGGTCCGGGACAAGGCCCGGCAGGACCAGCAGCCGTCCAGACCCCCCGATCAGCCGCCCATTCTGCCCTTTGCCGGGCCTTTCGGCGAGTTCTAGCGGCGCCGATCGCCTTTCTTGCGAAAACCGCCCCCGGATTCACGCCCGTTTCACGGCTTTGAGCGATGATGATTCCATTGCAAGCGATCATTGGTCGCACGGGATGACGGCTTGCGAAAGACAGCAAGGGGGAAGACGCACATGCCGGGTGACTCAGTTCCGAATTTCAGCAACGTGATTGCCGCGCTTCAGCTTCTGGGCGGTGGACCGGGGGGTGTGCAGAATATGCCGGTTCACGACATGCAGCAGGATCTGCTGGCGGCAATATCCGGGCGATCAGGGGGCGATGTTCCTCTCGCTGATCCCGACCGTCCGACCTGGGCCGCTTTCCGGCGGCTCGAGCAGGAAAACCGGCTTCTTGTCGATCATGTCGAGATGCTGGCCTGCGCCCTGGGTGCCTGCCCCAATTGCTGGGGCAACATCGAGGATTGCGAAGACTGCGGAGGCATCGGCCATCCCGGTGCCTTCGCCCCCGATCGCCGCTGTTTCGACCATTACGTCCTGCCGGTCATCGTCCGCGTGATGGGACGGGCCGGCGCCTGCGACGATCCCGTGTCCCGCCCCGGCCATTTCCGGGACCGGGACGAAGACCCGCCAAGTCCCCCCGCGTAACCAGTGCTTGTTGTGCCTGCGGGTGTTTGGCGGATGGCTTTCAGCCATCCGCCATTCCCTTGCGTTCAGAACAGCGGATCCAGCGCAAAGGGATCGGCGGGCGCCGTGGTGGCGATGGTGCGGCCGGGCCCCGACAGCGTGGCGATCTGCCGCGCCAGAAGGGCGATGGCCCGGGACGCCGCCGCGGCGGATGCCGCAGGCCCCGTGCCCCCCAGCGGCACGGCGATGTCGAAGCTGCGGGCGTGGTTCGCGCCCCCGCTGCCCTCGTCGGACACGAAATAACGGCCCGACAGCCGATAGGTGCCGTTGGCCTGGGCCAGGGCCTTTTCCACCCGCACCTCCAGCCGGCGCCGGGGGGGTTCGGCCAGGGGCCAGGGCTCGCCGATCACGGTCGCGCCCGAGGCGTCGGAAATCGCGCGCGCCAGCGCAAGGGTGAAGGCGCGCTGCGGGTTGTCGGCCCACAGGTTGTCGGGGGTGGAGCGGACCGCGCCGTCTTCGGTCTGAAAGGCGACCTCCTGTCCCGAGGCGTATTCGGGCAGGGACACGTCCTTCAGTTCCGCGCTGCCCAGGCGGTCGGGCACCTGTTCGCCCGCCGGCGGGTCGATCAGGAAGCGCGCGGTGTTTTCCGGGTCGGAACAGGCGGACAGCCCCAGAAGGCCAAGGCAGGCAAGGGCAAGGGGCAGGCTGTGGGTCATGTCATCGTCCCAGAATGAAGGCGCGGGGGTTGCGTTCGATCAGCCGCGCCAGCGATCCGAAGGCCTCGGTCGCGCGGCGCAGCTCGCGCAGCATGTTGACCGCCTCGGTGTTGAAGGCCGAGCGGTCGCCGTAGGAGGCCAGGACCGAATCCGCCCGCGCGGCCGTGGCTTCCAGCCGTCCGATCAATTGCGGCAGGCGCTGGACGGATTGGGCCACCTGATCGGCGGCGGTGCTGGCGCTGTCCAGCGCGTCGTTCAGGCTGCCCACCGCGCCGCCGTCGCGCAGGTCATTGAGCAGGCCAGACGCCGCCTCCAGGGTGTCGGACAGGTTTCCGGGCAGCTGTTCGGCATCCTCGCTGCCCAGCATGGCGCGCAGGTCGGCCAGGATCCCTTCGGCCTGGGCGCTGATCTCGGCAAAGCCGAACTCCTCGACCGCGGCGGCGGCGGCGTCGATGCTGTCCACCATCTCGGGCGCGTCGGCGGCGGCCAGCTTGACCGCTTCCGCGGCGGCGGCGGCCTCGTCGATCAGGCGGGCCAGGTTCGCGGCGGTGTCCGCCTCGCGCAGCTCTCGCGCCATGCCGCCGATGTCGGTGGCCGCGCCCTTGGCCTGGTCCAGCGTCTGGCGCAGGCTTTCGGGAATGGCGCGCGTGTCCTCGGAACTGGCAAGGGCGGTGATGCTGTTCATCATGTCGGTGGCCGACCGCAGCACCTCCTCCAGCGGCAGGTTGCCGATGCGCGACAGGAAGCCCTGGGCGCTGGCGGTGAAATCCTCGAGATCCCCCGGGACCGAGGGAATGACGGGGTTCGGTTCGGCGCTTGTGTCGATGGCGGCGGGCGCGGCGTCGGGAATGTCGACCAGCTCGACCATCAGCGAGGTGCCGAGGAATCCGGCGCTGGCGACCCGCGCGCGCAGGCCGTCGGCCACGGCCTCTTGCAGGAAGGCCAGGGCTTCTTCGGGCGTGGCGTCGTCGGCCAGCCCCAGCCGGAAGGGCGAGATCGCCATGGTCACGACCTGACGGATCCTGTCCGTGCCGTCGTCCACCGCGACCGCCAGGTCGGTGACCTGGCCCACGCGCAGGCCCTGGAACTGCACGTCGGCGCCCTTTTCCAGCCCCCGCAGGGAATCGTCGATCAGCATGGCGATGCGCAGGGGTTCGGCATTGTCGCTGGCCAGGATGTCGTTGCGGGCCGTGTCCTCGTCGGGTTGCAGGGCGAAGACATGGCCCGGCTGGACCGGCTGGCCGCCGCTGACCAGGGTGTCGAAGGCGACGCCCCCTTGCAGGACCGAGGACAGCGAGTTCACGTTCAAAGACACGCCCGAGGCGCCCAGCGACAGCGAAAAGCCCGAGGTGTCCCAGAAAACCGTCGCGGTGGTCAGCCGCTTGTCGTGGGGCGCCTCGACAAAGGCGTCGGCGATGACCTGATCCTCGGACGCGGACAAGCGCAGGTTTTCCATGCGCCCGACCTGCACCCCGCGATACAGGACCGGCGCGCCCTCGCTGATGCCGTCGGCATTCTCCATCGCCAGCGTGACCCAGGTGCCGGGCGTGTCGCTGCGCACCAGGGGCGGGCGTTCCTGGCCCACGAAGCGGTCCTGGGGGGCCGAAACCGCGGCGTCCCAATAGCCTTCGATGAACGAGCCGGTCAGCACCGTGTCCAGCCGCGTCACCCCCTGGGCCGTGACCTGCGGGCGGACGATCCAAAAGGCCGCGTCGCTGTCGATATAGGGGGCCACGTCCTTGTCCACGCGGATCTCGACCACCACGCGCGCCAGATCCGGGGTGAAGCTGACGGATTCGACCTGGCCCACGGTGATCTCGCGAAAGCGCAGGGCGGTTTCGCCGGGCGTCACGCCGGTCGCGTCGGCGAATTCGACCCTGATGGTCTTGCCCCGGTCCGCATAGGCGTTCCAGGCGATCGCCAGCGTCACGATCAGGGCGATGATCGGCACCAGCCAGATCACGTTGATCCCGGCCAGGGCGGCGCGCGCGGCCGTTTTCCGCGCGGGACTTGCCGGTCTCAAGGGCGGCGGCTGGTCGGTCATCGGTGTCTTTATTCCTGCCCCGTGTCGTCCGTCCGGCTTCGCAGCGGCAATCCGCGCCAGATCAGTCTTGGATCAAAGCTTTGCGCGGAAAGCATGGTGAAGGCAACAGACAGCGCAAAGGACACGGCCGCAGGGCCGGGATGGATGGAGGCGACGAAACCCAGCTGCACCAGGGCCGACAGGATCGCCACCACGAACACGTCGATCATCGACCAGCGGCCGATGAATTCGACCACCTCGTAGATTTTCAGGCGCAGATGGGCCTGCTCGACCGTCGCGGGCCGGCCGGCGACCCGCGCCAGCCAGGCGATGGACAGGAACTTGGCGATCGGCACGATCACCGAGGCGACAAAGACGATGATGGCGATGTCGTAATTGCCGTAATGGACCAGCTCGACCACGCCTTCCAGGATGGTTGCCTCGGTGCTGCCCTGCAACCCGGCAAAGGTCTGGGTCCGCATCATCGGGAACAGGTTGGCGGGAACATACATGATCAGGCCCGCCAGCCACCAGGCCCAGACCTTTTGCAGCCCGCGCCGGTCGGGCGGCACCAGATCCGCGCCGCAGCGGTTGCAGGTTTCCTGATCCTGGGGCCAGACGCGGCCGCAGGACCGGCAGCCCAGCAGACCCGCGCGATGCGCCGTCAGGATCGGGGCGTCGGCGGCGTCCCCGTTCATGGCGCGCGGTTCCCGGCCATCTCGTGGCCGTCGGTGCGCAGGCCCGCGTCCTCGATGGCGTCCCAGATGGTTGTCTGGCACATGAACCCGCGCGAGGCGAGATTGACCAGGATCAGGGCGCAGAAGGCCCAGAATGCGGGGCCCAGATGAACGGTCGCAAGCCCCGCCACCTTGACCAGGGCGACCGCGGTGCCGATCACGAAGATCTCGGCCATCGACCAAGGGCGCAGTTCCTCGGACCAGCGGAAGGCGCGCGCGGCGTGGCGATAAGGCGCGCGGCCCTGGGCCAGGGGCGCCAGCGTGTAGACCAGCAGAAAGGACCGCAGCACCGGCAGGCCGACGATCATCGCCATCACCGCCAGCACCAGGGGCAGCAGCACCCCGTCGGCGAAGGCCATCGCCACCCCGAACAGCGAGGTCGCATTGCCAAACCCCATGCGCGAGATTTCCAGGAACGGAAAGAAGATCGCCCCCATCATCAGCACCATCGAGGTGAAGGCCAGCGCGATCAGCTGGCTGAAGGCCCCGCCGCGGGGCTTGGCCAGCACGCCGCCGCAGCGGACGCAGCACAAGGTGTCGCCGGGTTCCAGGTCTTCCTCGACATGCAGGGCATCGCAGCGCGGACAGGCCATCAGCCCCCGGCCGGTCGTCAGATCGAAGCTGCCCTGCGAATCCATGCCCTGCAAGATAGGGACCGGACCCGTCCGTGCAAGCGGCATCGTGACGGCGCAAGGGGCGATCCGCTTAATGCCGCGCCCCCGGCCGCGCCGCCGATGTCAGAACCACGTTGCGCGCCTCGGCCAGGGTCTTGGCTTGGTCGATGGCGAAATGCAGGCGCAGAACGAAGCTGTTCCCCTCGATCCCCGAGGTGGCCTCACCCTCGAGCTGGGTCGCGAAGGCCTCGATCAGCTGGCTGCCGAGGCCGGTCCCCTCGGACTGGCGGGAATCCTGGCCGACGGAATTGGCGACCTCCAGCACCGCCTTGCCGGGGGCGGTGGTCGCCAGGTCCACCCTCACCCACGGCGCGTCCTCGCCCGGCGCGGTGCCCGCGTATTTCAGCGCGTTGGTGAAGGCCTCGGTCGCCAGCAGCGACAACGGCACCGCCTGGTCGGGCAGCAGGATCAGGGTTTCGATGTTGGTGTCGATGCGCAGGTGGCTGCCGGGTTCGACCGAGGCACTGACCATCTGGTTGATGATGTCGCAGATCAGGCGCCCGGCCTCGACCGCGTCCAGGTGCTCGGCCTGGTAAAGGTTGCGGTAGATCGTCGCCAGGGCGGCCACGCGGTCCTGGACCGAGCGCAGCACGCGCTTGGCGTCGGGATCGTCGATCACCCGGCTTTGCATGTTGATGATGGACGCGATCAGTTGCAGGTTGTTCTTGACCCGGTGATGGACCTCTTTCAGCAGCACGGTCTTTTCGGCGACGGCCTCCTCCATCGCTTCCTCGTCGCGGATCAGGATGCGGGCCATGTTGTGGAAGGTCTGGCTGACATCGCAGATCTCGGTGGGCGCGTCGGTCAGCACGGGGGGCGGTTCCGTGCGGTTGCCGATGGCGAAACGGCGCATCTGGCCGCGCAGAACGGTGATGTGGCGCAGGACCATGCGGAACACCGCGAAATAGGCCACGGCCAGCGACACCAGCCACAAGGCCATGGGGATCGTCACCGCCCCGAAGCGCGACAACTGGAACAGCCCGACGCCCGCCGTCTTGGGCGACCAGCTGCCAAGCGCATAAACAAGCCCCGGTATGGCGGGCACAACGGTGAACATGCGCATCTGGCCGTTGCCGGCGCGGGCGCGGAAGGTCGTCTCGGTCCGCGACAGCAGGCTGACCAGCTCGACATTCTGGGGCAGGATGTCCGCGACGCTGGTCTGGGCATCGGTGTCCGATGTCAGGATCTCGCCCTGCTGGTTGAAGGTGACGATCCGCGCCCCCTCGCTGCCGAAGCTGATGTCGTGGGTGGAGCGCAGCAATTCGTTGGTCAGCGACAGGCCGATATAGCCCAGCATCTGGCTGTCGCGATACAGCGGCTGCATGACCAGCACCACCGGGCGGCGGCTGACCGTGCCCCGGTCGATGGCGGTGACGCGGATGCCCGGCTGGGAGATGAACGTCCTGAAACCCTCGGACCGGCTCAGATCCAGCGGCCCACCCTGGCTTGCCGAATTGCAGGTGCTTACCCCGTCCAGCGGCACGAAGCCCGCAAACACATAGGTGGCGCTGCGTTCGATGAAGTTGCGCATCAGGTCCGAACAGGCCTGCGGGCGGTTCATCGCCTCGAGCACGGCGGGGCCAAGGGCGTCCGCCGAGCCGAGCGCGCTTTGCAAAAGCGCCCGTTCCCCCGCCGCGGTCGAGGCGGTGCGGCCCAGAAGCGCGATCTCGACCCCGCGCTCGGCTTCGGCCACCAGGTTGAAGTTCTGGATCAGCGAGATCAGCCCCAAAGGCAGGATGGCCACAGACAGCAGCGCGCCCAGCCGGAAACCCAGCTTGCGGGTGAAATCCAGACGGTCGCTGATCCGCCGGAACACCGGCGGTTCCTAGCGGGCGATGGTGTGGCTGGACGCCATCACGGCCAGAGTCGCCTGATCGGTCATGTCCAGTTCCTCACCGCTTTCCAGATGCAGCAGTTCCGCCAGCTTGCGGCGCCCGCGATTGGCCCGCGACTTGACGGTGCCGATGGCGACCCCGGTCATGTCGGCCGCTTCCTCGTAGGAAAAGCCGGATGCGCCCACCAGGATCAGCGCCTCGCGCTGTTCGTCGGGCAGCTGGGCAAAGGCCACGCGGAAATCCTTCATCGCCAGCCGCCCGTCATGTTCGGGGCGCGTCGCCTGGCGGGCGGCATGGATGCCGTCGCTGTCGCTGACCTCGCGCTTGGTCTTGCGGCGGGCGGAATAGAAGGTGTTGCGCAGAATGGTGAACAGCCAGGCGCGCAGGTTGGTGCCGGCCTGGAACTTGTCCATGTTGGTCCAGGCCTTGACGATGGTGTCCTGGACCAGGTCGTCGGCGGATGCCCCTTCGCGCGTCAGGGACAGGGCAAAGGCGCGCAGCGCCGGCAGATGGTCCACCAACTGGTCGCGCGGATCCGTTGTCGCGGATTTCTTCATTCTCTCACCGTCCACCGTCGCGTCGTCGCGTTTGCAAGGATATCACTTCTGCTCGCGCAGCTGGTCGAGAAGCGCCAGGAAACGATCGGGAATCTGCTCGGTCACGTCCTGTTCATAGACGCGGCGCAGATTCTCGTCGATCTGCTTCTCGACTGCCGCCTTGCGACGATCATCTCGCTTCGATGTCATTACTTTGTTAGTCCCGGAAATCTTGTGCGCACGTTGTCCAACCTGTAGGGGTTGGGATAGGTTCCGCGCAATATGCGAAATGCGAAGGATGAGAGATATGTCGTCAGCCGATCTGGCCCAATCCATCGGGCGCGAGCTGCCCTATCTGCGGCGCTATGCGCGTGCGCTGACCGGCAGCCAGCGCGCCGGTGACAACTATGCCGCCGCCACCCTGGAAGCCATCCTGTCGGACCGTTCGATCCTGCAAGAAGAAGACGACACCCGGATCGGGCTGTTCCGCACCTTTCACGCGATCTGGCAAAGCTCCGGCCAGCCGGTCGATGAAACCGACCGCACCGCGCGCGAAACGCGCGCCCAGGACCACCTGCGGGGCCTGACCGCCAATTCGCGCGAAGCCCTGCTGCTGCGCACGATCGAGGAACTGCGCTTCGACCAGATCGGGCGCGTGATGCAGATCGACGCGACCGAGGCCGAGGAACTGGTGGGCATCGCCTTGTCCGAGATGAGCGCGTCGCTGCGCGGCAAGGTCATGGTGATCGAGGACGAGATGATCATCGCCATGGACCTGAAGGGCATCGTCCAGGCCATGGGCCACGAGGTGACGGGCGTGGCCCGCACCCATTCCGCAGCCATCGAACTGGCGGGCCAGTCCCGCCCGGACCTGATCCTGGCCGACATCCAGCTGGCCGACGGATCGTCCGGCATCGACGCCGTGAACGAGCTTCTGCGCGATCTGGGCGACATCCCGGTGATCTTCATCACCGCCTTCCCCGAACGGCTGCTGACCGGCGAACGGCCCGAACCGGCCTTCCTGATCTCGAAGCCCTACAACGAGGAACAGGTCCGCTCGGCCGTCAGCCAGGCGATGTTCTTTTCCTCGACCGAGGGGCTGGACGCGGCCTGAGGCCGCTTTCGCGGACCCGAGGGGCGGCGGGTCATTCCGCCGCCTTTTTGATGCCTTCCACCAGCGAGGCGCGGGCCTCGCGCGCGGCGCGGACCCGGCGGCGGCGGGCGATCTCGACATTGATGAGCGCGCCCAGCAGAACGGAAAAGCCTGCCAGATAGAACCACATCAGCAGCGCGACAACCGTGCCGATGGACCCGTAGATCCGGTTGTAGCTGTTGAAGCTGCTGAGATAGGCGGAAAAGGCCACCGAGGCCACGGCCCACAGGACGGCGGCAAAAAAGGCGCCCCAGGTGAAGACCGGCGTGCGCGGGGTCTTCACGTTCGGGCCATAGCGATACAGGATGCCGATCCCCAGGATCACCAGCAGGAACATCGCCCCCCAGGGCAGCCCGGCCACCGCCCAGGCCCGCACCTGGGCGAAGACCTCGAAGTTCAGCAGGATCGGCACAAGAACGATTGTCGCAAGCCCCGCCAGCGAAATGCCCACGATGGCCAGGGTCAGCGCATAGGCCAGCACGAAGCCGAAAACCGTCGAATGGGACCGCACGCCATAGGCGGCATTCAGGCCGCCGACCACCGCCTCGACCCCCGCGCGCGCGGCGATGGTCGCGACCATGAAGGACACGAAGGAGGTCCAGCCGACCGAGGTGCGCCCGGCCGAGGTCAGCGACATCACCTGCGCGTCGATCAGGTCGCCCGCGCCCTCGGGCAGGAATTCATGCGCCACGTCCAGATAGGTCATGATCACGGTCGGATCGAACCACAGGCTCCACAACGCGATAATGGCGGCAAGGCCCGGAAAGACCGCGAACATGGCATAAAAGGCCACGCCCGCGGCGATCAGGCCCATGTGGATCTTGTCCATGCGTTCAAAGATCGCCGCCACAAAGGACCAGATCTCGCGCAGCAGGGTCAGCATCGGCACCTTCGCCCTTGTGGTCGGACAGCCCTTATGGCGTCACCGGCAGCCGCGACTGTCAACCTGTATAGCGCGCCCAGACCGCCGTTTCCCCCAGCTTAGCCACGAATTCGGCATGGGCCGCGGCCTCGGCCTCGGTCAGGCGCGGGGCCAGGGGATGGGGACGGGCGGCGCGGGGGCCGCTGCCGGCGCCTTGCGGGCCGGCGGCCGGGCCGCGGCCGGGCTGGTCCAGCACCAGATCCGGCTGGCGGCCGCCGATCAGTTCCAGATAGACCTCGGCCAGAAGCTCGCTGTCCAGAAGCGCGCCGTGCAGCTGCCGGTTGGAGTTGTCGATGCCGAAGCGGCGGCACAGCGCGTCCAGCGTGGCCGGAGAGCCGGGAAACTTCTCGCGCGCGAGCGCCAGGGTGTCCAGGGCGCGGGACCACGGCAGGGGGGGACGGCCCAGCCGGCGCAGTTCGGCGTTCAGGAACTTCATGTCGAAGCTGGCATTGTGGATCACCAGCCGGGCGTCGTCGCCGATGAAATCGACAAAGCCCTGAACGATGTCCGCGAATTTCGGCTTGTCGCGCAGGAAGTCGTCGCCCAGGCCATGCACCTCGAAGGCTTCCTTGGGCATGGGGCGTTCGGGATTGACATAGACGTGAAAGGTCCGGCCGGTGGGCAGGTGGTTCACAAGCTCGATCCCGCCGATCTCGACGATGCGGTCGTCCTTGTCCGCGTCAAAGCCGGTGGTTTCGGTGTCCATCACGATTTCACGCAAGGGTGGCAATCTCCTTCACGATGCGGTTCACGGCCCGGCGGGCGGCGTCCAGGCTGTCCGTCGGGATGATCCAGTCCGCCCGGGCCCGTTTCTCGGCGTCGGGCATCTGCCGCGACAGGATCAGGTCCAGCAGGTCTTCCGTCATGCCCGGCCGCGCAAGAACCCGACGGCGCTGCGTATCCGCATCCGCCGAGACAACCGCCACGCCGTCCATCTGCGCCCCATAGCCGTTTTCGTAAAGCAGCGGAATATCCAGAACAACAAGGGGCGCATCGGCATGAAGCGCCACGAAACCATCGCGGTCGGCGGCGACAATGGGATGCACGATGGCCGACAAACGGTCCAGAGCCGCAGGATCGCCGGCAATCGCGGCCTTCAGCGCGCCGCGGTCGATGCCGCCGTCCCGCAGCGCCGCCGGAAAGGCCGCGGCCACCGGCCCGACCGCCGCGCCGCCGGGCGCGTAAAGGCGGTGAACCGCCTGGTCCGCATCCCAGACCGGATGGCCCGCGTCGCGGAACATCTGCGCGGTTGTGGACTTGCCCATGCCGATGCTGCCGGTCAGGCCCAGGCGGAAGGTCATTCCAGCACGGCCCGGCGCAAGGCGTCGTCCACTTCGGGGCGGCGGTCGAACCAGCGTTCGAACCCGGGCGCGGCCTGGTGCAGCAGCATACCCAGGCCATCCACCACGCGGCAGCCGCGCGCCTGCGCGTCCAGCAGGAAGGACGTCATCAGCGGCGTGTAAACCAGATCGGTGACAAGGGCGCCGGGCGACAGCGCGTCCAGGGGCAGGCGAAGGGGCTGCTTGCCCTCCATCCCCAGAGAGGTGGCGTTCACCACCGTGGCCGCGCCGTCCAGCATGTTGCCCGCCTGCGCCCAGTCGTAAACCACCAGCCGCGCGCCGAATTCCGCCTTGATCTGTTCCGAGCGGATGCGGGTGCGATTGGTGATGCGCAGTTCCTTGACCCCGCTGTCCAGAAGCGAGGCGACCACGGCCCGCGCCGCGCCCCCCGCGCCGATCACGGCGGCGGGCCCCGCATCGGGCTGCCAGTCGGGGGCGTTCTGGCGCAGGTTGGCGATAAAGCCATAGCCGTCGGTGTTGTCGGCATGGATCTTGCCGTCGGGGCGGAAGATCAGCGTGTTCGCCGCCCCGATCAGCGCCGCGCGGTCGGTCACGGCATCGGCCAGGGTCAGCACGGCCTCCTTGTGCGGAATGGTGACGTTGACGCCGACAAATCCCAGGCGGGGCAGGGCGCGCAGCGCCTCGGCCAGGTGTTCGGGCATCACGGGCATGGGGATGTAGTGGCCGGCGATGCCGTAGCGCCGCAGCCAATGTCCATGCAGCCGCGGCGAGCGGGAATGCGCGATCGGCATGCCGATGACCCCGGCAAGCGGAACATGGGCGGGGCGGCTTGGCTGGTCGTCGGTCATCGTCACGTCCTTGGCTTTGGCCCGCAGACTAGGGCGGCAGGGCGGCAAGAAAAAGCAGTCTTTTGCGACAATTAAGCCGACCTGGTCCGGTGTGGATAAGATCCGGGGGGAATCGGGTCGAATCATGGGGGCAGCAGAGGCTGCCGGAAAACCCCGCAAGAACGGACCCCGGAACCTCCACCGAACGCCTGCGTTCAGCCCACACGTGGACAAAACAAAGGCTTCGAAAGCCCGAGCTGTGGAGAACCCGGCGGCAGGCTGGCCGTCCACGCATTTATCCACATGCCATTCCTCTGTTATCGAAGAAATTTTTTGCCCTTCGGGCCATTCGTCCCGATCTTATCCACAAGGCCGGGATCGGTGGGCGGTTCCGGGGATTTCTTCTTTATCCTTTTGTCCACAGGGCCTACAGCAACATCATCCTTTATTCTTCTCTTTTTATTTAAGAAGGATGCCGATGACGGACTGGCTGGCGCCGATCTATCCTTATGCCAAGGCGTTCCATGTCATGGCGGTGATTTCCTGGATGGCCGGGCTGTTCTATCTGCCCAGGCTGTTTGTTTATCACGCCGAACGCGGGGGGGCGCCCGAGCCCTCGGGCAGCTTCGCCGTGATGGAGGAAAAGCTGCTGCGGCTGATCATGACCCCGGCCATGATCGCGACCTGGATCAGCGGGCTGTCCCTGGTGCTGACGCCCGGCATCGTGGACTGGTCGATGATCTGGCCCTGGACCAAGGCTGCCTGCGTGCTGGCGATGACCTGGTTCCACATGTGGTGCGCAGGCCAGCGGCGCCTTCTGCTGGCCGGAGGGGGCCATCCCGGACGGCGCTATCGCATGATGAACGAGGTGCCGACGCTGCTGATGGCGGGGATCGTCCTGTCGGTGATCGTCAAGTTCTGAGGGGCGGTCGTTGACTCGGGGACCGCCGGCGCTTATGTCGGCGGCAAGCCCGGCCGTCCGGCGCGGGGATTCCCGATTCACATCCTGAACACCGTGCGGCGATGCCGCGCGCGATTGCGGTGCCATCCATGTCCGAAGAACGCCTCAACCTGTCCGAACTCAAGGCCAAGAGCCCGGCCGACCTGCTGTCCATGGCCGAGGAGTGGGAGATCGAGAACGCCTCGACCATGCGCAAGGGCGAGATGATGTTCCAGCTGCTGAAGGAACATGCCGAGGAGGGCGTGGAGATCGGCGGCGACGGCGTGCTGGAGGTCGTGCAGGACGGCTTCGGCTTCCTGCGCTCGACCGCGGCGAACTATCTGCCCGGTCCCGACGATATTTATGTCAGCCCCGACATGATCCGCCAGCATTCGCTGCGCACCGGCGACACGGTCGAGGGCGTGATCCGCGCGCCCGGAGAGAACGAGCGTTACTTCGCGCTGACCAAGGTGGAACGGATCAACTTCGAGGATCCCGAAAAGGCCCGTCACAAGGTGGCCTTCGACAACCTGACGCCGCTTTACCCGAACGAGCGGCTGAAGATGGAGGTCGAGGATCCGACTATCAAGGACCGTTCGGCCCGGATCATCGACCTGGTGGCGCCCATCGGCAAGGGCCAGCGGTCGCTGATCGTCGCGCCCCCGCGCACCGGCAAGACCGTGCTGTTGCAGAACATCGCCCATTCGATCGAGCGCAACCACCCGGAATGCTATCTGATCGTGCTGCTGATCGACGAACGTCCCGAGGAGGTGACCGACATGCAACGGTCGGTCAAGGGCGAGGTCGTGTCCTCGACCTTTGACGAACCGGCCAGCCGACACGTCGCCGTGTCCGAGATGGTGATCGAAAAGGCCAAACGTCTGGTTGAACATAAACGAGATGTTGTGATTCTTTTGGATTCTATCACAAGACTTGGTAGGGCGTTCAATACCGTTGTGCCAAGCTCGGGCAAGGTTCTTACGGGTGGCGTGGATGCCAATGCCTTGCAGCGGCCCAAGAGGTTCTTCGGAGCCGCGCGCAACATCGAGGAAGGCGGGTCGCTGACCATTATCGCCACGGCGCTGATCGACACCGGATCGCGCATGGACGAAGTGATTTTCGAGGAATTCAAGGGCACCGGCAACAGCGAGATCGTGCTGGACCGCAAGGTGGCCGACAAGCGCGTCTTCCCGGCGATGGACATCCTCAAGTCCGGGACGCGAAAGGAAGAACTGCTGGTCGATTCGAAGGATCTGCAAAAGACCTATCTGCTGCGCCGCATCCTGAACCCGATGGGCACGACGGACGCGATCGAGTTCCTGATCTCGAAACTGAAGCAGACCAAATCCAACACGGAATTCTTCGATTCGATGAACGCCTGACGGGGCTGCCATGGACCTGATCTTTGCCGAAGCCACCCCGCCTGGGCGGGGTGGCGTTTCCATTGTTCGCGTCAGCGGAGCGGGCGCGCGAACCGTGGCCGAGCGATTGGCAGGCCCTTTGCCGAAGCCGCGCCATGCCTATCTGCGCGAGATCGCCGATGGCGAGAACATCCTGGACCGCGCCCTTGTGATGTGGTTCGAAGCCGGCCACAGCTTCACGGGCGAGGACGTGGTGGAAATCCACCTTCATGGTGCCCCCGTGATCGTCAGACGTCTGGGGCAGCTTCTGAAGGCGCAGGGTCTGCGGCTGGCCGAAGCCGGAGAGTTCACGAAACGCGCCTTCCTGAACGGGAAGATGGATCTGTCCGAGGTGGAGGGACTGGGTGATCTTCTGGCTGCGGAGACCGAATCGCAGCGTCTTGCCGCCTTGCGGATGAGCAATGGCGAACTGGCGCGGAAGGCGGATGCCTGGCGATCGCTGCTGATCCGCGCAGGCGCCTTGGTCGAGAGCAGCGTCGATTTCGCCGATGAGGAGGTTCCAGAGGAGGTTCCTGGCGAGGTCTTCGAGTTGCTTGATATGTTCAAGGCTGAACTGGAAATGCAGATCAGAGGCTATGCGGCGGCGGAACGCATCCGCAATGGCTTCGAGGTTGCCGTCATCGGGCCCCCCAATGCCGGAAAATCCAGCCTGATCAACCGGATCGCCAAACGCGAAGTGGCCCTTGTGTCGGACATCGCCGGAACGACGCGCGACATCATTGAACTGCGTCTGGACCTGAAAGGGCTTGCGGTCACGCTGCTGGACACGGCAGGCCTGCGAAATGCCCGGGACGAACTGGAAAGCCGCGGCATCGACCGTGCGCGACAAAGGGCAGAGGCCGCAGATCTGCGGCTGCATCTGTCGCCCGAGGGAAAGGCAGACAACAGCCTCTGGCAGGAGGGCGACCTTGTCGTCGCAAGTAAGGCGGATTTGCACGACCTAGAACGCGGTTTATCTGTTTCCTCCGTAACGGGCGCAGGACTCGACATGCTTCTGGATAAGATGTTTGATGTTCTTTCCCAAAAGGCCTCGGGTGCGGCCTTGGTCAGCCATGAGCGACAATTGAACGCCTTGATGGCGGCGCGCAATGCGGTTGATGATGTTTATGAACTTCCAGCTGAGCTGTTGGCCGAGGCGGTTCGCCATGCCTCGTCATCTCTGGATCATTTGCTTGGCAGAATCGGCGCAGAGGATTATCTGGATGTTGTCTTCACCTCCTTCTGTATCGGCAAATAGGTGTTTCACGTGAAACATTACGATGTGATCGTCATTGGCGCAGGTCATGCTGGCCTAGAGGCAGCCGCTGCTTCGGCCCGGCTTGGCGCGGGAACCGCACTGATCACCATGCGGAAAGAGGATATTGGCACTCTGTCGTGCAACCCGGCTATTGGGGGTCTGGGAAAGGGTCATCTGGTCCGAGAGATCGACGCATTGGACGGGTTGATGGGCCGCATTGCCGATCAGGCTGGCATTCAGTTCAGACTTTTGAACAAAAGGAAAGGTCCAGCCGTGCAAGGGCCGCGCGCGCAGATGGACCGCAAGCTATACCGGTCAGCGGCATTCAGGGCAGCGTCTGCAATCCCGGGATTAGACCTGATCTATGGCGAAGTCGCGTCGCTGATTGGAGACAGCCAAGCTGTTTCAGGAGTTGAACTCTCTGACGGCTCAGCTCTGAACGCGCAGGCGGTTGTGCTGACAACTGGCACTTTCCTCAATGGCATGATCCACATCGGCGATGTCAGCCGGCCTGCCGGGCGGTGGGGCGATCAGGCTTCGAATCGTCTGGTAGTTTCTCTGCTGCGATATGCACTTCCGCTGGGGCGTCTGAAAACGGGCACTCCGCCCCGTCTGGACGGCCGTACCGTCAATTGGGACACTTTACAGGCCCAACCTGGGGATGATGAGCCGATCTTGTTCTCGTATCTCAGCAGCGGGGTTCAAGCACGGCAAATTTCTTGCGGGATCACGCATACGAACGCGCGGACCCACGACATTATCAAGAAGAACATTTCCCGATCCGCTATGTATGGGGGACATATCTCCGGGCGTGGACCGCGCTATTGTCCGTCAATCGAGGACAAGGTGCTGCGGTTTTCCGATAAGGACTCTCATCAGGTTTTTCTGGAACCCGAAGGACTGGACGACCACACGGTTTATCCGAATGGCATTTCAACTTCTTTGCCTGCTGATGTGCAACTCGACTATGTCAGAAGCATCGCTGGCCTTGAACGGGCCGAAATTCTACAGCCAGGATATGCGGTCGAATACGACTATGTCGATCCGCGCGCGTTGTCGCCAACGCTGCGGTTAAAGACGGTTTCAGGTCTTTACCTTGCCGGGCAGATCAATGGCACGACCGGGTACGAGGAGGCTGCGGCTCAAGGCTTGGTAGCGGGGCTCAATGCCGCCCTTTCGGCGCAGCGCCGCGAGCCGGCGATCTTCAGCCGGGCTGACAGCTACATCGGCGTGATGATCGACGATCTGACCACACGCGGCGTCACGGAACCGTATCGGATGTTCACATCCAGGGCCGAGTTCCGGCTCAGCTTGCGTGCCGACAACGCCGACCAGCGGCTTACCCCTTTGGGTATTTCGCTGGGATGTGTAAGCGAGACAAGACGAGAGACTTTCCTGCGCCGGCAAGAGCTTTATCGGCAAGCACGAACCAAACTGGAGTCGTCCAGCTTCACGCCGGCAGCTCTGATCAAGGCGGGCCTATCTGTTCGCCAGGACGGGCAACATCGGTCAGCTTTCTCCCTTTTGGGGCAGCAGGACATATCACAAGAGGCGCTTCAAAGCCTTGTTCCGGCTATGGCGGACATTTCGGTTGAGACGCTGCGTCAGCTTCGCAACGATGCCTTGTATGATCAGTATACGGACAGGCAGGCGAAGGATGCCGCGCTTCTGCGGAGCGACGAAGCGGTGGTTCTCTCCGACGCTGTTGATTACGGCAGTCTTTCCGGTCTTTCGAACGAGTTGAAAATGAAACTCGCTGCGGCGCGGCCGTCTTCCCTTGCTGCGGCGGCTAAGATCGAGGGGATGACACCCGCGGCGCTTACGCTTCTGCTGGCAGCGTCCCGCTCTGCCATCAAAAGACGCGCATGAGTGTTTCACGTGAAACATCCGATCGGTTGCAGATATATGCCGACCTTCTGGTACGCTGGAACAGCCGCATCAACCTTGTCGCGCCTGGAACCGTGGCGGATTTGCACGCTCGCCATATCGACGATTGCTTGCAAATAGCTGATCTGAGCAAAGAAACTGACGGTCATTGGGCGGATCTGGGCAGCGGAGGAGGGCTTCCCGGGCTTGTTCTTGCGATCGCCAAAGCTGATACCGATCTGTCCTTCACCCTTGTCGAAAGCGACCAGCGTAAATCGGCGTTTCTGCGGACGGTCATCCGCGCAACTGGTCTGACCAACGCATCGGTTGTGTCGCAGCGGATCGAGTCATCGCCGCCGCTGAATGCCGCCTATGTCAGTGCCCGGGCTCTTGCCCCGCTGCGCCAGCTTATGGCATATCTTGACAGGCACCTCGGGCCGACAGGAACGGCCTATTTGATGAAGGGCCGCCAATGGCGGGCCGAAGTCGAGGAAGCCCGGAAAGAATGGTCCTTTGAATATATCGCTCATCCCAGCCGGACCCAGGAAGGCGCGGTGACATTGGAAATAAGCGGAGTGTCTCATGGCGCAGAATAGCGTCGTTGCCATTGCCAACCAGAAAGGCGGGGTCGGCAAGACCACCACGGCAATCAATCTGGGCGCGGCCTTGGCCATGGAGGGTCACCGGACCATCCTGATTGATCTGGATCCGCAGGGTAATGCTTCCA
The DNA here is from genome assembly GCF_042648745.1 of Paracoccus angustae. Classification (NCBI taxonomy): domain Bacteria; kingdom Pseudomonadati; phylum Pseudomonadota; class Alphaproteobacteria; order Rhodobacterales; family Paracoccaceae; genus Paracoccus; species Paracoccus angustae. The sequence goes on from NZ_JBHRXY010000009.1 coordinate 118,918, forward strand.
CAGGTCTGGGGATCGGTGCCGAACAGCGGCAGAAGACCGTTTACGACCTTCTGGCTGGGCCGGAATCCTTGACAGAGTGCCTGATCGCGACTCGCGTTTCCAATCTCAGCATCGTTCCTGCCACCCCCGATCTTTCCTCGGCGGATGTCGATCTGGCGCAGACAAAGGATCGCACCAGGCTGCTGCACCGCAAGCTCGAGGAAGCGCCAGATGGCAGCATCATCCTGATCGACTGTCCCCCCGCCTTGGGATTGTTGACCCTGAATGCCATGGTGGCTGCCGATGGCGTTCTTGTTCCCCTGCAAGCGGAATTCTATGCGCTCGAGGGGTTGTCGCAACTGCTGACCACCGTCAGGCATGTCCGGCAAAGCGGCAATCCGAACCTGCGTGTGAACGGCGTCCTGCTAACCATGTCCGATTACCGCAACAATCTGTCCCAGCAGGTCGAGGCCGACGCACGGGCGACCTTGGGCGATCTGGTTTTTCCGACTGTCATTCCCCGGAACGTCCGCGTGTCCGAAGCGCCGTCCTTTGCGCAACCCGTGCTGCTTTACGATCCCCAGTCCAAGGGCAGCGCCGCCTATCGCCAGTTCGCGGGCGAATTTGCAGCGCGTTTGAAACTCGTCAAAGAGGAAGCCTGATGTCCGACAGCAAACTTGCCAAGCGCGGCCTGGGTCGCGGGCTTTCCGCCTTGATGGCCGACCTGGACCTGGACGGACCGGCCGATGCAAAGCCCGTGAAGGACCGCACCCTGATCCCGATCGAGCAGATCACCGCCAATCCTGACCAGCCCCGGCGCAATTTCGATCCTGCCTCCTTGCAGGAACTGGCGGATTCGCTGCGGCAGCGCGGGGTGCTTCAACCGCTGATCGTGCGCAGGCATCCGCAGGACGAGGGGCTTTATCAGATCGTCGCGGGCGAACGGCGGTGGCGCGCGGCCCAAATGGCGCAGCTGCACGAACTTCCGGTCATCGTGCGCGATCTGTCCGACACAGAGGTTCTCGAAGTCGCGATCATCGAGAATATTCAGCGCGCCGACCTGAATGCCATCGAGGAGGCCGCCTCTTACCGCCAGCTGATGGATCGTTTTGGCCATACCCAGGAAAAGCTGGCCGAGGCCTTGAACAAGAGCCGCAGCCATATTGCCAACCTGTTGCGCCTTCTCAGCCTGCCGGATCAGGTGCAGGATCATCTCAAGGACGGCAAACTGACCGCCGGACACGCGCGTGCCTTGATCACGGCGGAGAACCCGGTCGCCTTGGCGAGGCGTGTCATCGACGGCGGCCTTTCCGTACGGGAAACCGAAGATCTTGTGCGCAAGCAGATCAAGACCCCAAGGGATGGTGACTCTGCCAAGACGTCGGTTCACGCCGAGAAGGATGCCGACACCCGGGCGCTGGAGGCTGATCTGGCGGCTCAGTTGAAAATGGCCGTGACGATCAGGCACACCGCTGCTGGCAGCGGCACGGTCAGCATCAGCTATGGCGACCTGGAGCAGCTGGACCGGCTTTGTCAGATCCTGGGCGGCACCGGCAGATCCTGAGACGACAGAAGATCATCCGGGACATCCACGTCCTTCAGGATCCCCGGCGAGACGGAAACGCGGCGCAGATCCGGCAAGGACCGCAACAGTTCGCCTGCGCCCCGGTCGCCCGTCAGGTTTTCCACCCGGGGAAACAGGGACCGGGGAATCAGCGCCGGTGGACAAATCCGGCGTCCGTCCGTTGCGGCGACTGGTCCCGGCGAACCGGCGATCTGTTGCAGAATCTCGGGCGTGACATGCGGCATATCCGCCAGCACGATCATGGCAGCCTGGTCGGCGACCTGCCGCAGACCGGCGCGGAGGGAGTCCGACTGTAGCCCGGTGCTGTAGATCAGCCGGAATTCGGGCAGCAGGCTTGCCACTGCCGGATCGGCGACAACGGCAAGGGCAGGCAAGCCCGTCCGAAGGATCGTTTCGGCCGCATGGCGGACCAGCGGCTTGCCGCGATAGGGTGCCTGCAACTTGCATCGGCGGCCAAAGCGCCGTGAACGCCCGGCCGCCAGAAGCAGGACGGTGGTCACGCAGCCGCCTCCAGCACCTCGGCCAGGACCGACACCGCAAGCACGCGCGGATCGCGGACCGAGGGGATCAGTCCGATCGGGCCCCGAAGCCGCTCCAGCCCTGTTCTCACGCCATGATCGCGCAGGCTGGCCAGACGCTTGTCCCGCGCCCGCTGCGATCCTTGGGCACCGATGTAAAAGGCGGGGGAATCCAGCGCCCGCGCCAGGATTGGCGGTTCCCAGTCGTGGTCATGGAAGAACAGCACAACGGCGCTGCGGTCGTCAATCTCCAGATCGGTCGGCAAGGCGGGCCAATGCAGAAGCCGCACCGGGGCGCCTGCGGTTTCGGCCTGCGTCAGGGTCTGCCGGTCTGGCGACAGCAGCAGATGCGGATAGCCCGCGGCGTGAACAAGCCCTGCGAAGATCGCGGCTTCGGGGCCTTGGCCGAAGATCAGGAAGCGCGGCGGGGGAACCAGCAGGATGCGAAAGCCGTCCGCGGTAGGTCCGGTCGGACCCGGCTCGCAACGGCGCAGCACCAGATCGGGGGCGACGCACAACCCGACAGGCTGGCGGTTGGCGCGCGCCGCGGCAACTTCGCCCAGAAGCCGGGGGCAGGGCCGGGGGATCAGGGCGATCTCGAGCCCGCCGCCGCAAGGCAGTTGCAGGTCGAACCAGGGCGAGCCTTCGCCATAGCGGACCACCCGCGGGCCGTCTTGCAGGGCCTGCCGGGCGTGAAGGGCCAGGTCGGTCTCGATGCACCCGGAGCTGAGCGAGCCGGTCTGACGGTCGCCGCAAAAGGCCATGATCTCGCCCAGGGGGCGATAGGACGGGCCGGTGATCCCGGTGATGATCGCCAGGACCGGATCGTTGCAGTCCATCGCGGCCGTCAAGGCATCGTCGGACAGACCGGCCCCGGGGTTGCAAGGCGCGGGGCCGCGCCGCATCACGGATCCAGCCCGGCGATGATCTTGTCGGGCGTCGCCGGCAGATCCCGGACTCGGACCCCGCAGGCATTGTGGATCGCGTTCAGCACCGCCGCCCCGGCGCCGCAGATGCCCAGTTCGCCCAACCCCTTGGCCTGCAAGGGACCGACGTAAGGATCGCGTTCGGGCAGAAAGTGGACCTCGAGCGGGGGAACGTCGGCATGGCAGGGGATGTGGTATTCCGCCAGATCCCGGCTGACGGCATGGCCGTCGCGGGGGTCATGCTCCATCGCCTCGGTCAGGGCGATGCCGATGCCGAAACTCATGCCGCCCAGACATTGCGACCGCGCGGTCTTTTCGTTGAGCACCCGTCCGCAGGCAAAGACCCCCATCATGCGGCGGACGCGGACCTCTCCGGTCCAGCGGTTGACGGCGACCTCGGCCCAATGGCTGCCCCATGTGGCCTGACGGTGCGACTTTTCGGTCTTGCCGGGCTCCAGATGGCCTTCGCCGGTGATCATGCCGTCCACCAGTTCCGACAGGGACCGGGCGACGTTGCCCGCCCGCGCCATGCCGTCTTGCAGGGTCAGGTCGCGTTCGTCGCAGCCCATGGCCTTGGCGATCCGCTGCCGGATCTCCTCGCAGGCCAGGAAAACGGCGTTGCCGCTGGAAGCCGCGCCAAAGGATCCGCCCGAGCCGGAGGCCGGGGGGAACCGCGTGTCGCCCAGCCGCACCTCGACCCGGTCGGGCGGCAGGCCCAGCATCTCGGCGGCCAGCTGGCCCAGGATCGTATAGGTGCCGGTGCCGATGTCGGTCATGTCGGTTTCGACAATGGCATGGCCATCCTGGACCAGCGTGACCTTGGCGCGCGATTCCATCAGCATGTTGACGCGGACGGCAGCCGCCATGCCCATGCCGATGAACCACTCGCCCTCGAGGCGCTGCCGGGGCATTCCGCGGTCGGACCAGCCGAAGCGTCGCGCCCCTTCGCGCAGGGCCTCGGCCAGCTTGTGGCTGGAAAAGGGGCGCTCGGTCGTGGGCTCGACATCGGGGATGTTCTTCAGGCGCAGTTCCACTGGGTCGATCCCGGCCATGTCGGCCAGTTCGTCCATGGCGCATTCGAACGCCGTGACGCCGACGGCCTCGCCCGGAGCGCGGACCGAACCCGCGCAGTTGCGGTGGATGCGCGCCACGGCATGGACGATCTGCCGGTGCGCCGCCTGATAGGTGAAGGGGGTGGCCTGGGCGACGGGTTCGGTGAATTCGCTGCCGGGCAGGTTCGACACAAGGACATCGTGGCCGATGCCGGTCAGGCGGCCCTCGGCGTCGCAGGCCAGACGGATCCGCTGGCGCGTCTCGGACCGGCGATGGGCCAGGTCGAAGACCTGCTGGCGGGTCATGGCGACCATCACCGGGCGGCCCAGCTGTTTGGCGGCAATGGCTGCGGCCACGGCTTCGGCGTTGATGCCCAGCTTGGATCCGAAGCCGCCGCCCACATAGGGGGACAAGAGCCGCAGCTTGCTTTCGCAAATACCCAGGGCGTCGGCCATCTGCTTGCGGTTCGACGACAGCATCTGAAGGGCGGCCCGGATCGTCACGCCGTCGCCGTCCCATTCGGCGATGGCGGCATGGGGTTCCATCGCGGCCGCCGTCTGCGACGGCGTGCGCCAGACCCGGTCCAGGGCAAAGGTCGCCTCGCGCATGGCCTTGTCCAGGTCGCCCGCCGCCGACTGCTTTTTCGGGGGCAGTTCGGGCGTGACCGATTCCGGGTCCACCGGCACGGTTTCCGGCTTATAGCGGACGGCGATGTTCTGGGCGGCGTGGCGCGCGGCCTCAAAGGTTTCGGCCACCACCAGGGCGATGGACTGGCCCATGTATTCGACGCGGGCCGGCCCCGCGGCCGGTCCCTTTTCGTCCAGGCCCTGGGCGGCATGGCGGATCATCCGCTTGTCCTGGATCACGGCAAGGGCGCCCGGCGCATCGCCGATGTCCAGCACCTTGCCCGCGGGGACGGATGCCTGGACCAGCACGCCATAAGCCAGGTTCCCGGGCCGGGCCTCGGCCGCATAGGTTGCCCGGCCCGAGACCTTCAGCGGGCCTTCCAGGCGGTTCAGGGGCTGGCCGATCACGCCCTGTGCCATGTGGTCCAGACGGTCGTCGTGGTTCGGGCCATCGACCCGCAGGTGCCGTGTCATGCCTGGGCCTCCATTCCGGTCGCGTCGCGCAGGGTCGCCATCAGCGTCCGACGCAGCAGGGGGATCTTGAACTGGTTTTCGCCCTGGGCCTGCGCAGGCCGCAGCAGGATCTCGGCGGCCTCGCGGAACAGCGCGTCGGACGGTTCCCGGCCCAGCAGCAGGGCCTCGACATCCGGGTCGCGCCAGGGCTTGTGCGCGACCCCGCCAAAGGCCAGGGCCGCCTGGCTGATGCGGCCGCCGTCGGTGCCGACGATCGCCGCCACCGAAACCAGCGCAAAGGCATAGGACGCCCGGTCCCGCACCTTGCGGTAACGGTGCTGGCCGCCCGGAGGGGCGGGCAGGATCACGGCGGTGATGATCTCGCCCGGTTGCAGAACGGTCTCGACATGCGGCGTGTCGCCCGGCAGCAGGTGGAACTCGGCCAGGGGAACCCGGCGGGGCGAGGGGCCGTCGATTTCCACAACCGCGTCCAGCGCGCGCAGCGCCACGGCCATGTCGCCGGGATAGGTGGCGATGCACTTGTTCGACGCGCCCAGGATCGCATGGTTGCGCGTCACGCCGCCGATGGCCTGGCAGCCCGCGCCGGGATCGCGCTTGTTGCAGGCCATGCGGCGGTCGTAGAAATACGGACAGCGCGTGCGCTGCATCAGGTTGCCGCCGGTCGTGGCCATGTTGCGCAACTGCCCGCTGGCCCCCGCCAGCAGCGCGCGCGACAGCACCGGATAATGGCGCCGGACGGTCGGATGCGCGGCCAGGTCGCTGTTGCGGACCAGGGCGCCGATGCGCAGCCCCTCGCCCTCGGGCTCGATCCGGTCCAGGGCCAGGCGGGTGATGTCCACCAGCGCCTCGGGGGCCATCACCTCGAGCTTCATCAGGTCCAGCAGGTTGGTGCCGCCCGCGATGATCGTGGCGCCCGCGGGCAGATCCGCCACCGAACCCGCGCGGTGAAAGGTGAATTCCTTCATGCCGCGTCCTCGCGCCCGGTGTCCTGCGCGGCCTGCCGGATGGCCGCGACGATGTTGGCGTAAGCGGCGCAGCGGCACAGGTTGCCGCTCATCCGCTCGGCGATCTCGGCATGGGTCAGTTCATAGGGACCGTCGAGGGATTCGGACGCATGGCTGGGCCAGCCCGCCGCGATCTCGTCCAGCATCCCGGTGGCCGAACAGATCTGGCCGGGGGTGCAATAGCCGCACTGGAAGCCGTCGTGGTCCAGGAACTGCCGCTGCATGGGCGACAGGTGCCCGGGCGCGCCCAGGCCCTCGATGGTGGTGATGTCGCGGTCCTCGGCCATGCAGGCCAGCACCAGGCAGGCATTGACCCGCCGCCCGTCCATCAGCACCGTGCAGGCCCCGCATTGGCCATGGTCGCAACCCTTCTTGGTGCCCGTCAGGCCCAGATGATGGCGAAGCGCATCCAGAAGCGTGGTGCGCGGATCCACGTCCAGGCGATGGGACGTGCCGTTCAGGTGAAGCGTGATCTGCATGAGGTTCCCGTGCTGGCATGGCGGCTGGCCCCCTTCAACGGTTCAACGCCCGCTGCGTTCCCTCCAAACCCGCTTTCACAGGCGGAACGGTGGCGTGGCCCGGGCGTTTGGCCCCCGACGCAACCCCCCGGAGGAAAGCATGTCCACATCCAACACCACCCAGGATCACGACACGATCCGCGAATGGGCCGAATCGCGCGGCGGCCACCCCGCCATGGTGGAAACAAAGGGCGAAGGCGGGATCCTGCGCATCGACTTCGGCGAGGAAGAGGAAGGCCTGACCCGGATTTCCTGGGACGAGTTCTTCGAGATCTTCGACGAGAACGGCTTGCACTTCCTGTATCAGGAAGAAACGGCGGGCGGCGACACCAGCCGGTTCAACAAGTTCGTTTCGGAAGAAAAGTGACGGCGGGGCAGGCGTCGCGGGCCTTCAGCGGCGCGCGATGTCCTGCCCGCCCATCTCGCGCAGGGTGTCTTCCACCGTGCCCGCCCGATCGGACGCGACATCGACCGACAGCCTGATCGCGCCGCGCAGGGCGGCATCCTCCTGGGCGCCGTCCTTGTTTCGGTCGCCGCCGGAAATCCGGTTGCCCGCCGTGTTGCTGCCGCCGGCGGGTTCGGCGAAGATGTCGGCGCGGTTCAGCCCGTGCTGCTGGACCAGATGCTCGATGGCGTAATCGGCGGCTTCCCGCGTCTCGAACAGGGCCGAGACGGAAGTGGTGGCGTTGTCCGACATTGAATCCTCCTTGTGGTTCGGGATTGGGGGCAGCAGGCGATCGACCGCCCAGGCCGCGGCCAGGCCCAGGGCCGCGCCCGCGGCGACATCGGCCGGGTAATGCTTGGCGCGCGGGATCTGCACCGCCGCGATCAGCGCGGCAAGACCCCAGGCCAGTCCCGCCAGCGCGGGCCGGTCGCGCGCGACCACGCGGGCCACCGCGACCGCTCCGGTCGTGTGGCCGGACGGAAAAGAGGTTTCGTGACCCCCTTCGGCTTCGCCGGCTTCGAACTGATAATCGCGCTCCTGGACCATCTTTTCCGGGCGGGTGCGGCGCAACCGGTTCTTGATGCGGCGCTTGAGGACGTTGGCCAGCACATGCGCGGCCATCATCCGCACCCCGGTGCGCGCGATGTCCCCGCGCCCGCCCAGCAGGCCGCCCGCGATCACGGCCCCGCACAGCGTCGTCAGCTGCACCTGGTCGGCCAGTTCGCTGAAGGTGCCCAGGGTCTTGACCATCGGATGATGGCGGTGCCGGGCGGCGGCCTTGGCGGCCTCGATGTCCACCCGCTCCAGCCCCTCGGCCCGGGCGGCGGGATCGTTGGTGCCGGTCTGGTCTGGGCCGGTCTGGTCTAGGCCGGTCTGGCCGGGGGCGGTCTGGTCGGGCAGGTGTGACATGCCTCGGTAACGGCGGGCGCCCGGCCCGGTTCCGCCCCGTTGTGGAACAATCCCCGCGCGAGCCGGTTTCCCTTGACGCCACCATCGACACGAAACGGAGGATCGAGAATGGCTCATGCCAGCAAGAAGAAATTCGGCGCAGGCCAGCAGGACCAGGGCAAGGGGGACGGCACCGGCGGCATGGCCCCTGACGTGCCCGACCAGCTGCCCGACAACGAGATCCTGTCGAACCGCGACAAGTCGCGCCATTCCGACCAGCGGGGCCTCGATTCCCGTCATGTCGACACCGAGCAGCTGCACGACCATGTCGGCAACCGCGACGGCGACGCCGATCAGGAGGACTAGGCCATGTCCGGCAAGCATCCCAAGACCGATCGGCCGTCGGACAAGGATCTGCGCCAGGATCCGGGCATCGGCCAGTCCAAGGGCATGCCCGGCCCCGGCGATCCGCCGATCGGCGGCGACAACACCGCCGAAGGCGACGTGCTGAACGACACCACCCCGCAGGGCGGCGTCGATCCGAACCAGCGCGGCCGCACCAACAAGTAGCGCAGGAGAAAGCCATGGTGGGCAAGAAGACAAAGGACCAGCAGCAGCGCATCATCGAAAAGCGCGTCGACACCACCAACGCGGATGCCGATTTCGATCCGCGCCCCGACCTGAAGGCTTCGGACAAGCGCGAGGCGCGGAAGGACGAGGACGAGGCGAGGGACTAGATGTCCGCCGCGGACGGCCTGGCCCAGGCCATCGCCGGCGGCTGCACCCGGCTGCCGCCGCTGGACGAGGCAGGCTTTGCGGCGATCGCCGACCGATGGGCGGATTGCCGCGTCCTGATGCTGGGCGAGGCGAGCCATGGAACGGCGGAATTCTATCAGGCCCGCGCCGCGATCACCCGCCGCATGATCGAACGCCACGGCGTCAGGATCGTCGCGGTCGAGGCCGACTGGCCCGACGCGGCGGTTCTGGACCGCCATGTGCGCGGCCTTCCCCCGCGTGGAAACGCCGAAAGGCCGTTCCAGAGGTTTCCGCGCTGGATGTGGCGCAATGCCCCTGTCGCGGGGCTGGTGGACTGGATGCGCGACTGGAACCGGGACAGGGCGCCAGAGGATCAGGCGGGCTTTCACGGTCTGGACATGTACAACCTTTCCGCCTCGATCGGGGCGGTTCTGGATTACCTCGACAACACCGACCCCGAGGCCGCCGTGGTGGCGCGCCGGCGCTATGGCTGCCTCGAACCCTGGACCGGACAGCCCGCCGCCTATGGCCGCCTTGCGGGCTCGGGCTATCACGGATGCGAACAGGCGGTCGTCCAGCAATGCCGCGAGTTGCTGGCCCGGGCCCTGGAAGGGCGGGACCAGCTGGATGCGGCCCAGAACGCCCGGCTTGTCGCATCCGCCGAACGCTATTACCGCGTCATGTACCGGGGCGGGGCGGAAGCCTGGAACCTGCGCGACAGCCACATGGCCGATACGCTGGACCATCTGCTGCAAGCGGGCGGGGCAGGGTCCAAGGCGGTGGTCTGGGCGCACAATTCGCATATCGGCGATGCCCGCCGGACCGAGATGGGCAGCCGCCTGGGCGAACACAACCTGGGCCAGCTGGCCCGCGAACGCTGGGGGGCAGGGGTCGTTCTTGTGGGTTTCGGCACCCACTGCGGCACCGTCACGGCGGCCTCGGACTGGAACGGCAAGGCGCAGGTCATGACCGTCCTGCCCTCGCAACCCGACAGCTTCGAGCGGCTTTGCCATGACAGCGGGATTTCGTGCTTCCTGCTGGATTTTCGGAACGGCGGCGAATTGGCCGCGCGGTTGTCGCAGCCCTTTCCGCAACGCTTCATCGGCGTGATCTATCGGCCCGAAAACGAGCGGGTCAGCCACTACATGCAAGCCCATGCGGGACAGCAGTACGACGGCTGGATCTGGTTCGACCGGACGCAGGCGCTGGTCGGCGGAGGGAATCCGGGCCAGCAGGACGATCTGCCCGACACCTGGCCGTTCGGGTTGTGAGATGGGCGGGCCGGACGACCGCATCTTCGCCGACCGGGCCGAGGCCGGGGCATTGCTGGCCAAGCGCCTGATGCCCCATCGGGGCCAGGACTGCGTGGTTCTGGCCCTGCCGCGCGGGGGCGTGCCCGTCGCGCTGCCGGTGGCGCGGATGCTGGCCGCCCCGCTCGACCTTCTGTTCGTGCGCAAGATCGGCGCGCCGGGCTATCCCGAATTCGCCATAGGCGCGGTCGTGGACGGCGACAGCCCGCAGGTGGTCGCGAACCAGGACATGCCGTCCCCCCTTGCCGCCCCCGGCGGCTATCTGAAAACCGAGGTGCCGCGCCTGCTGGCCGAAATCGACCGGCGCAGGCAGCTTTACCGGAACGGGCGCGAGGCTGTTCCGGTCGCGGGAAAGGTCGCCATCGTGGTGGATGACGGCATCGCCACGGGCGCCACCATGCGGGCGGGATTGCTGGGACTGGCCCGGCAGAACCCCGCCCGCATCGTGCTGGCCGTCCCCGTCGCGGCACGCGAGGCCCTGGACAGCCTGCGGGCCGCCGCCGACGAGGTCGTTTGCCTGCGGATCCCCGACCGTTTCCGCGCGGTCGGCCTGCATTACCGCGATTTCGCGCAGGTCGGCGATGCCGAGGTGGTGGCCGCCTTGCGCGACGCGAACCCGGCCGGGTAGGCTTTCGGAAGGCTCTCCGCCAAGGGTTCTTCTTGCCTTTTTCGGGGGAACGGGCTTTCGTGGATCCAGCCAGTGCCGGCCCCCGAAAGCTGCCGGTCCCCTTGTCCCGGAGCCCCGCCATGTCTCTCGACCATCCCGTGAACGACCTTTCGCACGTTGTCGCCGCCGACCGGGCGCATGTCTGGCATCATCTGAGCCAGCACAAGCAATACGAGAC
>NZ_JBHRXY010000010.1:0-110301 GCF_042648745.1 Paracoccus angustae
CATCGGCCAGAATGTTGACACCCCGAAGCATCCGGTCGCGGGCATCCGTGTTGAACTTGACTTCTTTCGCAGCCATTTGATTCTCCTGAATTTATCGGTGAAGGACGCGGATCAGGCGATGACGCCCAGGATGTCGCTTTCCTTCATGATCAGCAGCTCTTCGCCGTCGATCGTGACTTCGGTGCCGGACCATTTGCCGAACAGCACGCGGTCGCCCGCCTTGACCGACGGCGCGATCAGTTCGCCCGAATCCTTGCGCGCGCCTTCGCCGGTCGAGATGACCTCGCCCTCGGCGGGCTTTTCCTTGGCGCTGTCGGGAATGATCAGCCCGCCCTTGGTCTTTTCGTCCGACTGGACGCGGCGGACCAGAACGCGGTCATGCAGCGGTTTGAATGCCATAAGGGAACACTCCGGGTTTCAGGTTGCAGTGTTGCGTTGTTGGCACTCATCGGCATTGAGTGCCAATGGCGCTGATCTATGGCAAGGCGCCGGTCCTGTCAACGCCGGGTTGTCGCTAAAATGTGTCCCGGCCCGGCTGGTCACGACGACGGGCGTGTGCCAGCCTTGCCGCGGGCAAGAACGGGGAAAGATCGGATGCGCATGGTTCTGGCGGCAATCCTGGCGCTGTGGGCGGGGGCGGCCCCCGCATCCGAATGCGCGGGCACGAACCTGCTCGAGACCATGCCACCCGACCGGCGGGCCCTGATCGACGCGGCGGTGGCGGACGTTCCCTTTCACCAGGGACTTTTGTGGCGGGCCAGCAAGGGCGGCCAGTCGATGACGCTGGTGGGCACCTATCATTTCGGCGACCCGCGTCATGATCCGATGCTGGCCCGGCTGGAGCCGCTTATCGCCGAAGCCGCCGCCGTCCTGGTCGAGGCGGGTCCGGCCGAGGAGCGCAAGCTGACCGAGGCGCTGTCATCGGACCCCACGCTGATGGTCGATCCGACGGGACCAACCCTGCCCGAACGGTTGAGCGACAAGGACTGGCGGCTGCTGTCGATGGCGATGGCGGAACGCGGCACGCCCGCCGTCGTCACCTCGAAGCTGCGGCCCTGGTACGTGGCGATGATGCTGGGGATCAGCCCCTGCATGATGGAGCAGGTGGCGAAAACCGGCGCGCAGGGCCTGGATCACCGCCTGGTCGAACGGGCCGAGGCGCTGGACGTTCCCGTCCGCGCGCTGGAGCCATGGGACACGGTGTTCACCCTGTTCCGCGACCTGACGCCCCAGCAGGAGATCGAGATGATCCGCACCGCCTTGCCCGCCGCCGCCTATGCCGACGATTACGCCGTGACGCTGACGGACGCCTATTTCGCGGGCGACATCTGGGCGATCTGGGAATTCGGGCGCTTCGACGCTTATCGCACGTCCGGGCTGACGCGCGCGCAGGTCGACGCGCAGATGCGGCTTGCGCAGGAGCAGCTGATGGACAAGCGCAACCGGGCCTGGATCGGTCCGCTGACCCAGGCCGCCCGGGACGCGGCCCGACAGGGCAAGGGCATCGTCGCGGGTTTCGGCGCGCTGCACCTGCCGGGCGAGGAGGGCGTGCTGCGCCTGCTGGAACGCGACGGCTGGGCGATCGAGCGGCTGGACGGCTAGCGCCCGCCCAGGACCGACAGCGCCTGCGCCTGCCCGCCCTTGACAAAGGTGATGCGGCTGTCGCCGATGTCGGTGATGGTGCCGCCGTTGATCTTGTCGCCAAGCCGCAGGGTCAGGACGCGGCCGTTCGACAGGCGCACAAGGGCGCGGCTGGCCTTGCCCGCGCCGATGGTGCCGATGATCTGGGTGCGGTTGATCTGGATGCCGTCCTTGACGGTGGCGGCGACGCCCGCCGTTGTCGGCGTGCGGCCGTCGGGAACGGCGGCGGCGACCTCGGGTTCGTCCTCGGCCTCGGGCGGGGCATAGCGTTGCTGGCGGGCGGCGGCGGCGCGCGCCTCGGCCTCGGCCAGGGCGCGGGCGCGGGCTTCGGCGGCGGCGCGGGCCTGCGCCTCGGCTGCGGCGTCCCAGTCGGCGCGGGCGCGGGCGCGGGCCTGGGCCTGGGCCTGCAACTCGGCATCCTGGCGGCGCTGTTCGGCAAGGGCCGCGTCCTCGGACTGGGCCTGGGCTGCGGCGCGAAGGTCGTCGGGCGTGGGGGCCAGGGGGGCGGCCGCGACAGCGGCGGCCACGGCGGCGGCGCCCGCCCCGGCCGCGCGGCGGGGCGGAAGGGCGGATGAACGAAGCGCCGTCAAAGCGACGGCGCCTGGCAGGGACGAGCTTTCGGATACGGCCGCGGCGACCGCCTGGTTGATGGCGCCGCTGGACAGGCTGGCATTGCCGGGGCCGGGATCGCCGCGCGCCGCCCTGCGCGATTCCCCAGGGCGTGCGGCAGGGCGCGCCGAGCGGCCCAGTCCCGCCGCGAACGCCGCGGGGCGATCCGCGTCCGCGACCGCGGCGGCCACGGCATCCTGGACCGCGCGCTTGGAAGGCGCGTTGACCGACACCGGCTTGCGGGTCGGGCGGGCATCGGCCAGGCGGACAACCGCCCCGCGTTCGGCCTGCGACAGCCCCGATGCCCCCGCCTGGGCCGTGCGCAGGTCGCGCAGCAGATCCGTCAGGGCCTGTTCCTCGGCACGGGTCAGGCGGGTGCGCTGGCCTTCCTCGGACCGGCTGCCTTCCTCCAGGCTGCCCTGGGGTTCGGGGCGCGCGGGCGGACGGGCCGACCCGGCTGCGGGCTGCGAGGCGCGCGCGGGCGCGGCCTTGGGCGCGGCAGCGGGGGCGCGGGGGGCGGCGGCCACGGCGGGACGTTCGGGCGGGCGGGCCGTTTTCAGCCGCGCGGGTTCTTGGCGCGCGCGTTCCGCGTAGGGCCGCGGGTTCGCGGGCACCGCAGGGCGGGCATCGGTCCGCGCCGGGGCCGAGGCGCGCACGGGCGCGACGCGCGGCGGCCGGGACGAGCTTGCCAGCTGCTGACGCGCCGGAACAACCGCGGGCGGCGTGGCAGCGGGTGCAGCCGGAACCTCGGCCGCAGGGGCGGGCTGCGCCGGACCGGCGGGGGTTGCCGCCCTTGGGCGCGGCGCCTCGGCCAGGTCGCGGGCCAGGGTCGCGGCGCTGATCGGGGTTTGCGGAGCCGCCGGTTCCGGGCGGTTCATCGCCTCGGCCAGGGCCCGGCTCAGCGCGTCGCCGCCCTGCGCGGCGGGCGTCGGCTGCTGCGGCTGCGCGGGCGCGGGAAGGGGCCGTGACGCCGTGGCCGTGCCTGCCGTCGCGGCCTCCTGCTGCCCGGGCGCAGGAGAGGCAAGGGCCGGTGGGGGTGCCGTCGGCTGCTGCGTGGCGGCGGACGGCGTTGCCCCAGCCTCCGACGCGCGCGCCGGAGGCGCTTCGGCGGTTTCGCCGGGCGCGGCGGGCAGCGGCGCGACGGGTTCGGGCGCGGCAGGTTCGGGCGCGGCAGGTTCGGGCGCGGCGGGTTCGGGCGCGGCGGGCTCGGGCGCGGCGGGTTCGGGCGCCGCGACGGCCACGTCGGCCGGCGCGGAAGCCGGCGCGGTGTCCGCCGGCTGCGGGGCGGGGGCGGGCGCGGCGATCTCGGCCGGGGGCACGGCCTCGCCCGAGGGTTTGGCGCCGAAGAAGGCCAGCACCGCCACAAGGCCCAGAACCAGCAGGCCCATCATCACCGGCAGGCGGCCGGGATCCAGTCGCCGCAGGCGGGCCAGCGCGGACAAGGCGGGCGGCCCGGTTTCCTCGGGCGCGGCGGCGCGGACCGCGCGGGCCTGGCGGGCGCAGTCATGCACGGCCTGCGCGCGCGGCGGCAGGACGCGCGGCGCGGCGGGCGTCTTGGGGTCGCCGTGCCGGATCACCTCGGCCACGGCCGCGGAGCTTGGCGCCGCCGGGGCAGCGGCCCGGGCGGAGGCGGCGTCCCCGACGGGTTGCGCGGAAACGGGCCGCGCATCGGCCCGGGGCAGCGCCAGATGGGGCACGATGCGGGTGATCACCGGGGCGGCGGCGGGCGCGGGCGCCGGATCGGCCACGACCGGATCCGTCACGCGCGCGCCCAGCAGGTCGGGTTCGCTGAAGGGCATGCGGACAAAGCGGTCGTCGGCCAGCCGGCTGGGCCCGAAATCGGGCTGGCCGTCGAAGCGCGCGTCATCGGGCCGCGCCACGAAGCCCGAAGGGCGGAAGCCCTGGGCGCGGGCGAAATCCTCGGCCTCCTCCAGGGTGCGGCGGGCCACGGCGGCGATGCGCAGCGTCTCGATGTCGCCGTTGTCCGAGGGACACCAGTCGAAGGCCAGTTCGTCCGCCCGATAGGGCGTCATCGCCTCGAGTGCGCGGGCGACGGCCTTGGGCGTGTCCGAACCCACCGGAACCGTCAGCGTGGTATACAGGATCTGGTCGTCGGGAATGACCACCACCGTGTCCAGATCCCCCGGCGCCACCCCCGCCTGGTCGCGCAGCGCCGCCAGCCGGGCCGTCATTTCCCGCCCGGCAAAGGGGGCCTGTCCCAGGGGCCGCCAGCCGAAGCCGTCGCGATGTTCAAGCAGAACCGCCTCGGGCGTGAAGCTCATGGCGAATTCGGGCGGCGCGATATGTCTGTTCATGGTGGATCACTGCTCGGATACGATCGCGTGTTGCGGGTCCGCGATTTGATGGGATTGCGCCAGATCTACCGGAAATTGCGCGGTGGGGAAAGCGAATCTGGCGCGGCCGTGAACAGAATTGCCTTGAACCGCCCGGCCCGCCCCGGTGTTAGCTGGGCAACGGGATTTTCCGCAGAAAGGACAAAACCATGACAAAGGTTCCGCGCAAGCTGGTCCGGGCCGCCTTGGCCGCATCGACGGCCTTCGCGCTTGCCGCGCCCGCCCAGGCGGCCCCCGCAAAGGGCGGCCATCACATGTGCCATCCCGGCCTGTCGCGCCTGACCGTCACGGGCGAGGGCGAGGCCCGCGTGGCCCCCGACCTCGCGACGATCCAGCTTGGCGTGACCACGCAGGCCGCCAGCGCGGCCGAGGCGATGCGCCAGAACTCGACGCAGCAGACAGCCGTGATCGAGGCCCTGGCCGGAGCGGGGATCGAGGGGGCCGATGTCCAGACCTCGGGGCTGAACCTCAATCCGGTCATGGACTATGCCGAAGGGCGCGCGCCGACCGTCACGGGCTATCAGGCCACAAACATGGTCGCGGTGCGCGTCCGCGACGTGGCCCGCCTGGGCGAGGTTCTGGACGCCATCGTCGCCGCCGGCGCGAACGAGATCAACGGCATCGGCTTCACCCGCGACGACAGCAGCGGCTCGGAAGACGAGGCCCGCCGCGCCGCGGTCCGGGACGCCCGCCACAAGGCCGAGATCCTGGCCGAGGCCGCGGGCCTGACGCTGGGCCCCGTGCTGGTGCTGCGCGACACGCCCGCGCCGCAAGGCCCCCGCCCCATGATGATGGAGGCCCGCGGCGCGGCTGACGCCGCCAAGGTGCCGATCGCCGCCGGAGAGGTCGCCATGACCGCCACCGTCGAGATGCAGTTCGCCTTGTCGGGCCAGGATTGCGGACCGATGAGCGGCGAGGGCGGCCGGGATCGCGGTCGCGGCGAGGGCCGCGGGCATGACAAAGGCGCCGGTCCCGAAGGCGCCGGTCCCGAGAGCGCCCCCGGCCGGGATGACGCCTCCGGCCAGGCCGTCCTGCCCCCCGACCATCCGCCCGTGCCGGGCATGGAAACCCCGGCCCCCGAGGGCGGTCCCGCCGCCCCCGTTCCCGGCAGCGACCCCGCCGCCCCGCCGCCGGGCGACCTGCCGCCGCCCCTGGGCACCGATACCGGCGCGCCCGAACCGGGCGAGCCTGTCGTGCCGGGGGCCGATGCGCCCACGGCCCCGCCGCCCGCCAACTGACCGGAAAGGGGGCTTCGGGCCCCCTTTTTCTCACGCGACCGCGGCCGCCAGCGCCTGGTCCAGGTCGGCGATCAGGTCGGCCGGATCCTCGATCCCGATGGACAGGCGCAGCAGGTCTGGCGCGGCGCCCGCGGCGCGCTGCTGGTCCTCGGTCAGCTGCCGGTGGGTGGTGGAGGCCGAATGGATCACCAGCGACCGCGCGTCGCCCAGGTTGGCCACATGGCTGAACAGCTTCAGCGCGCCCACCACCCTGACCGCCGCGTCATAGCCGCCCTTGACCGCAACGGTGAACAGCGCCCCCGCGCCCTTCGGGTAAAGCCGCCGCGCCGTTTCGTTCCAGGGCGACGAGGCGAGTCCCGCATAGGTGACGGCGGTCACGCGGGGGTCGCTTTCCAGCCATTCCGCAACCTTCCGGGCGTTGTCCACGTGGCGCGCCATGCGCAGGCCCAGGGTCTCGATCCCCATCAGCGTGTAATGCGCGCCCTGCGGGTTCATGGTCATGCCGAGGTCGCGCAGGCCGATGGCGATGGAATGAAAGGTGAAGGCCGCCGGGCCGAAGGTTTCGTGGAACCGCAGCCCGTGATAAGCGGGCTCGGGGTCCGACAGGCTGGGAAACTTGCCGGATGCCGACCAGTCGAACGCGCCGCTGTCCACGACCGCGCCACCCGTGACGGTGCCGTTGCCGGTCATGTACTTGGTCAGGCTGTGGACAACCAGGGTCGCGCCCATCTCGATGGGGCGGCACAGGTAGGGCGTGGCCAGCGTGTTGTCCACGATCAGCGGGATGCCTGCGGCCTTCGCGATCTCGGCCACCGCCGGGATGTCGGTGACATAGCCGCCCGGATTGCTGATCGATTCGCAGAACACCGCGCGGGTGTCGTCGTCGATGGCTCCGCGCAGGGCGTCCAGGTCGTCGAAATCGACGAACTTCGCCGACCAGCCGAACCGCCTGATGGTGTGGCTGAACTGCGTCACCGTGCCGCCGTAAAGCCGGGTCGAGGCAACGATGTTGCGCCCCGGCGCCATCAAGGGAAACAGCGCCATGATCTGCGCCGCATGGCCCGACGAACAGCAGACCGCGCCCGCGCCGCCTTCCAGCGCGGCAATCCGGTTCTGCAACGCGCCCACGGTCGGGTTTGTCAGGCGGGAATAGATGTAGCCCACCTCTTGCAGCCCGAACAGGCGCGCGGCGTGGTCGGCGTTCTTGAAGACATAGGATGTCGTTTGATAGATCGGCACCTGCCGCGCGCCGGTCGCGGGATCGGGCGCGGTGCCCGCGTGAACGGCTGTCGTGTCAAAGCCCTGGGTCATGTCGTTCTCCTCTGATGCTGCGCAGAAGGTCACGACCGGCCCCCCTTTTCAATTCCGAAATCGGGCTTGTCCCCGCCGTTGCCTGCGCCATCATGCGGGCCATTCCGCAAAAGGACCGGACCATGCGCATGATCGACCTCGGCAGTTGGAACAGCATCCTGTCGACGGTGATCGGGATCGCGCTGTTCGCGCTGATCGGCATCGGCATCCGCGTGCTGGTGATGTTCACCGTCCAGCAGCGGCGCGAGAGGATGAACCGCCAGATCAACGAACGGCTGCGCGTGCTGATCGCCGCCTACAAGGTGCTGGGCGGATCCTTCACCGGCGATCTGGCGGTGGACCCCGCCCACCTGCGCGACCTGCGCCGGCGCGCGGCCGAAGGCGCGGACCTTCCCGAAGGGTCCGAGCGCAACCGCCGCATCCGCGACGCGGTGGAAGGCGCGCTGTCCGACATCCTGCTCTTGGGAACCGAGACCCATGTCCGCCTGGCCGAACGCGCCGCCCGCGACCTGGTGGAGGGCCGGCCCGTCCATACCGGCGAACTGGTCCGGTCCCTGCGCGACTTCATCCGCCAGGCCCTAAACCTGGACCCCGTGCCCGCGAACCTTGCCATTCCGCCCCAAGGTCCGACCCGACCCGCCCCCGGCGGCGGCAAGACGCGCGAAGAGGGCCGGTCCCGCAGCGGCGGCGGCGGAGGCGGGGGCGGCGGCGGAGGCGGGGGCGGCGCGGGAATGGGCATCGGCCTGGGCGCGGGCCGCGCCGCCGACGATCCGGCCAGCGGACCCGGCTCCGCGTCCTAGGAAGGGCCGCCTATCGCTGCCGCCGCGCCATGAAGGCCAGCTTTTCGAACAGCGCCACGTCCCCTTCGTTCTTCAGCAGCGCGCCATGCAGGCGGGGCAGCATCGTGTGGGGATCGCGGCGCAGATCCTCGGGCGCCAGATCCTCGGCCAGGATCAGCTTCAGCCAGTCCAGAAGCTCGCTGGTCGAGGGCTTCTTCTTCAGGCCCGGCGTTTCGCGCAGTTCGAAGAACCGCGTCAGCGCCTGATCCAGCAAGCCGCGCTTCAGGCCGGGGTAATGCACGTCCACGATGGCGCGCAGCGTGTCGGCGTCGGGAAAGCGGATGTAATGGAAAAAGCACCGCCGCAAAAACGCGTCCGGCAACTCCTTTTCGTTGTTCGAGGTGATGATGACCACCGGCCTGTGCGCGGCCCGGATCGTTTCGCCCGTCTCGTAAACGTGAAACTCCATCCGGTCGAGCTCTTGCAGCAGATCGTTCGGAAACTCGATGTCGGCCTTGTCGATCTCGTCGATCAGCAGAACGGTCTTTCCTGGCGCCGCGAAGGCCTGCCACAGCTTGCCCCGGCGGATGTAATTGCCGACGTCATGGACCCGCGCGTCGCCCAGCTGGCTGTCGCGCAACCGGGACACGGCGTCGTATTCATACAATCCCTGCTGGGCTTTGGTGGTTGATTTCACATGCCATTCGATGATCGGCAGGTTCAGGCTGCCGGCCACCTGCCGGGCCAGTTCGGTTTTGCCGGTTCCCGGTTCGCCCTTGACCAGCAGGGGACGCTCCAGCGTCACGGCGGCATTGACCGCGATCGCCAGGTCGGGCGGGGCGACGTATCGGTCGGTGCCGGTGAACTGCATGAAACTCTCCTTTCAGGTGAACCGGTTGTGACGGAACAACGCATGGTGTCGCTTGTCATTCAACCTTGATCGTTTCGCCTTTTGACAAGAAGCACGTCATACTTTAAGGGGGCGCGCAAGGGTGCCGGTACGCGTTCCAGCCCGGCTCCGCCGGAGAGGATTTATGAAAGCCCAGACCTTCCTGCCCCAGGACTATCGTCCCGCCGAGGATGAGCCCTTCATGAACGACCGGCAGCTTGAATATTTCCGACGCAAGCTGGAAGCCTGGAAGCAGGAGCTGCTGGACCAGTCCGCCGAAACGCTGGAAGGATTGCAGGACAGCGCCCGCTCTGTCCCCGACCTGGCCGACCGCGCGTCCGAGGAAACCGACCGCGCGCTCGAGTTGCGCACCCGCGACCGCCAGCGCAAGCTGGTCAGCAAGATCGACGCGGCCCTGCGCCGGATCGAGACGGGCGAATACGGCTATTGCGAGATGACGGGCGAGCCGATCAGCCTCAAGCGTCTGGACGCGCGACCCATCGCCACCATGACGCTGGAAGCGCAGGAACGCCACGAACGGCGCGAACGGGTCCACCGCGACGATTGATCTTGCGATGCCCGGGGCATTGCAGTCGCGGCCCGTCATTGTCGTCGGCGGCGGTGTCGCGGGACTGACCGCGGCCATTGCCCTGCGCCGGCGCGGCGCCGATGTCGCCGTCCTGGAACGCGCGCCCGCGCTTGCCGAGGTGGGGGCGGGCTTGCAGCTTTCGCCCAACGCCATGCGGGTTCTGGATGCCCTTGGCCTTGGCACGGCCCTTGACGCGGTGTCGCTGCCAAGCCGCGCCGTGCGGCTGCGCGACGCCTCGGGGGCCGAGGTGGCACGGCTGGATCTGGCCCGCCACCGCCCCGGCGCGCGGTTCCGCCTGATCCACCGCGCCCGCCTGATCGAGGTGCTGGAACAGGCCGCGCGCGGCGCGGGCATCCCTGTCCGCCTGGGCCATGCCGTCGAAACGCCGCCCGAGGCTCTCCTGCTGATCGGCGCTGACGGGCTGCACAGCCGCATCCGCACGGCGCTGAACGGGCGCGAGGTGCCCTTCTTCACCGGCCAGACCGCCTGGCGTGCCGTTATCCCCGATCGCGATGCGACGCCCGAGGCGCAGGTCTTCATGGGCGCGGGCCGCCATCTGGTCAGCTATCCGCTGGCAGGGGGCCTGCGCAACATCGTGGCCGTTCTGGAAACCCGCGACTGGCAGGACGAGGGCTGGTCGCGCCCCGACGACCCCGCCAACCTGCGCGCGGCCTTTGCAGGCTTCGGCGGCCCGGTGCCGGACTGGTTGGCCGTCGTGGACCAGGTTCATGTCTGGGGCCTGTTCCGGCACGAGGTCGCCGGCCGCTGGCAGGACGGCCGCAGCGCGATCCTGGGTGACGCGGCCCATCCGACGCTGCCCTTCATGGCGCAGGGCGCCTGCATGGCGATCGAGGACGCCTGGACCCTGGCCGCCTGCCTGGACGCGACCCCCGACCAGGAAGCCGCGCTGTCCCGCTATCAGAACCTGCGCAAGCCGCGCACGGCGCGCATTGTCGCCGCCGCAAACCAAAACGCGCGCAATTATCACCTGACGGGCCCCAGGCGCCTTGCGGCCCATACCGCGCTGCGCCTCGGCGGCCGCATCGCGCCAGGCGCGATCCTGTCACGCTTCGACTGGATCTATGACTTCGATCCGGTCGCGGAAACGCCCTGACACTTTCACCTTTGCGGAAATATCCCACAGGGGGTCCGGGGGACGTGAAGTCCCCCGGCGCGCGCCGCCTCAGGCCGCCTTTTCCACCGCCGCGACGATCCCGTCCACGACCTCGCGCAGCACCGCCTCGTTCTCGGCCTCGGCCATGACGCGGATCAGGGGCTCGGTTCCCGACTTGCGGATCAGCACGCGGCCGGTTCCGGCCAGGCGCGCCTCGGCATCGGCGATGACGGCGCGGACTGCGGCGGCCGACAGGGGATCGGCGCCCGCGGCGTAACGCACGTTTTTCAGCATCTGCGGCACGGGGTCGAACTGGGCGGCCAGGGTGCTGGCCGTCTGGCCGGTATCCGCCATGGCCGCCAGAACCTGCATGGCGGCGATCAGCCCGTCGCCGGTGGTGGCATAGTCGGTCATCACGATGTGGCCCGACTGCTCGCCCCCCAGGTTGAAGCCGCCTTCCCGCATCCGTTCGACCACATAGCGGTCGCCCACCCGGGTGCGCTCCAGCCGCAGTCCGCGGCCAGACAGGAAATGCTCCAGCCCCAGGTTCGACATCACGGTCGCCACCAGGGCGTTGCCCCGCAGCCGCCCCTGCTCGGCCCAGCGGGCGGCCATCAGCGCCATGATCTGGTCGCCGTCGGCCACGCGGCCCTTTTCGTCGATAATGATGACCCGGTCCGCGTCGCCGTCCAGGCTGATGCCCAGATGCGCGCCATGGGCCAGGACCGCTTGCGCGCAGGCCTCGGGATGGGTCGAGCCGACGCCCGCGTTGATGTTGCGCCCGTCGGGATCGACGCCGATGGAGATCACCTCGGCGCCCAGTTCCCACAGCACGTCGGGCGCGGCGCGATAGGCCGCGCCGTTGGCGCAGTCGATCACCACGCGCAAGCCGTCCAGACGCTGGCCCGCCGGAAAGGTCGTCTTGGCATATTCGACATATCGGCCGCGCCCGTCGTCGATCCGCCTGGCGCGGCCAATATTGGCGGGTTGGGCGGGAACGATCTCTCCGGCGACGATGCTCTCGATGGCGGCCTCGGCCTCGTCTGACAGCTTGAAGCCGTCGGGGCCGAAGAACTTGATGCCGTTGTCCTCGGCCGGGTTGTGGCTGGCCGAGATCATGATGCCGACATCCGCCCGCATCGACCGGGTCAGAAAGCCCACGGCGGGCGTCGGCACCGGGCCCAGCAGCAGCACGTTCATGCCGGTGCTGGTCAGCCCCGCCGTCAGCGCGTTTTCCAGCATGTAGCCCGACAGGCGGGTGTCCTTGCCGATCACCACGCGATGCACGCTGTCATGCCTGTCGCGCCGGAAATACCGGCCGGCGGCGGCGCCAAGGCGCAGCGCCATCTCGGCCGTCATGGGGTATGTGTTGGCGCGGCCGCGAACGCCGTCGGTGCCGAACAAGCCTTTGCTCATCTATTCTGCCTTTTCGTTGTCGTTGACGGCCTGCCACAGCCGCAGCCCTTGAACCAGACCGCGCACATCGTGGACGCGGTGAACCTGCACCCCCTGCGCCACCGCCCCAAGCGTCAGCGCAAGCGTCCCGGGGGCGCGGTCGGCGGGGTTGTCCGCGCCGCCGATCGTTCCGATGAACCGCTTGCGCGAGACGCCCAGAAGGATCGCGCAGCCAAGCCCATGATACAGCGAAATCCGCCGCAGGATGGCAAGATTATGCGCCTGCGTCTTGCCGAAGCCGATGCCCGGATCGACAAGGATGCGCGCGCGCGGAATGCCTGCGGCCTCGGCCCGGCGGACGCGGGCGTCGAGCGCGTCGTAAACATCCAGCAGCACGTCCTCATAGCGCGGATCGTTCTGCATCGTCGCGGGCAGGCCCCGGGCGTGCATCAGGCAGACCGGCACCCGCGCGTCCGCGACCAGGGGGGCCAGGGCCGGGTCGAAATCGAAGCCTGACACATCGTTGACCATCGCCGCCCCGGCCTCCAGCGCGGCCTGCGCCACGGAAGCCTTGCGCGTATCGACGGAAACCGGCGCCTTGCCGGACAGCGCGCGGATCGCGGGGATGATGCGGGCGATCTCGTCGGCGGCAGGCACTTCGGCCGCGCCCGGCCGGGTCGATTCGCCGCCGATGTCCAGAATGTCGGCGCCTTCGCGGATCAGTTGCCGGCTATGGGCGGCGGGATCATAAAGTCCGCCGTCCGAAAAGCTGTCGGGCGTGGCGTTCACGATGCCCATGACGCGGGGGCGGTCCAGCGACAGGCCGGCCAAGCGGGGCCGGGGGGCGGTCAGGCGGCGCAGAACATCCGCCGGGATGTCGTCGCAGATCCGGGGCGGGCGGCCGCGCTCCAGGATCTCGGCCTGGGAAAAGCGCGTCCAGCCGCCCGCCAGGGCGTGGCGGCCATGGGGAACGGGAACGGGGCGGAAATAAAGCGTCATTGCGCGATTCCCGCGATCCGACCGACGGCAAGCCCGCCGGGCGGGGCGGGCGGGGGTGCGGATGCCGCGAAATCCACGCGATCCGCCGACAGGCGCGCGGCCAGCCAGAAGGCCAGGGCGGGGGCCTCGGCGGCGGTCGCGGGGGTCTCGACGGCCAGCCGCGCGGGCGCCCAGACCACCGGGCGTTCATGCCTGATGGCGGCGTCGAGCTCGGTCCGCGTCTCGGCGACCTCGACCCCCAGGCTCGATGCCAGGATCCAGGCGGCCTGGTCGAACCCCAGCAGGGCGATGCGCCGGGCGTCGCCGCCTTGCGGCAAGGGTCGGACCGGGGCGGCAGGCAGCAGGATCACCGCGCCGGGCGGCAGCGCGGCGGGCTGGCCCACGACGATCCGAACCGGCAGGTGCCGGCGGGCCACCGTCACCCGGCCCGCATCGCGGCTGATCGTGATGCCCAGGGCGCCGGGCACCCGGTCCAGCTTTTCCACGCGGACCTCGATCCGGGCGGCGCGGGGATCGGCCAGCACCTCGGCGGCGATGCGTTCGGCCAGCGTCTCGACCAGGTTGTAGCGTCCCTCGGCCAAGGCGGCATCGACCGCTTGGACCAGCACGTCATAGGACAGGATCCGGTCCACATGGTCGTCGCCCGCGTCCACGGGATCGCGCAGATCGACCGTCAGGTTGAAGCGCAGGCGCTGCACGTGGCCGCGTTCGGACTGGAATGCGCCGATCTCGGTCTGGATCACGTGGTCGCGCAGGTGGATGCGGTCGGGCTGGCTCATGCCCGGTTATTCACAGCAAATCCCACCCGCAGGCAAGCCCGGCCTTCAGTTCGAGGCGACGCGCTGTCCGCCTGGGCGATAAAAGATGTGCTGCCCGATCTGCACGGTGCGCTGGAAGCGGCGCGACCAGGACGGGCTGACGGCGGGGGTGTGGAAATAGGTGGCCCCGCCGGTCAGGACGCGGGGGGCGCCCGCCAGGGCATTGCGCGCGATGTCGCGGGCGCGCAGATAGGCGGCCTTGTTGCCGATCGCCTTGCGCCCGCCGATGGTATAGCTGAATTGGCTGGGCTGGTTCACCACCCCGCAGACCGAGGACGCGAACTTGTCGCTGTCCACGCGGTTCAGGATCACCTCGGCCACGGCGGCCTGGCCGCGCCGGCTTTCGCCGCGCGCCTCGTGATAGATCGCCTCGGCCAGGCAGTTCAGGTCGCGTTCGTCAAAGCGGCCCCGCGCGGCCTTTGCGGTGCTGGCCAGGAACAGTTCGGCGTCGGGATTTTCTTCGGCGACGGGATTTTCGACCTTCACAGGCTCCGCGCCCGTATATAGAAGCGGCGTCGGGCGGCGGGTGTCGCCGCTGCGGGAGGCAACCAGGGTCGGGGCGTCGAAAAGCCCGGAATCGGTCGAGAACAGCGAGCCGTTGCCCGCAAATGCGCTTGTCGCAGTCAGGGTCAGGGCGGCGGCGCACAGGCAAGACGGCGCCAACCGCTGAAGCAGCGTTTTCATAAGCATTCCTATAGCCGTGCCAGATGGACGAGGCGTTAACAGCACCGCGGCGTCCGCCAGGGAACATGCCGCGGGATCAGCGGAATGATTACGGTTTTAACAACCGGCCAGGCGACACCGCTTTTCCGCAAGGCCCGCGAAAGCCGCCAAAAACCCGATTTTCGGCAGCATCCTGCCGGCTCCGAAAACCCCAACCGGCAAATTTCGGCAAGATCGCCGTCAACAAGGGCCGGTTCGGACCTAATTTCAACGGCTTGAAAGCGGAAAAACTGATTCGTTCAAAGGCGAATCACCGCCCGTTCCGCTGGCCCAGCCGTTGGCGCAATGCCGATTGCGCCGCCGCGAGGCGCGCCACCGGCACCCGAAAGGGCGAGCACGAAACATAGTCGAAACCCGCGTCATGGCAGAAGCCGATCGACTCGGGATTGCCGCCATGCTCGCCGCAAACGGAAATGGTGATCTGCGGGCGCTGCTGGCGCGCGCGCTGCGCGCCCATCAGAAGCAGCTCGCCCACTCCGTCCTGGTCCAGGCAGTGGAAGGGATCTTCGTCGTAGACGTGCTGGCCGACATAGGTGCCCATGAAGCGTCCGGCATCGTCGCGCGACAGCCCATAGGTCATCTGCGTCAGGTCGTTCGTGCCAAAGGACAGAAAGGCCGAATGGGCGGCGATGTCGCCCGCGCGCAAACAGGCACGGGGCGTTTCAACCATCACCCCCAGGCGATAGGTGAAATCGGCGCGGCGGTCGTTCTTCACGGCGGCCGCCACGGCGTCGATGCGGTTCTTGACCAGCTCGACCTCCCGCATGGCGCTGACCAGGGGGATCATGATCTCGGGGACGACGGGATCGCCCTTGCGGCTGGCCTCGACGGTGGCCTCGAAGATCGCGCGGGCCTGCATGTCGTAGATCTCGGGAACGGTGATGCCCAGGCGGACCCCGCGCATTCCCAGCATCGGGTTGAATTCCGACAGCGCCTCGACCCGGCGGGTCACGTCGGACAAGGGCAGGTCCATGGAATCGGCCAGTTCCCGCAGCCCCTCGCGGTCATGGGGCAGGAATTCGTGCAGGGGCGGGTCGAACAGGCGGATGGTGACGGGCAGGCCCGCCATGATCTCGAACAGGGCGGTGAAATCCTGGCGCTGCATGGGCAGGATGCGGTCCAAGGCCAAGCGGCGATCCTCGGGCTTGTCGGCAAAGATCATCTCGCGCATGGCGGGCAGGCGCTCGGCGTCGAAGAACATGTGCTCGGTCCGGCAGAGGCCGATCCCTTGCGCGTTGAACCGCAGGGCGGTCAAGGCGTCCTCGGGCGTCTCGGCATTGGCGCGCACGGCGATCCCGCCCTCGGCATCGGCCCAGTCCAGAAGCTGCGTGAAGTTGTCGTCCAGCGCCGGTTCCAGCAGGGGAACGCGGCCCGCCAGCACCTCGCCGCTCGATCCGTCGATGGTGATCTCGTCGCCTTCAAGCAGCGTAAGCGCGCCCGCGCGCAGCACCCGCTGGCGCGCGTCGATGCTGATGCCGGTGGCGCCGACGATGCAGGGCAAGCCCATGCCGCGCGCGATCACCGCCGCGTGGCTGGTGGTGCCGCCCCGTTCGGTCAGCACGCCGACGGATGCGTGCATCCCGCGCACGTCCTCGGGCGCGGTTTCGCGGCGCACCAGGATGCAGGCCTCGTCGCGCGCCGCCGCGGCCTGGGCGGCGGCCGAGGTGAAGACGATGCGGCCGGTGGCGGCGCCCGGGCTGGCGTTGATGCCCCGCGCGATCACCTCGCGCGGGGCGCGCGGATCGACCTGCTGGTGCAGAAGGTCTGCAAGCGCGCGGGGTTCGACGCGCATCACCGCCTCGGATTCCGGGATGATGCCGTCGCGGGCAAGCGCCACGGCGATGCGGACGCCCGCGCGCGACGTGCGCTGGACCCGCACGGCGTCGATGATCGAGATGCGGCCGGCCGCCACCACGAACTCGATCTGCATTTCTTCGCGCAGACGCTCGCGCGCGGCGACGCCGAAGCGAATCAGGTCGGCAAAGACTTCCGGCGCGGTGTCCTCCAGCGAAGGACCGCGCTCGTCCCGGGTCAGGAACTGCGTTTGCGCGCCCGCCCCCTCGGCGCCGCCGTGATGCTGGCGCTTGAAGCGGCCGGTGACGCGAGGGGCGCCGGTGACGGAATCGACGAACTGGATGCTGCCCGACCCGCAAAGCCCCGGACCCAGGCCAAGCGCCATCTGCTGGACCACCAGACCAAGCGGCGCGTCCGGGGGCGCGCCCTTGGCCTGGCGCAGCAGCCGGGCGGTCGGCCCGTCCCAGGCACGCGCCATGGACCGCAGCACCTCGGCCAGCTGGTCGGCGGGATTCTGGGGGAAATCCTCGTCCGTCTCGTCGCGGTAACAGCGCAACGCCTCGGCCAGGGCATCCTCGCCCTCTTGGGCGAACATGTCGGGATCGAGGCGCGCGATGTGGATCGCGTATCCCTGGACGAAGCGGCGATACAGGGTGTCGGCGTTGGCGCGGCCGATGCGGCGGGCCAGCCTGCCATGGGTCTGGTCGTTGATGCCGACGTTCAGGATCGTGCCCGGCCCGCCCCATTCCGGCATCATGGCCGAGGGGCGGACGCTGACCAGCCCGTCCCCTTCGCTGAACAGGCCGGACAGGGCGCCCAGATCGACGCGCTTGCCGGTGGCGATGGACTGCACGGTTTCCGCCGGAATGGCAAAGCTGCGCGGCACGGGCAGGCGCATCCTGACCAGACGTTGCAGGCATTTCGCCCGCCAGCCGTGGCAGGCGCGTTCGACCCCGGCCGAGGGCGTGATCTCTGTCACATCGGGAAGGCTGCGCGGTTCCATGTCGCGCAGAAGATAGGCGCGCGGCAGCCGATGCCGCAAGCGCGAAAAAGGGGGCCGAAGCCCCCTTTGCCGGTCTTGATCGACGCCAGACCTGTTCGAGGCCAGTTCTATTCGACGCCAGTTCTATTCGACGCCAGTTCTATTCGACGATCGTGACCTTGGCCATGTAGTCGGGGGCCTCGACCGCGCCGTTGGCGTTCGCATCGCCCTTCTTGATCTGGTTCAGCACGTCCCAGCCATCGACCAGCTGGCCCACGACTGTGTACTGCCCGTCAAGAAAGGTCGCGGGCGCCAGGTCGATGAAGAACTGGCTGTTGGCGCTGTTGGGATCCTGGGCGCGGGCCATGCCCACGGTGCCCGCCCCGAACGAGACATCGTTGAACTCGGCTTCCAGGTCCGGCAGGTCCGACCCGCCGGTGCCCGCCATGGCGACGCTGGCGCCGCCCTGCTTGCCGTGTTCCACGTCGCCCGTCTGGGCCATGAAGCCGTCGATCACGCGGTGAAACACCACGCCGTCATAAGCGCCCGCTTTGGCCAGCTCCACCAGCCGCGCGACATGGTTCGGCGCCTTGTCGGCCAGCAGGTCCAGCGTGATGGTGCCCTTGGACGTGCCGTCGGCGCCCGCCACCTCGATCACCATGTTCGGGCCGGGGCCGTCCTGGTGCGCGGGGGCCTGGGCATGGGCGGCGGTTGCCGCCAGCACAAAGGCGGGGATCAGAGCCTTACGCATCGGCGGCCACCTTGACGCTGATCATGCGGTCCGGGTTCGCGGGCGGCTCGCCGCGTGCGATCTTGTCCACATGCTCCATCCCCGAAATCACGCGGCCGTAAACGGTGTACTGGCCGTTCAGGAAATGGTTGTCCTTGAAGTTGATGAAGAACTGGCTGTTGGCGCTGTTGGGGTTCTGCGACCGCGCCGCGCCCAGGGTGCCCCGGTCATGCGGAAGCTTGGAGAATTCCGCCGGAAGGTCGGGCAGATCCGACCCGCCGGTGCCCGCGCGGCCAGGGTTGTAGGCGTTTTCCATGTTGGCGTGCTGCACATCGCCGGTCTGGGCCATGAAGCCGTCGATCACGCGGTGAAAGGCCACGTTGTCGTACTTGCCGGCGCGGGCCAGTTCCTTCATGCGCGCGGCATGCTGGGGGGCGACATCGGTCAGCAGTTCGACAACGACGGGGCCGTCCTTCAGCTCGATGATGATGGTGTTTTCGGGATCGGTGATCTCGGCCATGCGGCCCTCCTTTGCCAGGTTCGGTTCTCGGTCTAGGGCTTTGCCGCCCCGGTGGCAACGCGCAAACCCCCTCACGGCGGCATCACCCTTACGCGAGAGTTGACGCCGCCGCCCCCATGCGGGACAAGCCTTCGACGCCCCAAATGCCCGAAAGGACGACATGATGGCCGATTTCAAGACGATTGACGATCTGGACATGGACGGCAAGGTCGTCCTGACCCGCGTGGACGTGAACGTGCCGGTGGAAGACGGTCGCGTCACCGACGCGACGCGGATCGAGAAGATCGTGCCCACCGTCAAGGACATCCAGGCTCGGGGCGGCATCCCGGTCCTGCTGGCGCATTTCGACCGCCCCAAGGGCAAGCGCGTGGACGCCATGAGCCTGAAGCAGATCGTGCCCGCTTTGGAAGCCGCCCTTGGACAGCCGGTGGTCTTCGCCGACGACTGCATCGGCGGCCCGGCCAAGCGCGTCGTGGCCGGGCTGAAGCCGGGCGACGTGGCGCTGCTGGAAAACACGCGGTTCCATGAAGGCGAGGAAAAGAACGACCCGACCTTTGCGGCCTCTTTGGCGGCCCTGGGGGCGGTATACGTGAACGACGCCTTTTCCGCCGCGCACCGGGCGCATGGATCGACCGAAGGGCTGGCGCGGCTGCTGCCGTCGGGGGCGGGCAGGCTGATGGAGGCGGAACTGAAGGCGCTTGACGCGGCGCTCGGCACGCCGCAGCGGCCGGTGATGGCGGTGGTGGGCGGGGCCAAGGTCTCGACCAAGCTGGATCTGCTGATGAACCTGGTGGACAAGGTCGATCACCTGGTGATCGGCGGCGGCATGGCCAACACCTTCCTGGTGGCGAAGGGCGTCGAGGTGGGCAAGTCCCTGGCGGAACGCGACATGGCCAGCACCGCGAGCCAGATCCTTGAAAAGGCCGACCAGGGCGGCTGCGTGATCCACCTGCCGCTGGACATCGTGGTGGCGCGCGAGTTCAAGGCGGGCGCCGATGCCCAGGTTCTGCCCGCCGATCAGTGCCCGGCGGACGCGATGATCCTGGACGCGGGCCCGGCCACCGTCGAGGCACTGCGCGAGGCGATGGCCCGTTGCAAGACGTTGATTTGGAACGGCCCCCTTGGCGCCTTCGAGATCGAGCCTTTCGACCGCGCGACCAATGCCGCGGCGCAGGCGGCGGCGGAGCTGACGCGCGACGGCAGGCTGATCTCGGTCGCGGGAGGCGGGGATACGGTGGCGGCGCTGAACAAGGCGGGCGTGGCGGACGATTTCACCTTCATCTCGACCGCCGGCGGGGCCTTCCTGGAGTGGATGGAAGGCAAGGAGCTGCCCGGCGTGGCGGCGTTGAAGGCGGCGCGGCACGGCTGACGGAGAAAGGGGGCGCTCGCGCCCCCTCTTGCGGTCTGGCGACCGCAATTCACCCCCGAGGGTATTTGGGCAAAGAAGAAGTCAGCCGCGCAGGCCGGTCTTCTTCAGCAGGCCCTTTCGCTTGGCCTCGTAGTAATAGCCGCGCGAATACCACATGACCGTCCGGTCCGGGTCGCCGTCGGCCACCATCCAGGCGCCGCGCAGGTATTTCACGCCATAGCGCAGGTTCGTGTCGGCATCGAGCAGGCTGGCGGCGGAGCCGCGATGGCCCATGGTGCGCGCGGTCTGGGGATTCAGCTGCATCAGCCCGTAATAAGGACCGTTCCGCAGGCCGGGATTGTGCCGCGATTCGCGAAGGATGATCCGCTGCACGATGGCGGGCGGCACGTCGTAATGGTCGGCCCAGAAGTTGATGCGCGCGCGCAGCTGCGGCGTCTCGTTCGGATAAAGCCCGTTGCGGCCGAGACCCGCCGGCATGTTCCGCCCGCCCCCGCCCGCACCTCTGCCCGCACCCCCGCCGCCACAGGCGGCAAGGGCAAGGGTCGCGAGGATCAGGCCGCGGCGGCCGAGATCAGGCATGGATCGCGCCGTCGCCGCAGGCCAGCGCCGCCTCTCGCACTGCTTCCGAGGTCGTGGGATGCGCGTGGCAGGTCAGCGCCAGGTCCTGCGCGGCGGCGCCGAATTCCATGGCCACGCAGACCTCGTGGATCATCTCGCCCGCGTTGGGGCCGATGATGTGGCAGCCGAGGATCCGGTCGGTGTCCGCATCGGCGATCAGCTTCACGAACCCCTCGGCCTGCATCGCCGCCTTGGCGCGCGCGTTGCCCATGAAGGGGAACTTGCCCATCTTGATCTTGCGGCCGGTGGCCTTGGCGGCTTCCTCGGTCAGGCCGACGGCGGCGACCTCGGGCATGGTATAGATCACGCCGGGGATCACGTCGTAGTTCACATGCCCGTGCTTTCCCGCGATCGTTTCGGCCACGGCCATGCCCTCGTCCTCGGCCTTGTGGGCCAGCATCGGGCCGGGAACGGCGTCGCCGATGGCGTAGATGCCGGGGACCGAGGTCTGCCAGTGGCCGTCCACCTGGACATAGCCGCGGTCGGTCGTCTGCACGCCCAGCTTGTCAAGGCCCAGGCCTTCGACATAGGGACGGCGCCCCGTGGCGACCAGGACCACCTCCGCCTCCAGCGCCTGTTCGCTGTTGTCCTTGCGCAGCGCATAGGTGACCTTGGCGCCGCCTTCGACGGTTTCCACGCCCGACACCGCCGCGCCCAGGACGAATTTCAACCCCTGCTTGGCCAAGATCTTCTGGAACTGCTTCTGCACCTCGCCGTCCATGCCGGGGGTGATGGCGTCCAGGTATTCGACCACCGTGACCTGCGCCCCGAGGCGGGCATAAACCGAGCCCAGCTCAAGCCCGATCACGCCCGCGCCGATCACGACCATGGACGCGGGGATTTTCGGCAGCGCGAGGGCGCCGGTCGAGTCGACCACGATGCCCGCATCGTTGTCCACGGTCACGCCCTTCAGGGCCGAGGGGACCGAGCCCGTGGCGATCACGATGTTCTTCGCGTCGTAGGTCGTGTCGCCGACCTTGACCTTGCCGGCGGCCTCGATGACCGCCCAGCCTTTCAGCCAGTCGATCTTGTTCTTCTTGAACAGGAACTCGATGCCCTTGGTGTTGCCGCCGACGGTTTCGGACTTGTAGCCCAGCATCTTGGGCCAATCGACCTCGACATGACCGGCGTTCAGGCCCATCTTCGCGAAATTCTCGTGCGTCTCGTGCAGCATGTGGCTGGCATGCAGAAGGGCCTTGGAGGGAATGCAGCCCACGTTCAGACAGGTGCCGCCCAGCGTCTCGCGTCCCTCGACGCAGGCGACCTTGAGGCCCAGCTGGGCTGCCCGGATCGCGCAAACATAGCCGCCCGGCCCGGCGCCGATCACGATCAGATCATAGGTGGACATCCATCTCTCCTTCTGTCCCTCGGAGGCCGCGGCCTAGACCAGCGCGGCCAGTATCATTGTCATTGTCGCCCCGAACCCGACGGCCCAGATGGCCGAGCGCCAGGGCACCCAGCCAAGAACATAGGCCGGGACATAGAGGATCCGGGCGGCAAGATAAATCCAGGCGCAGGCACCCGTCACGGCGCTGGCCTGTCCGCCCAGCGTGACGGCGACCACGGCCAGCGTGAACAGGATCAGCCCTTCGAAATGGTTGCCGAAAGCCCGTTGCAGCCTGCCCGCCGTTCCCTTGAGTTGCGGGGCGTCGTCCCGCGGCCCCATGGCGACGCGCGGCCCGACCTGCATGTTCGCCGCGACCGAGAAGGCCGCGAACTGGATGCCTTGCAGCAGGCCCGCCAGGGCCAGAACGGTCAGTTCGGCGGTCATCATCGCTCAGGCGGTTTCCACGAAGTGATAGCTGGAGGCGCTGACGCCCGCCTGGCTGTTGAAGACCGCGGCCGCCCCCTCCAGATAGGCCCGCGCCGCCTTGGCGTCGCTGACGCTGAACAGCGCCCAGGCCGAGCCGTTGTTCTCTCGCCACAGTTGCAGCAGGGACAGGCCATTGGCGCCGCGATCCTCGGCATCGGCGTCGAAAGAAGCCTTGAAGGCGGGATAATCGTTCACGCTGTAATGGGCGATCAGTTGCATGTCCTGGCTCCTGGCGGGAAAGGCCCCGCCGCCGGTGCGGCGGGGGCGGTTGGCTTACAGATCCATCAGCAGGCGGCGCGGATCCTCCAGCGCCTCTTTGACGCGCACGAGGAAGGTCACGGCGCCCTTGCCGTCCACGATCCGGTGGTCATAGGACAGCGCCAGATACATCATCGGACGGATGACGATCTGCCCGCCGACCACCACGGGGCGTTCCTGGATCTTGTGCATCCCCAGGATCCCCGACTGCGGCGGGTTCAGGATCGGCGAGGACATCAGCGAACCGTAAACGCCGCCGTTCGAGATGGTGAAGGTGCCGCCCTGCATTTCCTGCATGGTCAGCTTGCCGTCGCGGCCCTTGGCGCCCAGTTCGGCGATTTCCTTCTCGATCTGCGCAAAGCCCTTCTGGTCGGCGTCGCGGACGACCGGAACCACCAGGCCGGACGGGGTGCCCACCGCCACGCCCATGTTGACGTAGTTCTTGTAGACCACGTCGGTGCCGTCGATCTCGGCGTTGACCTCGGGGACTTCCTTCAGGGCGTGACAGCAGGCCTTCACGAAAAAGGACATGAAGCCCAGCTTGACCTTGTGCTTCTTCTCGAAGGCGTCCTTGTATTCGTTGCGCAGACCCATGACGCCGGACATGTCGGCCTCGTTGTAGGTCGTCAGCATCGCCGCCGTGTTCTGCGCGTCCTTGAGGCGCCGGGCGATGGTCTGGCGCAGGCGGGTCATCTTGACGCGTTCCTCGCGCGCGGCGTCCTCGGCCGGGCGGGGGGCCGCAGGGGCGGAGGCGGAGGCGGAGGCGGAGGCGGGGGCAGAGGCTGCGCCCCCGGCAGGCTTCGGCGCGGGTTGCGCGCGGGCCACGTCTTCCTTCATCACGCGGCCGTCGCGGCCCGAACCCGTGACCTGGTCGCGGCTGACGCCCTTTTCGGCCATGGCCTTGCGGGCCGCGGGCGCATCCTCGATGTCGGAGCGCGGCTTCGTTTCCTCGGGGCCCGCGCCGGGCGATCCGACGTCGCCCGCCGTGGTCCCGTCCTCGCCGCCCGAGGCCGGGCCGACCGGAGCCGCGGCGTTGCCGTAGGCGCCCTTGGTGTCGGACGATCCGCTGGCCGGTTTCGCCGCGCCCGCCGTGCCCGCCGCGCCTTCGGTGATGATCGCAAGCCGCGCCTTGGCGTCCACGGTCGCGCCTTCCTCGGCCAGGATCTCGGCCAGGACGCCCGCGGCGGGACTGGGCACCTCGACCGAAACCTTGTCGGTTTCCAGCTCGCACAGCATCTCGTCGACAGCCACGCTGTCGCCCGGCTTCTTGAACCAGGTGGCGACCGTCGCCTCGGTCACGCTTTCGCCAAGGGCGGGCACCATCACGTCCACGGTCTTGCCGCTCATCTTCTGTCCTTCCGGGGTCTTCTGGGCCGTCTGCGGTGCGGCCTGCGGTTGTTCTTGGGTCTTTTCGCTGCCGGCCTCGGTGATCTGGGCCAGCAGGGCGTCGGGACCGACGGTCTCGCCCTCCAGCGCGACGATCTGGGCCAGGGTGCCCGCCGCGGGGCTTGGCACCTCGACCGTCACCTTGTCGGTTTCCAGCTCGCACAGCATCTCGTCCACCGCAACCGCGTCGCCCGGCTTCTTGAACCAGGTGGCGACGGTTGCCTCGGTGACGGATTCGCCCAGGGCGGGCACGCGGACTTCGGTTGGCATCGGCTTATCCTTCAAGCGACAGCGCCTCGTTCACCAGCGCCTCCTGTTCGGCCTTGTGGCGAGAGCCGAGGCCCGTGGCGACCGATGCGGCGGCGTTGCGGCCGACATAGCGGGCGCGGCTGTGGCGCGCGCCCAGGCGGTCCAGCGACCATTCCAGATAGGGCTCGACAAAGCTCCACCCGCCCTGGTTCTTGGGTTCCTCCTGGCACCAGATGACCTCGGCATCCTTGAAGCGGGCCAGTTCCTTGACCATCGACTGCGCCGGGAAGGGATAGAACTGTTCCAGCCGCAGCAGGTAGATGTCGTCGATCCCGGCCTCGTCGCGCGCCTTGAGCAGATCGTAATACACCTTGCCCGAACAGATCACGACGCGGCGGATGCGGTGATCGGGCGCCAGCGTCACGTCGGACGCGCCGCGCTGCGCGTCGTCCCACAAGACGCGGTGGAAGGTCGAACCCGACTGGAAATCCTCGGCCCGGCTGACGGCCTTGGGATGGCGCAGCAGCGATTTCGGCGTCATCAGCACCAGCGGCTTGCGGAAGCGGCGGTGCATCTGGCGGCGCAGGATGTGGAAATAGTTGGCCGGCGTCGTGCAGTTGGCGACGATCCAGTTGTCCTCGGCGCACATTTGCAGAAAGCGTTCCAGGCGGGCCGAGCTATGTTCGGGTCCCTGGCCCTCGAAGCCGTGGGGCAGCAGCATCACCAGCCCCGACATGCGCAGCCACTTCTTCTCGCCCGAGGAAATGAACTGGTCGAACATGATCTGCGCGCCGTTGGCGAAGTCGCCGAACTGCGCTTCCCACGTCACCAGGGCGTTCGGTTCGGCCAGCGAATAGCCGTATTCGAAGCCCAGCACCGCGTATTCCGACAGCATCGAGTCGATGACCTCGTAGCGGGCCTGGCCTTCCGCGATGTGGTTCAGCGGGTAATAGCGGTCCTCGGTCTTCTGGTCGATGAAGGCCGAGTGACGCTGGCTGAAGGTGCCGCGCGTGCTGTCCTGGCCGGCCAGGCGCACCGGCTTGCCTTCCAGCAGCAGCGACCCGAAGGCCAGCGCCTCGCCCGTGGCCCAGTCGAAGCCCTCGCCGGTTTCGAACATCTGGCGCTTGGCGTCCAGCAGGCGGCCCACGGTCTTGTGCAGGCTGTGGCCTTCGGGAACCGTGGTCAGCGCCCGGCCGATCTGGGCCATCACGGAAGGCTCGATCCCGGTTTCGCCCGAAACGTATTCGGCCCCCTCGCGGTCAAGGCCCGACCACTTGCCGTCCAGCCAGTCGGCCTTGTTCGGCTTGAAGGCCTTGCCCACCTCGAACTCCTCGTTGAGGTGGTTCTGGAAGGCGGCCTTCATGTCCTCGATCTCGCCCTCGGGGATCAGGCCGTCGGCGACCAGGCGTTCGGTGTAGAGTTGCAGCGTGGTCTTGTGGCCCTTGATGCGGTTGTACATCGCCGGGTTGGTGAACATCGGCTCGTCGCCTTCGTTGTGACCGAAGCGGCGATAGCAGAAGATGTCCAGCACCACGTCCTTGTGGAACTTCTGGCGGAACTCGGTCGCGACCTTGGCTGCGTGAACCACGGCCTCGGGGTCGTCGCCGTTCACGTGGAAGATCGGCGCCTCGACCATCAGGGCGATGTCGGTCGGATAGGGCGAGGTGCGGCTGAAATGCGGCGCGGTGGTGAAGCCGATCTGGTTGTTCACCACGATGTGGATGGTGCCGCCCGTTTTGTGGCCGCGGATGCCCGACAGTTGCAGGCATTCCGCCACGACCCCCTGGCCCGCGAAGGCCGCGTCGCCATGCAGCAGGATCGGCAGCACCGCCGTGCGGTCGTGGGTGTCGCCCAACTGGTCGCCCTTGGCCCGCGCCTTGCCCAGCACGACCGGGTTCACCGCCTCCAGGTGCGAAGGGTTGGCGGTCAGCGACAGGTGGACGGTGTTGCCGTCGAATTCGCGGTCCGAGGAGGCGCCCAGGTGATATTTCACGTCGCCCGAGCCGTCCACGTCCTCGGGCTTGAAGGAGCCGCCCTGGAATTCGTGGAAGATCGCCCGGTAGGGTTTCGACAGCACATTGGCCAGCACCGACAAGCGGCCCCGGTGGGGCATGCCGATGACGATTTCCTTCACGCCAAGCGCGCCGCCGCGCTTGATGATCTGCTCCATCGCCGGGATCAGCGCCTCGCCCCCGTCAAGGCCGAACCGCTTGGTGCCCATGTACTTGACATGGAGGAACTTCTCGAAGCCCTCGGCCTCGACCAGCTTGTTCAGGATGGCGCGGCGGCCTTCGCGGGTGAACTGGATCTCCTTGCCGTAGCCCTCGATCCGCTCCTTCAGCCAGGCGGCTTCCTCGGGGTT
The DNA here is from genome assembly GCF_042648745.1 of Paracoccus angustae. NCBI lineage: Bacteria > Pseudomonadati > Pseudomonadota > Alphaproteobacteria > Rhodobacterales > Paracoccaceae > Paracoccus > Paracoccus angustae. The sequence goes on from NZ_JBHRXY010000010.1 coordinate 26,541, forward strand.
CGAGATGTGCATGAACTGGATCGCGAAGGTGCCGCAGTAGGTCCGCTTCATCAAATCGGTGATCTGGCGGATCGACGCGATCTCCAGCCCCAGCACGTTGTCGATGAAGATCGGCCGGTCCATGTCGCCGGGGCCGAAGCCATAGGTTTCGGGGTTCAGCTCGCCATGGTCCGGCACGTCGCGCAGACCCAGGGGATCGAGGTTCGCGTGCAGGTGCCCCCGGATGCGATACGCGCGGATCAGCATCAGCGCGCGGATCGAATCCAGCACGGCCTGGCGCATCTTGTCCTCGGTCAGGCTGACGCCCTTTTCCTCGGCCTTGGCGGCGATCTTCTTCATCGCGGCGGTGGCCTCGGTCTTGGACGCCATCGGCCATTCGCCGGTCAGGGCGGCGGTGTTCTCGTCGGTGGGAACCGGCGGCCAGTCGGCGCGCTTCCAACTGGCGCCGCTGGCCTCGCGCGCGGCGTCTTCCCCGCTGTCGCCCAGGCTGCGGAAGAAGGCGTCCCATCCGGCGTCGAAGGCCTGCGGGTTCTGCGCCCACTGGCCGTAAAGCTGTTCGATATAGGCCGCGTTATGCCCTTGCAAAAAGGACGAGTCGTGGAAGTCGGCGTTGTTGGGTTGGTCGGTCATCGTGTCTCGCGTCCTTGACGCAATGGGGGAACGGGTGGGGCCGCGTCAGGCGGCGGCGCAGGTGACGATCATCATCTGGACGCCGGGCATGGCGCTGCCCGCGCCCGGCTTGTTGGTCCGGCTGCTGTCCAGTTCGCGCCCGGCCTGGCGGCACAGCTGCGCCGGGGCCGCGTCGATCTTGGCCGCATCGGTCTGGGCGGGACGGAACAGCACCGTGAAGCGGCTGTCCGCATCCCCGGTGACCGCGATCAGCGAGGCCTGGTGCAACCCGGTGCGGCCGTCGACCGGCCCGCTGGGGGCGGCGGGGGCGGGGGGCGCGGCAACGGGCGGCGTGGCGGGCACCGGGGGCGTGACCGCGCGCGGCGCGGCAGGGGCCGCCGGAACGGCGGGGGCCTGCGGCGCGGGGGCCGTGGCGGGCGCCATGCATCCGGCCAAGGCGCAGACGGCAAGGATGGCCGACAGGCGCGGCATGTTCATGATGGGGGCTGCTGGAGTTCTGGATGTCATGACCGCCTCAGGCACAAATGATGTCGATGATGGCCGCGCCGGGATCGGCCCTGGGATCGAGGCGCGGCAGCCGTTCGATCCGCGCCACGCGCCGCCGCTCCAGCCCGCAGAGCGCATGGGCCGCGCGCCGGTCCGCGCCCGCGGGCGCGCGGGCGGGGTGATAGATCAGCCGCCAGCCGAAATCACGCCGCGCCACGGTGCGCACGGAATCGGGGGGCAGGGTGCTGGCCTGGTGCAGGTCCGTCATCGCCGGGATGCCGCCGCGCAGAATGTCGTCGGTGGGCGCCCGGCCGCAGGCGGCCAGCGCCATCAGGGACACCAGCGACAAGGGCGCGATGCAGCGGCGGGCGCGGGCGGAAACCCGGTCCGTCGGAAAGGCTGCGGCGCGTTGCGGCTGGTTCACGTCATTCCCCTGGTCTGGCCGGTGCCCCCATAGGTAGGCCGGGGGCACGGCATTTCAAATGCGTCACGAACAGGTGACGGTCATGCGCTGGACGCCGGTGCCGAACTGCGGCGCGCTTGTGTCGATCGGATCGGCGGTGAACACGGTCGAGGCCGTGTTGGCGCAGATCCTGCGCGGCGCGTCGGCCAGCTGTTCGGCGGTGACCCCTTCCTCGCGGTAGAAGACCACGTACTGGTTTCCGGTCCGCGTCACGCCCAGCACGGAGTCTGCGGGCAGGCCGGTCGCCGCCCCCAGGGCCTCGGTGTCGACCGGGCTGGTCGTGACCGTGGTTTCGACGCGGGTGATCGGCTCGGGCGCGCAGGCCCCCAGAACGACAGTCGAGGCGATGATGGCAGCGGAAAGCATCTTCATCTTGATTCTCCTGTGGTTACAGAGCGGTTGCTCAGCCGGGGGAACGCGCGCGCCGCGCAGGGGGTTGCGTCAGCCCTTGATGGCCTTCAGCACGGCCTCGCCCAGGCCCGCCGGGCTGTCGGCCACGACGATGCCCGCGCGCTTCATCGCCTCGATCTTCGATTCCGCGTCGCCCTTGCCGCCCGAAACGATGGCGCCCGCATGGCCCATGCGCCGGCCCGGAGGCGCGGTGCGGCCCGCGATGAAGCCGGCGGTGGGCTTCCACTTGCCCTTGGCCTTCTGATGGGCCAGGAACTCGGCGGCTTCCTCCTCGGCCGAGCCGCCGATCTCGCCGATCATGATGATGGACTCGGTTTCCGGGTCGTCCAGGAACATTTGCAGCACGTCGATATGCTCCATCCCCTTGATGGGGTCGCCGCCGATGCCCACCGCCGAGGACTGGCCCAGGCCCACGTCCGAGGTCTGCTTCACGGCCTCATAGGTCAGGGTGCCGGACCGGCTGACCACGCCGACGCTGCCGCGTCGGAAGATGGAACCCGGCATGATGCCGATCTTGCATTCGTCCGGCGTCATGATGCCGGGGCAGTTCGGCCCGATCAGGCGCGACTGCGACCCTTGCAGGGCCCGCTTGACCTTCATCATGTCCAGCACCGGAATGCCTTCGGTGATGCAGACGATCAGCGGGATCTGCGCGTCGATGGCCTCAAGGATCGAATCCGCCGCGAAGGGAGGGGGCACATAGATCGCAGTCGCGTTGGCGCCGGTTTTCGCAACAGCCTCGTGGACCGAGTTGAAGACCGGCAGGCCCAGGTGCTCGCTGCCGCCTTTGCCGGGCGTCACGCCGCCGACCATCTGCGTGCCGTATGCGATCGCCTGTTCGGTGTGAAAGGTGCCTTGGGATCCGGTGATCCCCTGGCAGATGACTTTGGTATTCTTGTCAACGAGAACGGCCATTTCAGTGTCCTTGTCCGTCTGAACGGGAAGTGTCTATTGCCGTGTCAAAGCGATTGTGAATTCGTTCTGACCGGCGCTGTGGGGATGGCGCAGCAAGGCGATCATCTCGTCAGGCGAGATTAGCCAGGCTGCGTCGTAGCTGGCTGATGGGGGCATGGGGCGGGCGTCGGGATAGGCTTCCGCGATTTCCCGCAGGATGGCATTGCTCTGCCCGGGGCGCGCCCGCGCCCGCACGGCGCAAAGCCGTCCGGTATCGGACAGCGACACCATGGGGCGCCGGTCGGTGCCGGACACGAAATGGCGAATGCCGTTGTTCCAGCCGCCCGTCGGGATGTAGTCCGCCGCCCGCAGGACTGCGGTGCGCCGGGCCGGGTCGTTGGGCGTTTCGATGCAGAAGTGGCGAAAGCTTTTCACCAGCGTGGCGGGTTTCGTGGCCGGAACCCATGCCCAGAGTGGCAGATTGGCCAGTTCCTGTCTCTCAGCCGCGGTCGAGTCGTCGTTGACCGATGCGCAGCCCGCTAGGGCAGCCAGCGCAAGAACCAGGCCAAGACGCCAAGGACCGAGGAGGACAGGACGGCTCATCACCCCTTTACCGCCTTCACGATCTTCTCGGCCGCGTCCGACAGGTCGTCCGCCGGGATCACGTTCAGCCCCGAGTCGCGGATGATCTGCTTGCCCAGGTCCACGTTCGTGCCTTCAAGGCGCACGACCAGCGGAACCTGCAAGCCGACTTCCTTCACGGCGGCGATGATGCCTTCCGCGATGATGTCGCAGCGCATGATGCCGCCGAAGATGTTGACCAGGATGCCTTTGACGTTCGGGTCCGAGGTGATGATCTTGAAGGCTTCCGTGACCTTTTCCTTGGTCGCGCCGCCGCCCACGTCCAGGAAGTTGGCGGGCTCCGCGCCGTAAAGCTTGATGATGTCCATCGTGGCCATCGCCAGGCCCGCGCCGTTCACCATGCAGCCGATCTCGCCGTCAAGCGCGATGTAGTTCAGGTCGAACTTCGACGCGGCCAGTTCCTTGGGGTCTTCCTCGGTTTCGTCGCGCAGCGCCAGGATGTCGGGCTGGCGGTAAAGGGCGTTGTTGTCGAAGCCCATCTTCGCGTCCAGGCACTTGATGTTGCCTTCGGGGGTGACGATCAGCGGGTTGATCTCCAGCATCTCCATGTCCTTTTCGATGAACATGCGATACAGGTTCCTGACAAGGGCCACGCACTGCTTGACCTGGTTGCCGGTCAGGCCCAGGGCGAAGGCCACGCGGCGGCCGTGGAAATCGGACAGGCCCGAGGCCGGATCGACGCTGAAGCTGACGATCTTTTCCGGCGTATGGGCGGCCACTTCCTCGATGTCCATGCCGCCTTCGGTGGACGCCACGAAGCTGACGCGCGAGGTGCCGCGATCCACCAGCAGCGCCAGGTACAGCTCGCGCGCGATGTCGCTGCCGTCTTCGATGTAGATGCGGTTGACCTGCTTGCCCGAGGGACCGGTCTGGTGGGTGACAAGGGTGCGGCCCAGCATCTGGCGGGTCAGTTCCTCGGCCTCCTCGACCGACTTGGCCAGGCGCACGCCGCCCTTTTCACCGGCCTCGGCTTCCTTGAAGCTGCCCTTGCCGCGGCCGCCCGCGTGGATCTGGGCCTTGACCACCCACAGGGGGCCGTCCATCTCGCTTGCGGCGGTCTTGGCCTCGTCCGCCTTCATCACGATCCGGCCGTCGCTGACCGGCGCGCCGTACTGACGCAGCAGCGCCTTGGCCTGGTATTCGTGGATGTTCATCCTGACCCCCTTTTTCGGTTCGACAGATTTGCCGGGGGTCTTGCCACAACGGCAAGCAGCCGGGAAACGATTTCGCGGCAAAGGCGCAGAAAGCGGCACGAACCCGCGAATTGTGATCACGGCTGGAAATGCCGTGATCACAACGGCCGGGATGTCAGGATTCGCTTAAGGATTCAACCCGCGACGCGCGAACAGTCGAAGCTGTCGCCGGTGCTTTGCGACAGCCAGGTGATCTGGTTGTCGTTGCGCCACTGCACCTGGATCACCGCCCCGTCCTCCAGCGTCATGGTTGTGACGCGGTTCTGGGTCGAGAAGCTGCGGATCGTGATCGGCGCCGCGTCGTTCGACGGCAGATAGGATGTCGGCGTGAAGGTCATGGTGGTGGCGCCGCAATCCCACGTGCCCATGAAGGGCAACTGGTCGGTCGGGCGCGGGCTGGTGGGCGGCGCCTGGCAGGCGGTCAGCAGCAGCAAGGGCAGAAGGGCGGCAGGCAGGACGGTCCGGTTCATGATCGCCTCCGGTTACTGGACAGGACGATAGTAGAACGGAAAAACGAAAAACGCATACCGTCAAATGCGAAGGCGCGCCCCGGGGGAGCGCGCCTTGCGGAATGCCGGGCCGGATCAGGCCAGCGAGCCGTCGATGCCCTTGCAGGCCGCGACCAGGCCGTTCACCGCGTCCACCGACTTGGTGAACATCGCCTGTTCGTCGCCGTCCAGCGCGATGTCGATGACCTTTTCCACGCCGCCCGCGCCGATCACGGTGGGCACGCCCACATACATGCCGTTCAGGCCGTAGGCGCCGTCAACATAAGCCGCGCAGGGCAGCACGCGCTTCTGGTCCTTGAGATAGGCTTCCGCCATCTCGATCGCGCTGGTCGCGGGGGCATAGAAGGCGCTGCCGGTCTTCAGCAGGCCGACGATCTCGGCGCCGCCGTCGCGGGTGCGCTGCACGATGGAATCCAGCTTTTCCTGCGTGGTCCAGCCCATCTTCACCAGATCGGGCAGCGGGATCCCCGCCACGGTGGAATAGCGGGTCAGCGGCACCATGGTGTCGCCATGGCCGCCCAGCACGAAAGCGGTCACGTCCTTCATGGACACGCCGAATTCCAGCGACAGGAAGTGGCGGAAGCGCGCGGAATCCAGAACGCCCGCCATGCCGCAGACCTTTTCGCGCGGCAGGCCGGAAAATTCGCGCAGCGCCCAGACCATCGCGTCCAGCGGGTTGGTGATGCAGATGACAAAGGCGTCGGGCGCGTGGGCGGCGATGCCTTCGCCGACCGACTTCATGACCTTGAGGTTGATGCCCAGAAGGTCGTCGCGGCTCATCCCGGGCTTGCGCGGAACGCCCGCGGTGACGATGCAGACATCGGCGCCCGCGATGTCGGCATAATCGTTGGTCCCATTCAGGACCGCGTCGAAGCCCTCGGACGGGCCGGATTCCGCGATGTCCAGTGCCTTGCCCTGGGGCGTGCCCTCGGCGATGTCGAACAGGACGACATCGCCCAGTTCCTTCATCGCGGCCAGATGCGCCAGCGTGCCGCCGATCTGCCCCGCACCGATCAGTGCGATTTTGGGTCGGGCCATGGATAACCTCCGGGTGTCATGGATGATTGTTGCGCGGTGGTTAAGGGGTCGTGCAACGAATCGCAAGCCTTCGCCGCCGCGGCGCGGCGGTGTTGGCGCTGACACTTGCCATTTGCCGTGCCCGGACGCATGGCTGCGGCAGCGGATGGGGGTGGCGATGCTGGATTTGACGATCGGCGGCTGGGTGCTGGCGGTGATCGCCGCGGCGGCGGTGGGCCTGGCCAAGGGCGGGCTGGCGATGGTGGGACTGATCTCGGTTCCGGTGCTGTCGCTGGTCATGTCGCCGGTGCAGGCGGCGGGGCTGATGCTGCCGGTCTATGTGGTATCGGACATCGGCGGGCTGCTGGCCTTCCGGCATCATTTCGACGTGCGCGTGCTGGCGACCGCGCTGCCCGGCGCCCTGGCCGGGATCGGCATCGGCTGGGCCGGGGCGCATGTGGTGCCGGTCTGGGGCGTCACCTTTATCGTCGGCGCGGTCGGGCTGGTCTTCGCGCTGAACGCGCTGATCCGGCCCCATCTGGCCGCGCAAAGGCGTCCGCCGTCCTATGCGCGCGGCACGCTGTGGGGGGTGCTGTCGGGCTATACCAGCTTTGTCAGCCATGCCGGCGCGCCGCCCTGGCAGGTCTATGTCCAGCCTTTGCGGCTGCCCCCGCTGATCTATGCCGGAACGACGACATGGTTCTTCGCCATCTGCAACTGGGTCAAGCTGATCCCCTATGCCGCGCTTGGGCAGTTGAACGCCTCGGTTCTGTCGGCGGCGGCGCTGCTGACCCCCGTCGCGCTGATCGCCGTCTGGGCGGGCCTGCGGCTGGTCAGGATCATCCCCGAGGCGCTGTTCTACAAGCTGATCACCTGGGGGCTTCTGGCCGTGTCGCTGCGGCTGATCTGGCAGGCGCTGGCGTGACGCCGCAGCGCAGCGAATTTGCTCTTGCCAAATCTGACGCCAGCGGGCAGCGTCGCGCAAGATTGTTGCGAGGAGCATCCGATGGCGCGTCCCTACCGTTCGGTTCTGTATATTCCCGCCGCCAATGCGCGGGCGATGGAAAAGGCGCAAACCCTGCCCGCCGACGCGATCATCTTCGATCTGGAGGACGCGGTGGCGCCGGCCGAGAAGGCCGCCGCGCGAAACGCCTTGGCGGCGGCCTTGGCCAATGACTATGGCCCCCGTGCGCGGATCGTGCGGATCAACGGGCTGGCGACGGAATGGGGGCCAGACGACGCCCGCTTCTGCGCCAGCCTTCGGGCGGATGCGGTGCTGATCCCCAAGGTGGACAGCGCCGCCGATCTGGACCGCGTGGCTGCGCTTATCCCCGACACGCCCTTGTGGGCCATGATGGAAACGCCGCTTGGGATGCTGAACGCGGCGCAGATCGCCGCCCATCCCCGGCTGGAGGGGATGGTGATGGGCACCAACGACCTGGCCAAGGAACTGAACAGCCGTTTCCGCCCCGACCGCCTGCCGATGCTGGCGGGACTGGGCCTGTGCCTGCTGGCCGCCAAGGCCCATGGCAAGGTGATCGTGGACGGGGTGTTCAACGCCTTCAAGGACGACGAGGGCCTGCGCGCCGAATGCGCGCAGGGCCGCGACATGGGTTTCGACGGCAAGACGCTGATCCACCCCGCCCAGCTTGCCATCGCCAACGAGGCCTTTGCGCCCACGGATGCGGAAATCGACCTCGCCCGCCGCCAGATCGACGCCTTCCGGGCCGCGGAGGCCGAGGGCAAGGGCGTCGCCGTCGTGGACGGCAGGATCGTGGAAAACCTGCATGTCGAGACCGCCCGCAAGACCCTGGACCGGGCCAAGGCGATTGCGGCCATGGCCGGATAAGGGCAGGGTGGCGGCGAAACATCCAGCAAAGGGAAAGCCAGATGGTTCTGCTGATTTCGGGCGTGGCCCTGTGGTGGGCGGCGCACCTGTTCAAGCGCGTGGCCCCCGACCGCCGCGCCGCCCTGGGCGCCAAGGGCAAGGGTCTGGTCGCGGTCCTGCTGGTGCTGTCTGTCTTCCTGATGGCCAGGGGCTATGGCCAGGCCGACGGGCCGGTCTGGTGGGGCCGCTCGCCCGCCACGACCGGCATCAACAACCTGCTGGTGCTGCTGGGGTTCTACCTCTACGCCGCCGACGGCATGGGCACGCGCGTCACCGCCTGGATCCGCCACCCGCAACTGACCGGGTTTTCCTTGTGGGCCGTCGCGCATCTGCTGGTGAACGGCGACCTGGCGTCGCTGATCCTGTTCGGCGGGCTGCTGGCCTGGGCCCTGGTCGAGATCGTCCTGCTGAACCGCGCGGGCGCCTGGAAGCGGCGGACCGGACCCTTTCCGGCGCGCAAGGAAATCATGGCCGCCGTGGGCGCGGTCGTCGTCATGCTGGTCGTGGGCCTGGTCCACGGCTGGATCGGACCCTGGCCGTTCGGAGGCTGATATGACCACCCTTTACCGCTGCATCACCGAGGACGACACCTCGCGCTTCTGCCACCGCGTCAGCGAGGCGCTGTCAAAGGGCTGGTCGCTGCACGGCGGCCCCTCGATGGCCTTCGATCCCGTCAAGGGGGCGATGCGCATGGCCCAGGCCGTCACAAAGCAGGTCGAGGCCGAGTATCACCCCGACATGAAGCTGGGGCAGCAATGACCAAGACCGATCCGGGCCGCTTCTTCGAGGATTACCGCCTGGGGCAGGTGATCCGCCACGCCGTTCCCCGCACCGTGGCCGAGGGGGAACGGGCGCTGTATCACGCGCTCTATCCCGCCCGCCACGCGCTTTATTCCAGCGACGAATTTGCGTCGCATTGCGGGCTGGAAGGCAGCCCCCTGGACGACCTGCTGGCCTTTCACATCGTGTTCGGCAAGACGGTCCCGGACATCAGCCTGAACGCGGTGGCGAACCTGGGCTATGCCCAGGGCCGCTGGCTGGCGCCGGTCTGGCCCGGCGACACGCTGCGGTCGGAATCGCAGGTGATCGGGTTGAAGCAGAACTCGAACGGCAAGTCGGGCGTGGTCTGGGTCCGCACGCAAGGGCTGAACCAGATGGGCGAACCCGTGCTGGACTATGTCCGCTGGGTCATGGTGCGCAAGCGCGACGCCGGCGCGCCCGCGCCCGAAGCCGTGGTCCCGGACCTGCCGCCGGTGGTGGACGCGGGCGATCTGGCGATCCCCGAGGGGTTGGATTTCTCGGACTACGATTTCGGTCTGGCGGGCGAGCCGCATCGTTGGGGCGATTACGCGGTGGGCGAGAAGATCGACCACGTGGACGGCGTGACCATCGAGGAAGCCGAGCACATGCTGGCCACGCGCCTGTGGCAGAACACCGCCAAGGTCCATTTCGACGCCACCCACCGCGAGGACGGCAGGCGGCTGATCTATGGCGGGCACGTCATCAGCATGGCCCGCGCCTTGTCCTTTAACGGGCTGGCCAACGCGCAGATGATCGTCGCGCTGAACGCGGGCGCCCATGCCAATCCGTGCTTCGCAGGCGACACGGTGCGCGCCTGGTCCGAGGTTCTGGACAAGGCGGACACCGGCGCGCCGGGCGTGGGCGCGATCCGGCTGCGGCTGGTCGCAACCAAGGGCGACAGCGCGGCATGCGCGCTGAAGGACAGCGAAGGGCGCTATCACCCCGATGTGCTTCTGGATCTGGATTACTGGGCGCTGATGCCGGTCTGAAGGGCGACTCGGGCTTCTCGCATCCGCAGTATGAGTTGTGATCACGGCCCCGCAGGCCGTGATCACAAAATCCGTCCGCCGCCGGAAATCCGCCGAAATTCTGTCATCTGCCGGTGACACAGGAAACAAATGCCGACAGATACGCGTCAATCGCCAGCCCGCGAGGCCAGCCACGCCTGCGACGGGTCACGCCAAACCGTTCAAAGGAGCGCCGCATCATGGCCGATGTGAACCGGGGCAACCGTCCGCTTTCCCCCCATCTCCAGGTTTATCGCCTGCCCATGGCGGCCGTGACCTCGATCATGACGCGGATCACGGGGCACGCGCTTGTCGCGGGCATCCTGCTGCTGGTCTGGTGGCTGGTCGCCGCCGTCAGCGGGCCGCGCGCCTTTGCCGCCGCCGACTGGGTGGTGCGGTCCTGGATCGGCTTCATCGTGCTGACCGGATCGGCCTGGGCCTTGTGGTTCCACACGCTGGCCGGGATCCGGCATCTGTTCTACGACGCGGGCCAGCTTCTGCGGATCGAGGAGGCCGAGCGCGCGAGCTGGGCCATCATCATCGGCTCGGTGGTGCTCACGCTGCTGTCCCTGATCCTGTTCTTCTTCGCATAAGGACAAGGCAACCATGCGCTACATCACCCCCCGCAAGGCAGCCCAAGGCCTGGGTTCCGCCCACAGCGGCACCGCCGATCACTGGTTCCTGACGGTCAGTTCCTGCGCGTTGGTGCTGCTGGTCCCGGCCTTTCTGCTGGTCATCGGCAACGCCATCGGGCTGAGCCATCCCGAACTGGTGGCCTATTTCGGCCGTCCCTATCCGGCGCTGATCACGGCGCTGTTCATCGTCGTGGGCATGGCGCACTTCATCAAGGGCACCCGGATCATGATCGACGATTACTTCCAACACACGGCGCGCAAGGTGGCGATCATCGTCTCGGTGGTCTTTTCCTGGACGGTCATCGCGGCGGCGGTTTTCGCCCTGGCCAAGATGACGCTGGTCACCATCGCGATCTGAGGGCACCATGGCTGCATACGACATTCATACGCATGACTACGACGTGGTGGTGGTGGGCGCGGGCGGGGCGGGCCTGCGCGCGACTCTGGGCATGGCCGAACAGGGCCTGCGCACGGCCTGCGTGACCAAGGTGTTCCCCACCCGGTCCCACACCGTCGCCGCCCAGGGCGGGATCGCCGCGTCCTTGTCGAACATGGGGCCGGACAACTGGCAGTGGCACATGTACGACACCGTGAAGGGGTCGGACTGGCTGGGCGACACCGACGCCATGGAATACCTCGCGCGCGAGGCGCCAAAGGCCGTCTACGAGCTGGAACACTACGGCGTGCCGTTTTCCCGGACCGAGGAAGGCAAGATCTACCAGCGCCCCTTCGGCGGCCACACCACCGAATTCGGCGAAGGCCCCCCGGTGCAGCGCACCTGCGCCGCGGCCGACCGCACCGGCCACGCGATCCTGCACACGCTGTATGGCCAGTCGCTGAAGAACAACGCGGAATTCTTCATCGAATATTTCGCCATCGACCTGATCGTCACCGACGGCGCCTGCACGGGCGTGGTCTGCTGGAAGCTGGACGACGGCACGATCCACGTCTTCAACGCCAAGATGGTGGTGCTGGCGACCGGCGGATACGGCCGCGCCTATTTCAGCGCCACGTCCGCCCATACCTGCACCGGCGACGGCGGCGGCATGGTGGCGCGCGCGGGCCTGCCCTTGCAGGACATGGAGTTCGTGCAGTTCCACCCGACCGGCATCTATGGCTCGGGCTGCCTGATCACCGAAGGCGCGCGGGGCGAGGGCGGCTACCTGACCAACAGCGAGGGCGAGCGGTTCATGGAACGCTATGCCCCGACCTACAAGGATCTGGCCTCGCGCGACGTGGTGTCGCGCTGCATCACCATCGAGATCCGCGAAGGCCGCGGCGTCGGTCCCGACAAGGACCACATGCACCTGAACCTGATGCACCTGCCGCCCGAGGCCTTGGCCGAACGGCTGCCCGGCATCAGCGAATCCGCCAAGATCTTCGCGGGCGTGGACGTGACCAAGGAGCCGATCCCGATCCTGCCCACGGTCCATTACAACATGGGCGGCATCCCCACGAACTACTGGGGCGAAGTGCTTGCGCCCACGGCGGAAAACCCCGACGCGATCTTCCCCGGCCTGATGGCCGTGGGCGAGGCGGGCTGCGCGTCCGTGCATGGCGCGAACCGGCTGGGTTCGAACAGCCTGATCGACCTGGTGGTCTTTGGCCGCGCCGCCGCGATCCGCGCGGGGCAGGTGATCGACCGCGAAGGGCGCATTCCCGAAACCAACCAGGTCCAGGTGGACAAGGCGCTGGCCCGTTTCGACGGTCTGCGCCATGCCAACGGCGGCACCCCCACGGCCGAACTGCGGTTGGAGATGCAGCGCACCATGCAGGCGGACGCCGCCGTGTTCCGCACCGACAAGACCCTGGCCGAGGGGGCCGAGAAGATGACGGCGATCGCGGCCAAGATGGACGACATCCGCGTGACCGACCGGGGCCTGATCTGGAACACGGATCTTATGGAAACGCTGGAACTGACCAACCTGATGCCGAACGCCTTGGCGACCATTGTCGCGGCCGAGGCGCGCAAGGAAAGCCGGGGCGCCCATGCGCACGAGGACTGGCCCGAGCGGGACGACGCCAACTGGCGCAAGCACTCGCTTGCATGGGTGGACGGAAACGCGGTTAAACTGGACTACCGCCCCGTTCATCTGGACCCTCTGACCAAGGAAGAGGATGGCGGGATCGACCTGAAGAAGATTGCTCCCAAGAAAAGGGTTTACTGATGCGTTTCCAGACTTTCGCCGTTCTGGGTCTTGCCGCCGCCGCGCTGGCGGGTTGCGTGGCTCCGGTTCCGCCCGCGACAACCGTGACCGCCCCGCCCGCCGTGATCACCACGCCCACGGCGCTTGACGCGGCTTCGCGCCAGGTGGCCCGGACGGTGATCAATTCCGAGATGGAAAAGCGCCTGCCCGGCGCCAATGTCGCGCCTTACACCGATTGCGTCGTCAACAACGCCACCACGGCGGAACTGATCGACATCGCCCAGGCGTCGCGCGCGGGCGCGACGGGGACGGCGGACAGCGTGGCGGCGATCGTTTCGCGCCCGGCGACCACGCAGTGCATCGCCGCGGCGGCAGGCACCGCCTGACGTGATGCGCGCGCGGGCGGGATTGCTGGTTCTCTCGCCGCTGCTGGCGGTCCTGGCCGCCTGCGGCCCGGTTCCGGTCGGCCAAGCGGAACTGACCTGCCTGCGCGACGCCGAACTGGCCGTCCGTCCCCGGACCAACGTCGCCGTCGGCATCGGCGCGGGATCGGGCGGCACGCGCGGCTTTGGCAGCGTGTCGGTGGAAATGTCGGGCGATTACCTGAGGGGCCGCGACCCCGCGCAGGTTTATGACCGCTGCGTGCGGAGCCGGTCGGGCCAGCCGCCGCGCCGGCCCCTGGCCGAACAGCCGGGCTGGACGGGCTGAACAATGGCGGGCAGGGCACGCGAAGGGCAGGGGGCGCGGCGGCTGATCGTTCATCTGGGCGTTCAAAAGACCGGCAGCACCTCGATCCAGCGGCATCTGCGCCGCAATGCCGATGCCTTGGCGGATCATCTGGTCGTCCGCACCCCCGAGGAGGGATCGCCCATGCGCCCCCTGGGCCGGGCGGCCATCGCCTTCAGCCTGCAACCCTCCGAGGAGCGCGCGGCGGCGCTGAAGCTGGCCTTCCGCGCGGTGCTGGACGCCTTGCCGCCCGGCGACGTGCCGGTGCTGATCAGTCACGAGAACCTTGCGGGCGCCATGCCCGGCAATGGCGGCGAAACGCGGCTTTACCCGGCATTGCCGCAGATCGCCGCGCTTTTGCTGGCCGAGGCGCGGGGTTTCGCGGCCGATTTCGTGATCTATACGCGCCATCGGAAAAGCTGGCGCCCCTCGGTCTGGGCGCAGGCGGTTCGGACCGACGGCTACGAACGCAGCCTGGCGGAATTCGAGACCGAGACCGCCGATCTGCCCGGCTGGGGCGACCTGATCCGCCGCATGACGGCCGAGCCCGGAATCCGCCTGGCCCGCTTCAGGCTGGAGGACGAGGCGGATCCGTCGCGTCCGGGCCGCCAGCTTTTGCGCCATGCCGGCCTGGACGACGCCCGGATCGACGCGCTGGAGCCGCTGGACGGGCCGACCAACAGCCGCCTGAGCGACGGCGCCATCGAATTCCTGCGCAAGCTGAACGGGCTGGCGCTGAACCCTCATGCGCATGTCCGGGTCGCCGACCTTGTGGCGCGCAACGAACATCTATTCACGGCGCAGCGTTCCGCGATCCCGGCGCCGTCCGAAGGCACTTCCTGATAGGAGCACCCAATGGTTCAGTTCACCCTGCCCAAGAACAGCCAGATCCGGGTCGGCAAGACCTGGCCCGCCCCCGCGGGCGCAACCAACGTCCGCAAGTTCAAGATCTACCGCTGGGATCCCGATACCGGGGAAAACCCGCGGCTGGACACCTATTTCGTGGATCTGGACAAATGCGGGCCGATGGTCTTGGACGCGCTGATCAAGATCAAGAACGAGATCGACCCGACGCTGTCCTTCCGCCGGTCCTGCCGCGAGGGGATCTGCGGGTCCTGCGCCATGAACATCGACGGCGGCAACCACCTGGCCTGCATCTATGGCATCGACGAGGTGAAGGGCGACATTTCCATCTATCCGCTGCCGCACATGCCGGTGGTCAAGGATCTGGTGCCGGATCTGACGCATTTCTATGCCCAGCACGCTTCGGTGAACCCCTACCTGATCACCAAGTCGCCCACCCCCGGCAAGGAATGGAAGCAGTCGATCGAGGACCGCAAGAAGCTGGACGGCCTTTACGAGTGCATCCTGTGCGCGTCCTGTTCGACCGCCTGCCCGTCCTATTGGTGGAACGGCGACCGCTATCTTGGCCCGGCGGCGTTGCTGCACGCCTATCGCTGGATCATCGATTCCCGCGACGAGGCCACGGGCGAGCGGCTGGACGAGCTGGAGGATCCCTTCAAGCTGTACCGCTGCCACACGATCATGAACTGCACCAACACCTGCCCCAAGGGGCTGAACCCGGCCAAGGCGATCGCGTCGATCAAGCACATGATGGTTGACCGGATGGTGTGATTTGCGTCCCGCGGTGGCCGGGGGCGCTTCGCCCCCCGGACCCCCCGAGGGTATTTGGGCAAAGAAGAAGGGCCGGAGCAGCGATGCTTCGGCCCTTTTGCTTTGGCGGGCGAGGTCCGTCAGCCTTCGACCTTGGTGAAGTCGGCGATCTGCTGGCCCGCGGCGCGGATGCGGTGCAGCAGGTTCAGGCGGTTGCGGCGAATGATGGGGTTGTCGGTGTTGACCTGCACGGTGTCGAAGAAGGCGTCGATGGGCGCGCGCAGGCGCGCGATGGCCGTCATGGCGGCGGGGAAGTCTTCCGCGGCGATGGCGGCCTTGATCGCGGGCTCGGCGGTGTCGAGGGCGGCGAACAGGGCGCGTTCCTCGTCGGTTTCGGCGAACTTCGGGTCGGCGCCGAAGCTGTATTCGACGCCGTCCTTGTCCTCGGCCTGCGCCAGGATGTTCCCGGCGCGCTTGAGGCCCTGGATGAGGTTTTTCCCATCCTCGGTTTGCAGCATGGCGTTCAGGGCGGTGGCGCGGCGCGCGACCAGCACGAGGTCGTCGTTGCCGGGCTGCGCCAGCACGGCGTCGATGATGTCGTGGCGGATGCCCTGATCGCGGAGATGGACCTTGAGGCGGTCGTGGAGGAACGCTTCTAAATTGAGATAAGCTACCCAGTCCGTTGAATATTCATCGTCAGAGCCACCTGCCAAATCCATTTCGACGCCATGGCCTAGAAATCCAACCCTGTTCAAGGCCATCAAGCGGAGTCTAAGTCCGTTATCAAGAACGAGACGAATAACTCCCAATGCCGCGCGCCGCAGCGCATAGGGATCCTTTGACCCGGTAGGCTTCTCATCTATGGCCCAGAACCCCGTCAGCGTGTCGATCTTGTCTGCCAAGGCCACCGCCACCGATACCGGCGCGGCCGGCACGGCGTCCGACGGCCCCAGCGGCGAGTAATGGTCGCGGGCGGCGTCGGCTACGGCGGCATCCTCACCCGCAGCCAAGGCATAATACCGGCCCATGGTGCCTTGCAACTCGGGGAATTCGCCGACCATGGCGCTGCGCAGGTCCAGTTTCGCCAGCTTTGCGGCCCGTTCGGCCTGGTCCGGGTCGGCGCCGACCAGGGGGGCGATCTCGCGCGACAGGGCGGCGATGCGCTCCACACGATCCGCCTGCGAGCCCAGCTTGTTGTGGAAGGTGACGGATTTCAGGCCCTCGGCCCAAGCCCTCATTCCGGCCTTCGCCTCGCGCAGGTCGTTTTCCCAGAAAAAGGCGGCGTCGGACAGTCGGGCAGCCAGGACGCGCTGGTTGCCGGCCAGGATCGTCGCGCCGTCGTCGGGGGTGTCGATGTTGGCGACGGTGACGAAGCCCTCGATGCGGCCGGTCCTGGGGTTGCGGGCCGAGAAGAACTTTTGGTGTTCCTTCATCGAGGTTTGCAGCACCTCGGGGGGCAGGTCCAGAAAGCGGTCCTCGATCACGCCCATCAGGGGGACGGGCCATTCGACCAGGCCCGCGACCTCGGCCAGCAGGGCGTCGTCGGGGACGATCTGCCAGCCCCGCGCGAAGGCGAGGTTTTCGGCGCCCTGGCGGATCGCCCCTTCGCGTTCGGCGTGGTCCAGGATCACATGGGCGCGGCGCAGCTTGGCGGCGTAGTCGTCGAAGACCGTGACGGTGACGGCGTCGGGGGACAGGAAGCGGTGGCCGCGCGTGGCGTTGCCCGCGGCGATTCCCTCGACCGTCAGGGGGACAACGGTGGCGCCCGCCTCGTCCGACAGCAGGCAGAGAATGGAATGCAGCGGGCGCACCCAACGCAGCGAACCCGCGCCCCATCGCATCGACCTGGGCCAGGGGAAGTTGCGGATGGTGGCGTCCAGCACCTCGGCCACGATCTCGGTCGCCGGGCGGCCGGGGCGGGTCATCACGGCGAACCAGACCTGGCCCTTCTTGTCGTCGCGCGCTTCCAACTGGTCGCGCGTCAGGCCGGTCGAGCGCAGGAAGCCCTGGAGCGCCGCTTCGGGGGCATCCAGGCGGGGGCCCTTGCGTTCCTCGCGGGTGGCGGGGCTGTCGGCGGTCAGCCCCTCGACGGCGAGGGCCAGGCGGCGGGGGGTGGAAAAGGCGCCGGCGGACGCATAGGTCAGGCCCGCCTGAACCAGCCCGTCCGTGACCAGCTTCTTCAGATCCTCGCGGGCGCGGGCCTGCATCCGGGCGGGGATTTCCTCGGAAAACAGTTCGATCAGCAGGTCGGGCATCAGTCCATCACTCCGCGTTCCGGGGTCTTGTCGTTGTATTGGTGCCAGCCGTAAACGCGGCCGTCGGGATAGATCGCCAGTACGCGGTCCACGTCGGGACGGATCTCGGCCTGGCCCAGCACGGCGCGGGCCGCGCCCGAGGCGAGGTCGGCGGTCAACTGGCCGTAGTCGAAGCAGTCGAACCAGCGGGGTGCGCCGGTGGGTGTCGCGCCGTCAAAGGGCAGGGGGTCGGCGGGCGGTTCGGAAAGCACCGCGCAGGCGCGCCATTTCAAGGGCGAACTGGTGCCGTCGATGCCCTGGAAATCCGTCACGGGCAGCGGGACGGGGCCGCTGGCGGTCTGCACGGTGATCGCGTCGGCGGCGGGGATCCGGTAGTAGAAGTGATATTCTTGCAGATACCACATGCCGGTGCCGGCAACCGCGCCGACGGCCAGCAGGCCGATGCCGACGATCTTGCCGTTCATGCCCGGGCCGCTTCGGTCGTCACGAACAGGTCGGCGCAGGCTTTCGCCAGGGTCCGCACCCGGCCGATATAGGCCTGGCGTTCGGTCACGGAAATCACTCCCCGCGCGTCCAGCAGGTTGAAGATGTGGCTGGCCTTGATCGCCTGGTCATAGGCCGGGTGCGCCATGGGAATGGTGCGGCCCGCGCCGTCCACCGGATCGGCGGCGAGGATGCGGGCGCATTCGGCCTCGGCGTCCTTGAAGTGCTGGAACAGGGTATCGGTGTCGGCCACATCGAAGTTCCAGCGGGAGTATTCGCGTTCCGTTTGGCGGAAGATGTCGCCATAGGTCAGCGGGTGGGCCGCGTCGGGGTCGTTGAAGGGCATGTCCATCACATGTTCCACGCCCAGGACGTACATGGCCAGTCGTTCCAGGCCATAGGTCAGCTCGCCCGACACGGGGCGGCAGTCGTGGCCGCCGACCTGCTGGAAATAAGTGAACTGGCTCACCTCCATGCCGTCGCACCAGACCTCCCACCCCAGGCCCCATGCGCCCAGCGTGGGGGATTCCCAGTCGTCCTCCACGAAGCGGACATCGTGAACCATGGGATCCAGGCCGATGGCGCGCAGGCTGCCCAGATACAGGTCTTGCAGGTTCGCGGGCGACGGCTTGATGATCACCTGGTACTGGTAATAATGCTGCAAGCGGTTGGGGTTTTCGCCATAACGCCCGTCGGTGGGGCGGCGCGAAGGCTGGACATAGGCCGCGGCCCAGGACCGCCCGCCCAGGGCGCGCAACGTGGTCGCCGGGTGGAAGGTGCCTGCGCCGACCTCCATGTCATAGGGTTGCAGAACGGCGCAGCCCTGGGCGGCCCAGTAATTCTGCAACCGCAGGATGATGTCCTGGAAGCTGCGGGGTCGGTTGGGGCTGGTCATCGGGGCCGTCCTTTGCATAGATCAGCACATGCTTGCGCGCCTTCTAGGCGGGGCGGGGAACAGGGTCAATAAAGGCCGCAAGAACGGCCAGCGAAGGGGGATGGGAATGCGGCGCTTGGCTTTGGTGGTGATGGCGGCAGGGTTGCCGCTGGCGGGCTTTGCGCAGGATGCTGTGATCCGCATCGAATCCAAGCGCGACGCCGAGGCCGCCGCCGCCGCCGCGCGCTGGGCCAGCCAGTTCGACGACGTGGTGACGTTTCCCCTGCCGCGCGGCTGGACGGCCATCGCCATCGGCCCCTTGTCGCCCGAAGAGGCGGGCAAGCGGATCGGCGCCTTGAAGGAGGCGCGGCAGATCCCCCTGGACAGCTTCGTCACCGTGCCGGAGCAAGGCGTGGTCCTGACCCCTGCCGGCGAAGCTGCGCCCGTGGCCCAGGCCCCCGCCGCGCCGCAGCCGGACCGGCCCGCGCCGGGCGCCTATCTGCGCCTGCAATCGGTGCAGACGCGGGCGGACGCCGATGCCGCGCTGGCCGAATGGCGCAAGACCTTCCCCGAGGCCGGGCTGGCCGAACTGCCGAACGGCTGGTTCGGGGTGACGCTGGGGCCGGTGGACCGGGCCGCTGCCGATGCCTGGATCAAGGTCTTCAAGGACGGGGATCTGGTGCCGGACGATGCCTTCGTGTCGGATGCCGCCGAGCTTGGATCGGCGATCCAGGCGGGCGCGGCGCCCGACCTGCCCGCGCCTCCGCCTGTCCCGGCCGAGATGCCGCCGCTGGACCAGGTGCAGCGCGCGCTGCGCTGGGCGGGCGTTTATGACGGAGAGATCGACGGCAAGGCCGGCCCCCGCACCCGCGACGCCATCCAGGCCGAGATCCTGGCCGAGCGCCTGTCCACCGATCCCGGCACGGCGATGCGGGAACTGATCGCCCGCCGCGACGCCTGGCGCACCCAGGTCGGGCTGGCGACGCTGGACGATCCCGCCACGGGTTTGTCGGTCCTGGCGCCGATGGACCGGCTGGCCTTCGACCGGACGGAACGCGCGCTGTCGATCTATGGCCCCAAAAACGGGTCGGGCGCGGCGCTGATCCTGTTCAGCCAGCCCGGCGGCCAGCAGGAACTGCTGGATTTGTCGGGGCTGGTGACGGCGCTTGGCTGGGTGCCGCAGCCCGTCCGCAGCATCAAGCCCGGCCATGTCCTGCTGGAGGGCGCCAACGACACCCATATCGGCCGCGCCGAAGGCTGGGTCCGCGACGGCCGGGCGGAAGGTTTCGTGCTGATCTGGCCCGCGTCGGATGCCCAGGGCCAGGCGCGGATCGCGGCCGAGATGGCGGACAGCTTCGCAAGGAAGGGGCCTGCGGCGAACGATGCGCCCGCGCCAGGGTCTGAGCCCGGCGCGGGCACGGCGCGGCCTTGACGATCAGGCGCGGCGTTTCATCTGCAACGGATCACCTTGGTTTTCCGCAGATGTTGGCGTGGACGTTGCAGCTGACATGGCCCGCCATGTCCGCCAAGCCGCTGCCGGTGTGGCAATACAGACCGATCCTGAGTCCGCGTTGAACGATCTGATCGTCATCTTCTTGCAGAACGATCAGTTCCGGCTTCCCGATCGACCAGCCCTTTGCTCCGCCTTGGGTGCCTCCTGCCAGGATCAGCAGGCCTCTGGGCACATCGCCATCCGACATGACCGCATCTGCGGATCCGCCAGCCCACTTGCCGCCGTGCTGGACGACATCCCGGTCAAGGCTGAAATGGGGCGGAAAATTCACGATCACCGGGGGATGAGCCGTGACCTTTGCCTCTCTGTTGACCGCGTTGGCTTCCTTGTACGCCTGCCCCAGGAACGTGAAGCCGGCGGGGCACTCTTGCGCGTGCGCCAGGGCGGGGGCTGCAACGGCAGTCAACAGAAAAGCTGCCGCGGAATGTAGAAACGACCGGCTGCGCATGACCTTCCCCTTTTCGTGTCTAAGCTGCTATGTCCGATACGGTGAATCCTCCTCCTGTTGCCTTGGTCGTGCATGACGCATTTGCGCCATGGTTGCGGATTTATTCTTGGCGACCGTCCGCCCTGGTATATGATCGTGGCGCTTGCCCGTGCCCGGTTCCCCATGCCCAGTCCCGCGCCGCCGGAAGACCCGCTGATCGCCTGCCTGCACCGGGCCGCGCTCGACCCTGCGGGATGGCAGGATTTCGTGCTTGCCCTGGAACAAGGGTTGGGGTGCGCCAAGGCCTCGATCCATGGCGTCGCGGAGCGGTCGGGGGCGCCGTTCCTGTCGGTCGCGGGCAGCTTCGATGCGGCCTTCGCGCGGTCCTATCTGGCGCATTTCCACCGCATCAATCCCTTTGTGCCGCTGTCGGCGGCGATGTCTCCCGGGCGGGCCAGGATGTCGCCCATGGACTTGCCCGACGATGCGCTGCGCCGGACGGAATTCTACAACGACTGGCTGCGGCCGCAGGAGGATCTGGCGATCGCCGTGGCGGTCAGATCGCGGCCCCATGCCGACCGCTCGCTGGTGCTGTCGCTGAACCTCCGCCGGCGCGACGGCGAACGGGCGGCCTCGCGCGCGCAGCGGCTGCTGGACCGGCTGGAGCCGCATCTGTCCCACGCCTTCCAGGTGGCCGAGATCATCTCGGCCTTGTCCCTGGGCGGCGGGCGGGCAGAGGCGGGCGGCGGCGGCGGGCTGATGATGGTTGACGACGGCCTGTCGCTGATCTGGGCGGATGACGGCGCCGCCGCGCAGGACGGCAGGGTCTTTCGCCTGGATCCGTTCCGCAAGGTGATCTTCCAGAACGGCGCCATGCAGGATTGGGCCAGGGCCGCTTGCCGGAGCCCCGGCGGCGCAGGACGCCCGCCGCCCGTCTTCAGGGCCGCGGACGGCTGGCAGATCAGGCTGGCGCAGCCCGGCGACGGCATTTGCCTGCCCTCGCCCTTTTTCGGGGGCCACAGTTTCTCCCGGCCCCGGATGCTGTTCCTGCTGTCCAGAGCGGCGGGCGAGCCGTCGCGGATCCCGGGGCTGCGATCGCGGTTCGGGCTGACCCCGGCCGAGGCCGAGATCGCCCGGGCCATCGCGCAAGGCCTGACCACCGCCGAAATCGCCATGGCGCGGCAGACCAGCCTGCATACCGTGCGCAACCAGATCCGGTCGGTCCTGGGCAAGATGGAGGCGCGCCACCGGATCGACGTGGCGCGGATCCTTGCGCAGGACCGTTCCTAGCCCCGCCAGAACCGCGGCAGCAGCAGAACCAGCACGGACACCAACTCCAGCCGGCCCAGATACATGCCCAGGATCATCAGCCACTTGGCGGCCTCGGGGAAGCGGACAACGGAACCGTTGGCGGTGATCTCGGGGCCCCAGACGGGACCGATGTTGGCGATGGCGGTCCAGGCGGCGGTCAGGGCGGTGCGGGGATGCAGGCCGGTCAGGGACAGGCCCACGATCAGCAGCCCGAAGGTCAGGGTGAACAGCGTGAAGAAGGCCATGACCGAATCGATCACGTCCTGGTCCAGCGGCCGGCCTTCGTAGCGCAGGGCATAAACGCGGTGCGGCGAATGCATCCGGCGCAGCTGCGCCCGGACCGCCTGGAACAGCACCAGATAGCGGAACACCTTGACCGAGCAGGCGGTCGATCCGGTGCAGCCGCCGATCAGGCCGCAGATGATCAGAACGGCCAGCGGCAGGTGGCCCCAGGTCATCACGTCCGTCGAAAAGAACCCCGTGCCCGAAAAGGTCGACACGGTGTTGAAGACCGTTTCCCGCGTGATGTCCAGGATGTTGCCCTGCTGGTCCAGGAAGATCACCCGATAGGCCACGATGATCGCGCAGGCATACAGGATCCAGCGCAGATAGGCGCGGATCTGCATATCCTGCCAGATCGGCGCGAACTGCCCCCGCATGCCCTGCACCAGCCGGATGAAGGGCAGCGAGGCCAGCACCATGAAGACCGACGCCGCCCATTCCAGCGGCCCCAGGAAGGCCCCGAAGCTGGCGTCGTAGTTGGAAAATCCCCCGGTCGAGACGGTGCCGAAGGCCTGCACAACGGCGTCCAGCCCGTTCATGCCCAACAGCAGATAGGTCATGGTGCAGAAACCCGTCAGCATGACGTAGACGCGCGTCATCTCGGCCGCGATCTCTCCGGCGCGGGGCATGATCTTGCCCAGGGTGTCGAAGCCCTCGGACCGGAAGAACTGCATCCCGCCCACCTTCATGATCGGCAGAAAGACCATCGCCACGACGACGATCCCCAGGCCGCCGATCCAGTGCAGGATGGCCCGCCACAGATGCGTGCCGCGCGGCAGGCCGTCCAGGTCCGGGAATGCCGTGGTGCCGGTGGTGGTGACGCCCGACATCGCCTCGAAATAGGCGTCGGTGAAACCGGCGTGGGGCTGGCCCAGCATAAAGGGCAGGGCGCCGAAGACCGGCAGGACCGCCCAAAGGCCGGAGGTCAGCAGAAAGGCCTGGTGGATCGACAGGCTGCGGTAATCCCCCCAGGTCGCGACCGAGACCAGCGCGCCCGCGACAACCGTCAGCGCCGCGCATTGCAGAAACACCGCCCAATGCGGGTCGCCGTGCCACCAGTCCACCGCCATGGGCGCCAGCATCGAAACCCCCAGGGTCACGATGATCTTGCCGATCGGATGGGCCACGGGGCGAATGTCGATCATGGCGATTGCTTGCCCCGCCCCCGGGCAGGCGTCAAGCGCCCTGCTGGACCGCCTTGCCCCCGCGGTCGATCCGGCCGACCCAGAAGGCTGCCGCCAGCAGGATCAGCCCCGCCGCCAGCGCGACCGCGCCCGTGGCCCGGTCGAAGGCCCCATGGGCCAGGGCCAGCAGGCTGTCGGCCTGGGGCGCGGGCAGGGTCGCGGCCAGGGCCAGCGCGCCGTCCAGCGAATCCGCCGCCTCTCCGCCGAAGCCCCGGGCGGCGAAGCTTGCGCTGTATACGCCCGCCATCAGGCTGCCCAGGATGGCGATGCCAAGCGCGCCGCCCAGTTCATAGGACACCTCCTCGACCGAGGCCGCCATGCCCGCCCGGTCGGCAGGCGCGTTCAGCATGATGGCCGAGGATGCCGCCGTCATCGCGGCGCCAATGCCCGCGCCGGTGACGGCAAAGCTGGCAAGTTCCGCCCCCGGCTGGCCGAAGCCCGCCCAATAGGCCAGGATGCCGGCCCCGCTGATCCCCAGGCTTGCCGACAGCAGGCGGCCCGCGCCCATGCGGCCCAGCATCATGCCCGCCACGGGTCCGGCCACAAAGGCGGCAAGCGGGATCGGCAGAACGAACAGCCCGGCCTCGAGAGGCGACATCCCCTCGGCCAGTTGCAGGCGCTGCGTGATCACGAGCTGCACCCCCAGCAGGGCCGCGGCCGACACCACCGCGCCGATCACCCCGCCGGAAAAGCGCGGGTCGCGGAACAGCGCCAGGTCGATCATCGGGCTGGCGCTGCGGCGCAGGCGGCGGACGAACAGCGCCAGGGCGGCAAGGCCCCCCAGGGCGGACAGGACCAGCACCGCCGCCGAAGGGTCGGGCTTGGCGATCTCCTTGATGGCCAGGGTCATGCCGACCAGACCGACAAGGGCCTGCACCGATCCCACGGGGTCGAAGGGATGGTGGCCGTGCCCCTGGCCCCTGGGCACGAAGGCAAGGGTCAGAACCAGCGCCACCGCCACCACCGGCAGGTTGACCAGGAACACCGCGCCCCAGTGGAAATGTTGCAGCAGCGCCCCGCCGATCACCGGCCCAAGCGCCGCCCCGCCCGACGCGACGGCCGCCCAGATGCCGATGGCAAGAGAGCGGTCGTCGGGATCCTCGAAGCTTTGGCGGATGATCGACAGCGTGGCGGGCATCATCGCCGCGGCCCCCACCGCCAGCAGAACGCGCGCCGCGATCAGCGCCGTGGTCGAGGGCGCGAACCCCGCCAGCAGCGAGGCCAGCCCGAAGACCGCCAGCCCGACAATGAACATCCGCCGGTGCCCGTAACGGTCGCCAAGCGCCCCCGCGCCCGGCAGCAGCCCCGCCACGACCAGCGAATAGGCGTTCACGATCCACAGCTTGTCCGTGGCCGAGGCGTCCAGGTCGCGTGTCAGCGTGGGCAGGGCGGTGTACAGCACCGTCATGTCGATCACGATCAGGAACAAGGCGCTGGAAACGATGGCGAGAACAAGCCAGGGCGAACGGGCGGTCATCTTTCACCTGAAAACAAGGCAAGGCCCGGTGGCGAATCGCGGCGAGCCTGTTTAAATACGATCGTATGGAAATGGAGGCTTCATGGCAAGACCGCGCAGCATCGACCGCGAAAAGCTGCTGGACGCGGCCGAGGGCATCATGCACCGGCAGGGCGCCGCGGCGCTGACCATCGACGCCTTGGCGCGGGCCTGCGGGATCACCAAGGGCGGGGTGCAATACACGCTCGGCACCAAGGACGACATCATCGACGCGCTGTTCGCGCGGTGGAACCGGGATTACGAGGCGAAGTTCGCGGCCATCGCCGGTGCCGATGCCGACCCGTTGCAGCGGCTGCGCGCCCATGTCGCCGCCACGCGCCAGGCGGACGATCTGTCGATGACCAAGGCCGCCAGCCTGATGGCGGGGCTGATGCAGACGCCCGAGCATCTCGGCTCGACCCAGGGCTGGTATCGGGACCGGCTGGCGGGACTGGACGCCGGGACGCCCGAAGGCCGCCGCGCGAGGCTGGCCTTTCTGGCCTGCGAGGGGGCGTTCCTGCTGCATTTCCTGCGCTTCATGCCGCTGGAGGATGCGGAATGGGACGCGGTGTTCCGGGACATCGGTGGGTTGCTGGAAGACGGCGGGGCGTAGCCCCGGCGGAAACCGGCTGCGTTTGCCCGCCCGCGTGC
The DNA here is from genome assembly GCF_042648745.1 of Paracoccus angustae. NCBI lineage: Bacteria > Pseudomonadati > Pseudomonadota > Alphaproteobacteria > Rhodobacterales > Paracoccaceae > Paracoccus > Paracoccus angustae. The sequence continues at coordinate 52,079 of NZ_JBHRXY010000010.1, forward strand.
GGCGAAGGCGGTGGCCTTTGCCGGGCCGAGCTAGCTGTTCGGATCCTGGTACACGCCGCTTTCCTTCAGCGTGTCCACCACCTCTCTCGGCATGTATGTCTCGTCATGCTTGGCCAGCAGGTCATGCGCCTCGAACCGGGCATTGCGGTAATAGCCCTTGGCGATGGTGCCTTGGCCTTCGGTGAACATGTCCGGGCGCGGATCGCGGCCGACATAGCTGACGGGGATTTCCGCCGCGCCGTCGGTGATGACGAAATCGAAGGCCACCCCGTCGCGGTTCACGACCGAGCCTTCCTTCACCAGCCCGCCCAACTGGAAATATTCGTCGGGTTCCGGCGCCGCCTCGGCCACCTGCGCGGGCGAGCGATACAGGTTGATGCCGTCGCGGAAGCCATAGCCGATCAGGCCGACCGCGATCAGCAGCGCCAGGGCGGCCGCGACGATCACCTGGATGCGGCGGCGTTTCTTCAGGGATTTCATGCCAGCCATGGCGCGGACCTCATGCTGCCTCGAACCGGATCGGGCGGCGCAGGAACTGCGTGGCCTTGCCGGACACCCGCACCGGATCGCCGGTGGTCAGGTTCTTCGACTCCGTGCCCGATCCCAGGAATTCGGGCCTGCGCCGCAAATAGTCGGCCAGGCTTTCCGCGACCAGACCCGCCTGGCTGAAAACCTTGACATTCGGCCCAAGAGCCTTCTGGAAGGCGGCCTCGACCAGCGGGTAATGGGTGCAGCCCAGCACCGCGGCCTCGGGGTGGGGCATCCGGCGCAGCAGCGCCTCGACATGGGATGCCACAAGCGCCTCGGCCAGGATTTCGTCGCCCTGCTCGATGGCATCGACCACGCCGCCGCAGGGTTGCGCCTCGACATCGACGCCCACCGCGCGGAACGCCAGTTCGCGCTGAAAGGCGCGGCTGGCGACGGTGGCGGGGGTGGCGAACAGGGCCACGTGCTTGACCGCGACCTCGCGCGGGGGCGAGTTGTCGCCCCAGCGGCGTTCGGTCAGGGCCTCGATCATGGGCACGAAGACGCCCAGGACGCGCTTGTCGGGGGGCAGCCAGGTTTCCTGCATCCGCTTCAGCGCGGCGGCGCTGGCAGTGTTGCAGGCCAGGATCACCAGGTCGCAGCCTTCGGCCCACAGACGTTCCACGCCCGCGCAGGTCAGGTTGAAGATGTCCTCGGCGGTGCGGGTGCCGTAGGGGGTGTGGGCGTTGTCGCCCAGATAAACCAGCGGCAGGTCGGGCAGGCGCGCGGCGATGGCTCCATGGACCGTCAGCCCGCCAAGACCCGAATCGAAAACGCCTACTGCCATGATGCCACCCTTGCCCGTCGCGAGGCGCCTTTTTACGGCGCATCGCGCATCTTGGAAATGACCTAGATCAGGTCGCCCACCAAAGTGTCATTCGGCGGCTTGCTGCAAGGGTGCCTGGCCGCTGCGGAACTGCGCCAGCAGTTCCGTCCGCCGGACGGCCGCCGCCGCCTCGGCCTGGGCCTTGACCGGGCCATAGCCGCGCACCGTCAACGGCAGTTCGGCCAGTTCGACGGCGACGGGCATGGTGGCGTCGGTGACATTCGCCAGAACCTCGCGCATGTCCTCCTCGTATTCGCGGATCGCGGCGCGTTCGCGGCGGCGCTCGGCGGCATAGCCGAAGGGGTCGAAGGGCGTGCCGCGCAGAACCTTCATCCGGGCCAGAACCTTGAAGGCGCCCAGCATCCATGCGCCGAACTCGCGCTTCTTCGGACGGCCCTCGGCGGTCTTGCCGGACAGGATCGGCGGCGCGAGGTGCAGGGTCAGCCTGGTGTCGCCGTCCCATTGCCGGGCGATCTGCTCGGCGGTGGTCAGGTGCAGCCGCGCGACCTCGTATTCGTCCTTGTAGGCCAGCAGCTTGTAATAGCCGCGCGCGACGCTTTCCCGCAGCGGGGCAGGGGCCGCGTCCACCAGCTTGCGGAACCGCCGGGCCAGGCGCTTGTTCTGATAGCCGACCAGCCGCGCCTCGCGATAGGCCACGGGGTCGGGGGGAAGCTCCGTCACCGGGGCGGGCTTGCGGGTCTGGTCGGGAAAGGCCATGGCCCAGCGGCCGATCAGGAACGCGCGCTGGTTTTCCGCGACCTTGGCGCCGTTCATCTCGATCGCCTGCATGATGGCCTCCAGCGACAGCGGCAGCAGGCCCTGCTGCCAGGCCGCGCCCAGCACCAGCATGTTGGAGTAGATCGAGTCCCCCAGCATCCGCAGCGCCAGGTCGTTAGCGTCGAAAAAGGCCACGCGGTCGCGCAGCCGCGCTTCCAGCGACAGCTTCAACTGGTCCGCCGGCACGCGGAAATCCCGCAGCCGGGTGAAGTCGCCGGTGATGATCTCGTGGTCGTTGACCACCGCGCCGGTGCGGCCGGTGGTCATCAGGCCGATGGTCTTGGCGCCCGCCGTCACCACCAGGTCGCCGCCGATGATGCAATCGGCCTCGCCCACGGCGACGCGGATGGCGCTGATGTCCTCGGGGCGGTCGGCCAGGCGCAGGTGGATATGGACCGCGCCGCCCTTCTGGGCCAGGCCCGCCATTTCCATCATGCCCGCGCCCTTGCCGTCGATATGGGCGGCCTGGGCCAGCACCGCGCCGATGGTCACCACCCCGGTGCCGCCGACGCCGGTGATGACGACGTTGTGGGTGCCGCTGATCGCGGGCAGGGCGGGCAGGGGCAGGTCGGGGATGTCGAAGGCTTCGGCCTGCGGTTTCTTCAGCTTGCCGCCCTGAACGGTGACGAAGCTGGGGCAGAAGCCCTTGAGGCAGGAATAGTCCTTGTTGCAGGACGACTGGTCGATCTGGCGCTTGCGCCCCAGTTCGGTGTCCAAGGGCACGATCGACACGCAGTTCGACTGGACGCCGCAGTCGCCGCAGCCTTCGCAGACCTCGGGGTTGATCCAGACGCGGCGGTCGGGGTCGGGGAAGGTGCCGCGCTTGCGGCGGCGGCGTTTTTCGGCGGCGCAGGTCTGGATGTAAAGGATCGCGCTGACGCCCTCGGTTTCCGCCAGTTCGCGCTGCACGGCCATCAGTTCGGCCCGTTCCTCGAAGCGCAGGCCCGCCGGGAACTGCTTGGGGTCCACGTCCTCTTTCTCGTCATAAACAACCACCAGGGGCTTCACGCCCATGGCGACCAGTTCGGCTGCGATCTGCTGGGCCGTCAGCCCGCCTTCGTTCGGCTGGCCGCCGGTCATGGCGACCGCGTCGTTGAACAGGATCTTGTAGGTGATGGTGGTTCCCGCCGCGATGGCCGCGCGGATCGCCAGCGATCCCGAATGGTTGTAGGTGCCGTCGCCCAGGTTCTGGAAAACGTGCCTGGTCTTGCTGAACGGCGCCTCGCCCACCCAGTTCACGCCTTCGGCGCCCATATGGGTGAAGCCGGTGGTTTCCCGGTCCATCCACTGTACCATGTAGTGGCAGCCGATTCCCGCATAGGCGCGGCTGCCGTCCGGCACCTTGGTCGAGGTGTTGTGCGGGCAGCCCGAACAGAACCAGGGCGTGCGGGTCGCGATCTCGGGGGCGTTGTCGGCGCGGCGCACCTCGGACAGGCGGGTGAGGCCCGCCTTGATGTGGTCGGTGCCGCGGCCTTCCTCGATCAGGATCTCGCCGATCTTCTGGGCGATCATCACCGGGTCAAGGGCGTAACGGGTGGGGAACAGCTCGGCCCCGGTGCGGTCGTGCTTCCAGCCGTGGACGCGGCGGCCGTGGCGGTTGTCGAAGATCGCTTCCTTCAGCTGCACCTCGATCAGCTTGCGCTTTTCCTCGACGCAGACGATCAGTTCCAGCGTTTCGGACCATTCCTGGAAGGATTTCATGTCCAGGGGCCAGGTCTGGCCGACCTTGTAGGTGGTCAGGCCCAGCCGTTCGGCCTCGGCCTCGTCGATGCCCAGCAGGGACAGGGCATGGACCAGATCCAGCCAGTTCTTGCCCGCCGCGACAAAGCCGATCTTGGCGCCGGGCTTGCCCCAGATCTTGCGGTCGATCTTGTTGGCGCGGCCAAAGGCCTCGGCGGCCCAACGCTTGTAGTCGATCATCCGCGCCTCGGACGCGACGGGCGTGTCGTGCAGGCGGATGTTCAGCCCGCCTTCGGGCATCTGGAACTCGGGGGCGACAAAGGACAGCCGGAAAGGATCGCCGTTGACGACCGAGGTCGCCTCGACCGTGTCCTTCATGGTCTTCAGGCCCGTCCAGACGCCCGCAAAGCGCGACAAGGCAAAGGCGTAAAGCCCGTAATCCAGGATTTCCTGCACCCCCGCCGGCGACAGCACCGGGATATAGCGGTCGATCATCGCCCAGTCCGACTGGTGCAGCACCGAGGAGCTTTCGCCGGTATGGTCGTCGCCCATGGCCATCACGACCCCGCCGAACTTCGACGTGCCCGCCATGTTGGCATGGCGCATCACGTCGCCCGAACGGTCCACGCCCGGACCCTTGCCGTACCACAGCGCGAAAACGCCGTCGTATTTGCCCTCGCCGCGCAGTTCCGCCTGCTGGCTGCCCCAGATGGCGGTGGCGGCCAGATCCTCGTTCAGGCCGGGCTGGAACAGGATGTTCCGTTCCGACAGCCGCTTGCCTTCGCGCATCATCGCCAGATCGACGCCCCCCAGCGGCGATCCGCGATAGCCGGTCACAAAGCCCGCCGTGTTCAGCCCCGCCGCCCTGTCGCGGGCGGCCTGCATCAGCATCAGCCGGACCAGAGCCTGCGTGCCGTTCAGAAGCACCTGCGGCTTTGCCAGATCGAAGCGGTCGGCTAGCGAGAATTCCTGCTTGCTCATTCCAATATCTCCTCCACCGGTCCCCAGTATAGGTCAGCTTTGCTGACCGACCAAAGGAAAAAATGCCGCGGCGGCTTTCTCTTGCCGGGATGCGGCATTCGGGATAGGTCTGCAAAAAACGCATGGCTGACACGGCAGGATTGTAACAGCATGGACTGGGACAAGCTCAGAATATTTCACGCCGTTGCCGACGCGGGCAGCCTGACCCATGCCGGCGACACGCTGCATTTGTCGCAATCCGCCGTCAGCCGGCAGATTCGCGCGCTGGAAGAATCGCTCGGGACGACGCTGTTCCACCGCCACGCCCGGGGACTGATTCTGACCGAGCAGGGCGAACTGCTGTTCGAGGCCACCTCGGCCATGGCGCGCAAGCTGGACACGGCAGCCGCCCGCATCCGCGACAGCGAGGAGCATGTCTTCGGCGAGTTGCGCGTCACCGCCGCCGTGGGCTTCGGGACGCTGTGGCTGGCCCCGCGGCTGGTCAAGCTTTACGAGAAATACCCCGACCTCAAGATCGACCTGATGCTGGAGGAACGGCTGCTGGACCTGCCCATGCGCGAGGCCGATGTGGCCATCCGCATGAAAGAGCCCAGCCAGTCCGATCTGATCCGGCGCCGGTTGCTGAACATCCGCATGCGCCTGTACGCGACGCAGGATTATCTGGAAAAGGCCGGCGTTCCCCAAACCATGGCCGACCTGTCCACGCACCGGCTGATCTGCCAGAAGCCCGACCAGCCGCAGGTCGCGGCGGGGGCGCGGCTGGTCCAGGAAATCATGGCCCAGAACATCGGATCCACGCTGACGGTGAACAATTACTTCGGCGTGTTGCAGGCGGTGCTTGCCAACCTGGGGATCGGCGTGCTGCCCGATTATCTGACCGCCGACCACAAGCAGCTGGTCCGCGTGCTGCCCGATGTCGAATCCGGCGAGGTGCCGGTGTTCCTGGCCTATCCCGAGGAGCTGCGCCAAACCCGCCGGGTCGCCGTGTTCCGCGATTTCGTGCTGGAGGAAATCCAGGATTACCGCCGCCGCCAAAGCGAGGCGCTGATCACCGCCGCGAAATAGCGGCTGTCGCTATGCAAACTGTGGCAAAAAGACAACTTCCGCGTGCAGCTATTCGGCAACTGCATGTCCGCTATGCTGCGGTTGCGGCATGATCCCTCTTGAACCGTTAACGCCCTGCCCATAAATCGGGCTTCGAAGGCGATGGTCAGCGTAATCGCTCATCACCTTCTACCTCCCTGTTGGACTTAGGCCGGGCCTCGTGCCCGGCTTTTTTTTGCCCGCGTCCTCCGGGCGGTCCCTTCCCATGCCGTGCGTCACGTCCTAGAAGGCGCCAAACCTCTCGCGCAGGAAGGCACCACGATGCAGGAACCGACGATCACCCCCGACCTGATCGCCGCGCACGGGCTGAAGCCCGACGAATACGACCGCATCCTGGACATCATCGGGCGCGAACCCACCTTTACCGAGCTGGGCATCTTCAGCGCCATGTGGAACGAGCATTGTTCCTACAAATCCTCGAAGAAATGGCTGCGCACCCTGCCGACCAGCGGCCCCCAGGTGATCTGCGGCCCGGGCGAGAACGCGGGCGTGGTGGACATCGGCGACGGTCAGGCGGTGGTCTTCAAGATGGAAAGCCACAACCACCCGTCCTATATCGAGCCGCACCAGGGCGCCGCGACCGGGGTGGGCGGCATCCTGCGCGATGTCTTCACCATGGGCGCGCGGCCCATCGCCGCCATGGACGCGCTTTCCTTCGGCCGCCCCGAACACCCCAAGACCGCGCATCTGGTCAAGGGCGTGGTCGAGGGCATCGGCGCCTATGGCAACGCCTTCGGCGTCCCGAACGTGGGCGGGGAAGTGCGTTTCCACCGCAGCTATGACGGCAACTGCCTGGTCAACGCCTTCGCGGCGGGCCTGGCCGACGCGGACAAGATCTTCTATTCCGCCGCATCGGGCATCGGAATGCCGGTGGTCTATCTGGGCGCCAAGACGGGGCGCGACGGCGTTGGCGGCGCGACCATGGCCTCGGCCGAGTTCGACGACACCATCGAGGACAAGCGCCCCACCGTGCAGGTGGGCGATCCCTTCACCGAGAAATGCCTGCTGGAAGCCTGCCTCGAACTGATGCAGACGGATAGCGTCATTTCCATCCAGGACATGGGCGCGGCGGGCCTGACCTGCTCCGCCGTCGAGATGGGCGACAAGGGCGGGCTGGGCATCAAGCTGATCCTCGACGCCGTGCCGCAGCGCGAGACGGGCATGACCGCCTACGAGATGATGCTGTCGGAATCCCAGGAACGGATGCTGATGGTTCTGAAGCCCGAGAAGGAGGCCGAGGCCCGCGCCATCTTCGAGAAATGGGATCTGGACTTCGCCATCGTGGGCGAAACCATCGCCGAGGACCGCTTTCTGATCATCCACGGCAACACGGTCAAGGCCGACCTGCCGCTGTCCAAGCTGTCCTCGAACGCGCCGGAATACGACCGGCCCTGGGTGGAAACCCCCGCCGCCGGAGCCATGCCGGACCTGCCCGCGATCACGCCGATCAAGGCCCTGCGCGCGCTGATCGGCTCGCCCAACTACGCCCACAAGGGTTGGGTTTGGGAACAATACGACACCCAGGTCGGCGCCGACACGATCCGCCGTCCCGGCATGGGCGCGGGCGTGGTGCGGGTCCACGGCACGGACAAGGCGCTGGCCTTCACCAGCGACGTGACGCCGCGCTATGTCAAGGCGAACCCCTTCGAGGGCGGCAAGCAAGCCGTGGCCGAGGCTTACCGCAACCTGTCGGCCGTGGGCGCGCTGCCGCTGGCCACGACCGACAACCTCAACTTCGGCAACCCGGAAAAGCCCGAAATCATGGGCCAGTTCGTTGGCGCCGTCAAAGGCATCGGCGCGGCCTGCGCGGCGCTGGATTTCCCCATCGTGTCGGGCAACGTGTCGCTTTACAATGAAACCGACGGCAAGGGCATCCTGCCCACCCCCACCATTGGCGGCGTGGGTCTGATCGACGACCTGTCGAACCTGATCGCCGGCCTGCCGTCGGAAGGCGACGTGGCCATCGTCATCGGCGAGACGCGCGGCCATCTGGGCCAGTCGGCGCTTGCCGCCGAGGCCTGGGGGATCGAGGAAGGCGACGCGCCCCCCGTCGATCTGGCGGCCGAACGCAGGCACGGCGAGTTCCTGCGCGCCAACCGCGCCCTTGTGACATCCGCGACCGACCTGTCCGACGGCGGCCTGGCGCTTGCCGCCTTCGAGATGGCCGAGGCGGCGGGCATCGGCATCCGCCTGGACAGCGGCGACATCGCGCGGCTGTTCGGCGAGGATCAGGCCCGCTATCTGGTCGCCTGCACCGCCGAAGGCGCGGACGCGCTGCTGAAGGCCGCCGAGGCCGCGGGCGTTCCTGCGGCCCAGGCGGGCGTCTTTGGCGGCATGGCCGTGCAGATGGGCAGCGATGCGGGCGATCTGGCGGAATTGTCGGGCCTGTATCGCACCGCCTTCGCCAAGGCGATCCGGGGCGACATGCCCGACCACGCATGACGGTCAAGGCTCCGGCGGGTTACGCCGCCATCGTCACCGCCGCGGGCCGCGGCACCCGCGCGGGCGGCGAGCCGAAGCAATGGCGCGACCTGGCCGGCCGCAGCGTGCTGGCCCGGTCGCTGGAGGCTTTCGCGGGCTTCGGCCGCGTGGTGCTGGTTGTCCATCCCGACGACATGGCCCGCGCGATCCGCGATTTCGCGGGCGGCGTGACCATCGTGACGGGGGGCGACACGCGCGCGGCCAGCGTCATGGCGGGGCTGCAAGCTCTGGAAGGCCAGGCCACGCATGTCCTGATCCACGACGGCGCGCGGCCTCTGGTCAGCGATGCCGTGATCGGGGGCGTGATCGACGCGCTGCAAGCGGGCGCGCCCGCCGCCGCCCCGGCGCTGCCCGTGACCGACGCCCTGTGGCGCGGCCAGGACAGCGCCGTGACCGGCACCGCCCGTCGGGAAGGCCTGTTCCGCGCGCAAACCCCGCAGGGTTTCACCCTGGACCAGATCTCCGCGGCACACCGCCTGCACCCGGACAATGCCGCCGACGATGTGGAACTGGCCCTCAAGGCCGGGATCGCGGTTGCGATCACCCCGGGGTCCGAGGACAATCTGAAGATCACCTTTCCCGCCGATTTCGCGCGGGCCGAACGCATCCTGGGGGGCGCGATGGATATTCGCCTTGGCAACGGTTACGACGTTCACGCCTTCGGGCCGGGCGATCATGTCTGGCTGTGCGGCGTGCGGATCGCGCATGACGCGGGCTTGGCAGGCCATTCCGACGCCGATGTGGGAATGCACGCCCTGACCGACGCCCTTTACGGCGCATTGGCCGAGGGCGACATCGGCCGCCATTTCCCGCCGTCCGATCCGCAATGGAAAGGCGCCGACAGCGCGATCTTCCTGCGCCACGCCGCCGATCTGTTCCGCAGCCGCGGCTTCGCGCTCGGCAACGCCGACGTGACCCTGATCTGCGAGGCCCCGAAGATCGGCCCCCATGCCGCCGCCATGCAGGCCCGCCTGGCCGCGATCATGGATGTCGAGGCCAGCCGCGTCAGCGTCAAGGCCACCACCTCGGAACGGCTGGGCTTCACCGGGCGGCGCGAAGGCATCGCCGCCATCGCCACCGCCGCGCTGACGAAAGCCTGACCCATGATCGCCATGATCACCACCGTTTTCGGCATCGGCCGCCTGCGCCCCGCGCCCGGCACCTGGGGGTCGGCCGCCGCCGTCCTGCTGGCCGTTCTGGTTTGTCAGGCCGGGGGCGCGCTGCTGATCCCCTTGGGCGCGGTTCTCGCGGCACTGATCGGCTTCTGGGCCGTCCCGCAGGCGCTGCGCGCGACCACCGACGAAGATCCGTCCGAAATCGTCATCGACGAGGTGGCGGGCCAGTGGCTGGCCATGTCCTTCACCGTGATCCCGTTGTGGCGGCACGGGATCCCGATCCTCGACGCCTGGCCCGCCTTTGTGGTGCCCTTTCTGCTGTTCCGCCTGTTCGACATCTGGAAGCCCTGGCTTGTGGGCCGTGCCGACCGGCAGGGCGGGGCCGTCGGCGTGATGATGGACGACCTGTGGGCCGGGCTGTTCGCGGGCCTGGGGTCCGCCGCGCTTGCCGGCCTTTACCATGCCGTGCTGGAGCCGATGCTGTGAGCCTTGCCGCCGATGTCCTTGACGCCGCCCGCGCGCGCGGCGTGATGATCGCCACCGCCGAAAGCTGCACCGGCGGCCTGATCGCGGGCGCCCTGACCGAGGTGCCGGGATCGTCGGACGCGGTGGACCGGGGTTTCGTCACCTATTCCAACCCCGCCAAGCGGCAGATGCTGGGCGTGCGCCCCGAAACGCTTGACGCGCATGGCGCCGTCAGCGAACAGGTCGCGGCCGAGATGGCATCCGGCGCGCTGCGCCATTCGGATGCTGGCATCGCCGTCGCGGTCACCGGCATCGCCGGTCCCGGCGGATCCGAACACAAGCCCGAAGGCCGCGTCTGCTTCGGCATCGCCGAACCCTTCGGCACCCGCACCGAAACCGTCGAGTTCGGCGCCATAGGCCGCCGCCAGGTTCGCGCCGCGACCGTGGATCACGCGTTGCAGATGCTGCTGGACGCGTTGCGCCGCTAGCAACGCCCGGTGGGTTAACGGCCCCTTAACGCCGCCCGGCCACCCTTGTGCCTTCTTTTGCAGGACGGGGGTGTCTATGCCAAGCGTTGAGGAAATCGCGGCCCAGATCGTCGCGCGGGAAGGCGGATACGTGAACGATCCCGACGATCCGGGCGGGGCCACGAACTACGGCGTCACCGTGGGGACCATGAAATCGCTGGGCCTGGACCTGAACAAGGACGGGCGCATCGACGCCGCCGATGTCAGGATGCTGACCCGCGCGCAGGCCCAGCAGATTTTCGTGGACCACTACTTCAAGCGCCCGCGCCTGGCCGAACTGCCCGAAGCCGTGCAGGCCAGCGTCTTCGACATGTATGTGAACGCGGGCGCCAACGCCGTGAAGATCCTGCAACGGCTGGTCGCGCGCATGGGCTTTGCGGCGTCCGCCGACGGCGTGGTCGGCCCGCAGACCATCGCGGCGGCCCACGACGCGGCGGCGGCGGCACCGGATCATTTCGCCGACGCCTACGGGATCGCGCGGCGCAACTACTACTACGCGCTGGCCGACCAGCGCCCCGCCAGCCGCAAATACGCCCGCACCAGGGCGGGCGGCAAGGGCGGCTGGATCACCCGGGCCGAGGAGTTCATCAGCCCCCGCTATCGCCTGACCGAGGCCGAGCATCGCGAAAGGACCGCCAAATGGGCATGATCGACCGCTTCATCGGCCTGGGCCAGGGCGTCACCGCACTTGGCAGCGCCGCGACCGGCATGGCCGAGGTCTTTACCCAGAACGCCACCCGCAAGATGGAGCTTGAGGAGGAAGCCTATGCCCGCGCCATCGGCCAGCTGGGGCAGGAATTCCAGGCCGTGCGCACTGGCTTTTTCGACAGCTTCGTGAACGGCCTGAACCGCCTTCCCCGGCCGCTTCTGGCCCTGGGAACGATGGGCCTGTTCGTTTATGCCATGGTCGAACCGCAGGGCTTCAGCCTGCGCATGGTCGGCCTGCAACAGGTGCCGGAGCCGCTTTGGTGGCTGCTGGGCGCCATTGTCGGCTTCTATTTCGGCGCACGCGAGGCGCATCATTTCCGCCACCGCGTCTGGCCCGCGCAGCAGGTGCAGACCAGCGTCACGACGACCGGCCAGGTCGCGGTCCAGCGTCCCGAGGACGATTTCGCCGACAATGCCGCGTTGCGGGACTGGCTGGCGACCCTGCGCGAATAGGCCGCAGCCCGTGGCCCACAAAAGAACGGGAAGCGACCAAGGGGGGACTTTTCCCCCCTTTTGCATGGCCCTATGCTGGGCGGAACCCAAGGAACCGCCGCCATGACAGCAGAATTCGGCCATTTCGCCCTGATCCTCGCCTTTGCGGTCTCGCTGTTTCAAACGGTGGTGCCGATGGTCGGGGCCTCGAAAGGCTGGGGGGGCTGGATGGACAGCGCCCGTCCCGCCGCCGTGGCGCAGTTCGGGCTTGTGGGCCTGTCCTTCGCCGCGCTGACGGTGGCCTTTGTCACCTCGGACTTCTCGCTGAAGCTGGTTTACGAGAATTCGCACACCGCCAAGCCGATGCTTTACAAGATCAGCGGGGTTTGGGGAAACCACGAAGGGTCGATGCTGCTGTGGGTGCTGATCCTGGCGCTGTTCGGGGCGGCGGCGGCGGCCTTCGGCGACAACCTGCCGCCGGCGCTGCGGGCGCGGGTGCTGGCGGTGCAGGCGTCCATCGGCGCGGCGTTCTATGGCTTTATCATCTTCACCTCGAACCCGTTTCTGCGGCTGGCAAGCCCGCCCTTCGACGGGCGCGACCTGAACCCGCTGCTGCAAGACCCCGGCCTGGCGTTCCATCCGCCGTTCCTTTACCTGGGCTATGTGGGCCTCTCGATGGCCTTTTCCTTCGCCGTCGCCGCCCTGATCGAGGGGCGGGTGGACGCCGCCTGGGCGCGGTGGGTGCGGCCCTGGACGCTGGCCGCCTGGGTGTTCCTGACGGTCGGCATCGCGCTTGGCAGCTGGTGGGCCTATTACGAGCTTGGCTGGGGCGGCTTCTGGTTCTGGGATCCTGTGGAAAACGCCAGCTTCATGCCCTGGCTGCTGGCCGCCGCCCTGCTGCATTCCGCCATCGTGGTCGAAAAGCGCGAGGCGCTGAAAAGCTGGACGATCCTGCTGGCGATCATGGCCTTTGGATTTTCCATGATCGGGACGTTCATCGTGCGGTCGGGCGTGATCACATCGGTCCACAGCTTTGCCAGCGATCCGGCGCGGGGGGTGTTCATCCTGGGCATTCTGGTCGTGTTCACCGGCGGCGCGCTGACGCTTTATGCCGCCCGCGCCACGCAGATGACGGCCAAGGGCGTCTTTGCGCCGGTGTCGCGCGAAGGGGCGCTGATCCTGAACAACGTCCTGCTGGCGGTGGCGGCCTTTGTGGTCTTCATCGGCACCATGTGGCCGCTGATCGCCGAGCTTTTGTGGGCGCGCAAGCTGTCGGTCGGCGCGCCTTTCTTCAACAAGGCCTTTACGCCCTTCATGATCGTGCTGGCGGTGGCGCTGCCTTTGGGCGCGATCCTGCCGTGGAAACGGGCGGCCCTGGGCCGGGCCGTCCGGCCCTTGTGGCCCGCCCTGGCGCTGACCGGGGCGGTGATGGCGCTTGTCTGGGCGGTTTCCACCGGACGCTCGGCGATTGCCGTCATCGGCGCGGGCCTGGGCGCCTGGATGATGTTCGGGGCGATCGCCGAACTGATCCACCGCACCGGCCAGTCCGGCCTGTCGCGCCTGGCCCGCCTGCCGCGCGCCGACTGGGGCAAGGCCACCGCCCATGCGGGCCTGGGCGTGACCTTTATCGGCATCGCCCTTTTGACCGCCTGGCAGGTCGAGGACGTCCGCGTGGCCCAGGTCGGCCAGCCCTTCCGGGTCGGCGGCTATGACATCACCCTGGCCCGCGTGGACGAGGTGGAAGGGCCGAACTACATCTCGACCACGGCCAGGCTGGAGGTCGCGCGGGACGGGCGTCCCGTGGCGGTGCTGCATCCCGAAAAGCGCGTTTATCCGGTCCAGGCCATGCCCACGACCGAAGCCGCCATCGACAACGGCATCTTCCGCGACATCTATCTGGTGATCGGGGACGCGCAGGCCGACGGCGGATGGGCGGTGCGCATCTACATTAAGCCCTTCGCCAACTGGATCTGGGCGGGGGCGCTGCTGATGGCGCTTGGCGGGTTGATCAGCCTGTCCGACCGCCGTTATCGCGTCGCCGCGGGCGCCCGCCGCGCGCCCGCGAAAACGGTGGCCGCGGAATGAGGCGGCTTGTTCTTCTGATCGCCCTGTTGCTGCCCTTGTCGGCCTGGGCCGTGCAGCCCGACGAGGTGCTGCCCGATCCTGCCGCCGAGGCGCGGGCGCGCGAGATCGGCCAGATGCTGCGCTGCCCGGTTTGCCAGGGCGAGAATATCGACGAATCGAACGCACCGGTCAGCCGCGACCTGCGGCTTTATGTCCGCGAACGCATCGTGGCGGGCGACAGCAATGACGAGGTGATCGACGCGGTGGTTGACCGGTTCGGCGAATTCGTGCTGTTCCAGCCCCGCGCCCGGGGCGGCAATCTGGTGCTGTGGCTGGCAGGCCCCGTCATGCTGCTGGCGGCGCTGCTGGGGGCCTGGCGGTTCTTGCGCAGCCGCGCGACCGCCCGTCCCGAGGAAACGGAGGCGCTGAGCCGGGCCGAGCGTGACCGCCTGGACCAGATCATGCGCGACTGACGCCGGGTCGCGCTTTTCCCCCGGCCGTTTTGCGTCATGATGCCCCGCAAGGGGGACGCCATGATCTATGAAACCATCCAATCCGCTGTCCGCGAGGGCGTTGCCACGCTGACGCTGAACCGCCCGCAGGTGATGAACGCGCTGAGCAGCCGGATGCGGGCCGAGATCACGGACGCGGTCGCGACCCTGCCCGAGGACGCCCGCTGCCTGGTCATCACCGGGGCAGGGCGCGGCTTCTGCTCGGGCCAGGATCTGACCGACCGGGCGGCGGCGGCGGATCTGGAAGGCACGCTGCGCGACGAATACGAACCCATGCTGCGCGCGATCCGGGCCTGCCGCGTTCCGGTGATCGCGGCGGTCAACGGCGTGGCGGCCGGGGCGGGGGCGAACCTGGCGCTGGCGGCGGATGTGGTCATCGCCGCCGAAAGCGCCACCTTTATCCAGGCTTTCGCGCGCATCGGGCTGGTTCCCGACGCCGGCGGCACCTTTGTGGTTCCGCGCGCGGTGGGAATGGCGCGGGCCATGGGCATGATGCTATTCGCCGAACCCGTGGGGGCGCGGCAGGCCGCCGATTGGGGGCTGATCTGGGAAGCCCTGCCGGATGCGGATTTCGCGGCCGGCGTGGACGCGCGCGCGCGGCAGTTGGCGCAGGGTCCGACCGCCGCCTATCGCGCGATCCGGGAAGCGGTTGCGGCCTCGACGCGGAACGACCTGGACGCGCAGCTTGCGCTGGAGGCGCGGCTGCAAGGCGCGGCGGGCCGGACGGCGGATTTCGTCGAAGGGGTGACGGCCTTTCTGGAAAAACGCCCGGCGCGGTTCTGCGGGCGCTGATCAGGCAATCTGCGCGAAACGGGGTGCAGCCGTGCGGTTGTCGAAAAAGGGCACCGTATCGGGCACCGGCACCGGCGCGTCGGAGGCCAGGCCCGCGATCAGGTCGGCCAGTTCGGCCAGCACCACCTCGGTAATGAAGGGCAGGTCCAAGGCGCGCGCCGCGGGCAGGGGCACCCAGTGCAGGTGCGAAAGCTCGTCGCAGGCGCGGCTGAAATCGTCGGGGTCGGTGGCAAGGCAGGCGGCATCGGCCACGAAGAAATGCGCATCGAACCGGCGCGGCCGGCCCGGCGGCGTGATCGCGCGGAACAGATAGGTCAGGGGGGCGGCATCGGGGGCAAGTCCGGCCTCGGCGAAGCCCGGCCAGAGGCTCGGGCCCGGGCGGCCGATCAGCTGGCCCGTTTCCTCGGCCAGTTCGCGCAAGGCGGCGGCGGCGATGGCGTCGGGATCGGGCGCGTTTCCGGGCCGGGGTTCCCGCGCAAGACGGCTGCGATGCGGCTCGGCCAGGGGGGCGGCCAGCGTCGCCGCGGTGTCCGTCGGGTCCACAGCGCCGCCCGGAAAGACGTATTTCGACGGCATGAAGACCGCGCCCGCACCGCGCATTCCCATCAGCACCGAGACCCCCGCCGCCGTTCTGCGCAGCAGGATGATCGTCGCGGCGTCCCGGATGGGGGTGCGGTCGGTCACGCCGGCGTCGCCGGTTCCGCGCCGAAGCCGTGCATCCGCCGGGCCCATTGCAGGCCAACAAAGGCGCCCTTGATGCGCGGCAGCAACAGCAGCGACAGGATCACCGCGCCCAGGCCGAAGGTCCAGACCATCGTCATGGCCGAAGGCCGCCAGGCGACATAGCAGGCCAGCAGCAACGGCGCCCCCAGATGCGAGACCAGCAGGATCGTCAGATAGGCCGGGCCGTCGTCGGCGCGCTGGTGATGCAGGGCTTCGCCGCAGGCCGGGCAGTGATCGGCGACCTTCAGGAAGGACCGGAACAGCTTGCCCTCGCCGCAGGCCGGGCAGCGGCCCATCGCGCCGCGCAGCATGGCCTGGCCCGTCGGCCGTTCGGTCGGATCGCTGGGGCCGAGGTGTCGGGGCATGGCAATCTCCGGGAAAGAACGGAGCCAATGTAGGCGCTGCCCGGCGGTCCTGCCAGCCCCCGGAACGGCAAAAGCCTGCGCCTTTGGTCGCAGGCCGTCAGTGAACGGGCTGCATCGGCGCCATCAGCACGCGGTTGCGGCCCAGCGACTTGGCCGCGATCATCGCCCGGTCGGCCCGCTCCAGGGCGATCTCGGCCAGCACTTCGGGGCGGCTGATATGGAAGGGCGCCTGTTCCAGCGCCACGCCGATCGAGACGGTCGCCTGCACCTGACCCCCGCCCGAGATGCGCGGCAGCAGCGTCGGGCGCGCCTCGACCGCGCGGCGGATCTCCTCGGCCAGGCGGAAGGCATCGGGTTCGGTGGTGTCGGGCAGCACGACCAGGAACTCCTCTCCGCCGAGGCGGGCGGTCAGGCCCCGGTTCGCGACGGTTTCCTCGACCCGGCGGGCGATGTCGCACAGAACCGCGTCGCCCGCGGCATGGCCGAAATTGTCGTTGATCGTCTTGAAGCGGTCCAGATCCAGCGCCATGACCGCAAAGCCGGACTGCCGCCGCATGGCGCATTGCGCGATCTCGGCCAGTTGGGGATGGGCGTAGCGGCGGTTGTAAAGGCCGGTCAGCGGATCGGTCATGGCCCAGGCCATGTTGCGCTTCATCTCCTCGCGCCGGTTGTCGGCCCGGCGCTTGCGGTCCAGCTGGTTGCGCAGCGCCAAGGCCGCGATTTCGGCGTTGTTGTCGCCGGCGGGGTCCAGGGGCAGCACCTCGCTTGCGCCCAGATCCAGCGCGATGGCGCACAGATCCTCGCGCTCGGGCGCGACAAGCACGGCAAAGCCCGCCTCCTTCGAGCCATTGCGCGACCGCAGTTCCGACAGCAGCCGCAGCCCGTCGCCTTTGCGGTCTATGTCGGCGGCGATGATGTAAAGGTCCGCGCCGTCGCCATGGGACGCCGCGCTCAGCGTCTCGTCAGGGCTGGAGATCGCAAAGCGGCAGTTCAGGCGCGGTTGCAGGATGTGCCGCCAGCGTTGCGCCCGCGCGGGCTGGTCGGCCACAAGGACGACATTGCCCGAGGGCGCATGGGCAAAGCCCGAGGCGGCCTCGGCCATGGCGAAGTTCGGCACGTCGCCGGTCTCGGAGTCGCGCAAAAGGCCGCGCACGCGGGCCAGCAGCATCTGCTCCTCGACCCGGGGGTCCAGCACGGCCGAGGCGCCCGCCTCCAGCGCCTCGACCCGGCGCTGGCCGTCGGCAAGCGCCAGCACGGGCGTGCGGGGCCGCTCCACCCCGACAAGCTGGAAGAACTCGGCCAGCGGCAGATCGAAAAAGCCCGGCCCAAGCAGAACCAGGTCGGGGCGTCCCGACCGCAGCTGCGACACCAGTTCCTCGGTCGTGGCGGCCGACAGGACATCATAGCACGCCCCCGACAGCCTGACCTTCAGGGTGATCCGGCTTGTCGCGCTGCTTTCTGCAATGAGGATACGCGCAGTCATGAATGACGCCCCCTTTCGACGGCCTTTCGGAAGATTGTCATTGAATCCTTAACAAACCGTTTCCAAACAGTCGGAGAGCGAGTCGGAACAAGGCGCAGGCGATGACATATACGCGAGAATCCGCTCAGGAGCTGGCAACGTCCGCCCTGCTGTACCTGGCCGGGCGGCCCGACCTGGTCGAGGAGTTCCTGGGCGCGACCGGGCTTCGGCCGCAGGATCTGCGCCGGGTGGCGAGCAGCCCCGACATGGCGCTGCACGTTCTGGACTATCTGCTGGAGGACGACCGGCGGGTCATGGATGCCGCGGCCGGGCTTGGGATCGCCCCGGGCGAGCTGATGCACGCGCGCACGGCCCTGGCCGGTCCCGGCAGCCATGGCTGGCAGGTCTGAGTTTGCGATTTGTTCACCTCTTGCGTCTAGACAGGGCGCCGGAGGTGACGCATGCACGATCTGGTCAACCGCGCGATCGAGAGATTTCTGCAAGACGAATCGGTCCAGGGGATCGAGGCCGGGCTGCTGCCTCCCCGTCTGATGCTTCGGGACGCGGCAGAGCAACTGGGCAAGCCCGCCGACGAGCTGATCGAGGATCTGGGCGCCTGGCTGGTGCGGCAGGACGAGATCTGGCGGCTTCTGCGGTTCTGCGGCAGCGATTTCCTGGACTTCCTGCTGCGGCTGGACGAACTGCCCGAACGCATCCGCCTGATCACCGATGACGTGGATGTGCCGGAAATCGCCCTGTCGCGCGGCGCGGATGGTCTGGTCTGGGTCACGATCGGGGGCGGCTCGCCGGTCTGGACGGCGCTGCTCAGCGGCTTGCTGCGGGCGATGGCCGACGACTACGGCACGCTTTGCGTGATCACCCGCAGCGCCGAAGGGATCTGCATCGACGTGTCGGACGCAGCCTTTGCCGAGGCGCGGACCTTCCGCCTTTCCGCCCGGACCGGCCAGGCATGACCCGCGCCCTGACCCTGGGGCAGGATGCGCTGGACCGGCTGATGCCCATGCACCTGTGCCTGGCCGAGAACGGCGCGATCCGTTTTGCCGGGCCGACCATGCAAAAGCTGCTGCCCGCCGGCGCGCGGGTGGCCGAGGACATCTTTGTCGAGGCGAAGGGCGGCGGGACGGGCCGCGTGATGTCCCGGATCCGGGCCGCCGGGCCGGGCGGGCGGCTGTCCCTGCGATTGCGCCGCCACCGCCCGATCGTGCTGCGCGGCCATGTCGTGGAGCCAGGCTTCGGGGAGCTGCTTCTGAACTTCGGATTCGGGGTGTCGCTGTCCGATGCCGTCGCGGCTTTCGGCCTGACCGAGAACGACTTCGCCCCCACGGAGCTGGCGCTGGAGCTGATGTTCCTGCAAGAAGCGAACCGCGCCATCCAGGGAGAGCTGGCGCGTTTCAACCGCCATCTGATGCTGGCCCGCCAGGATGCGGAGCGGGAAGCCCATACCGATCCCCTGACCGGCGTGCTGAACCGGCGCGGGCTGCTGGCCGCGATGCGGGGCGCGCTGGATCCGCGCGGCGGCCAGGGCTTTGCGCTGATCCATCTGGATCTGGACAACTTCAAGCCGGTGAACGACCGATTGGGCCATCCGACCGGCGACCGCCTGCTGCGCGACGTGGCGCAGGTGCTGGGCCGAATGACCCGTAGCCGCGACCATGTGGCCCGGATCGGCGGCGACGAATTCGTGCTGATCCTGGGCGGATCCTGGACCTGCCAGGCGCTGACGGGCATCGGGCAGCGGATCATCCGAGGGATCGAGCAGGTCTCGCCGGGGGATTGCGGCGTATCGGCCAGCCTGGGGATCGTCCTGTCGGCGGGCTATGGCCCGGACGAGATCGACCGGATGCTGAACGATGCCGATGTCGCGCTGTATCGGTCCAAGAACGCGGGCAAGGGGCGGGTCTCGGTGGCGCCCCTTCCCGTGGACAACGCCCTCAGGCCGCTTCCAGGGCCGCGATGATGGCGCCGAAATCCGCGGCCTTCAGGCTGGCACCGCCGACCAGAGCGCCGTCCACATGGGGAATGGCAAAGATCTCGGCCGCGTTGCCCGGCTTGACGCTGCCGCCGTAAAGCAGCCGGACCGCCGCGCCGTCCCCGATCTTGCCCGCCAGGCGTTCGCGCATAAGGGCGTGGACCTCGGCGATCTGGTCGTTGGTGGGGGTGCGGCCCGTGCCGATGGCCCAGACCGGCTCATAGGCGATCACGGTGTTCGCGGCCGTGGCCCCCCCGGGGATCGAGCCGTCCATCTGCGCGGCGATCACGTCCAGCGTTTCCCCGGCGTCGCGCTGCGCTTCGGTCTCGCCCACGCAGATGATCGCGGTCAGCCCGGCGGCGCACGCGGCGGCGGCCTTGGCCGCGACCGCCGCGTCCGTTTCGCCATGATCGGCGCGGCGTTCGGAATGGCCCAGGATCACGTAGGCGGCCCCGACATCCTTCAACTGCCCCGCCGCGATGTCGCCCGTATGCGCGCCCGAGGGCTTGGCATGGCAGTCCTGCCCGCCAAGCGCGACCGGCCCGCCGCCGATCCGCCGCTTCATGGGGTGCAGCAGCACGGCGGGCGGGCAGACCAGAACCTCGCAGCCGGGGGCGGGGTGCGCCGCGATCAGGGCGTCGATCTCGGCCAAGGCGGCCAGATCGCCGTTCATCTTCCAGTTTCCGGCTGCCAGTTTGCGCGGTGCCATGCCATTCCTCCAAAGCTTTGCCGGTGGCTTAGGATGACGGGCAAGGCTGCGCAATCATGATAGCGCCGCAACCGGGCCGGAAATCATTCCCCGGCGCGGCTGCCTTCCAGCGGCTCGAACCGGACCGATTCGCCGCAGCCGCAGGCATCGGTCACATTGGGGTTGCGGAACCGGAAGCCGGATTCCAGCACCCCGTTCTCGTAGTCGATCTCGGTTCCGAACAGGAACATCTGCGCCTTGGGCGCGATCACCACGCGGGCCGCGCCTTGTTCCACGACTTCCTCGTTCGGCCCGGCGGCCTCGACCAGATCCATGGTGTATTCCATGCCCGCACAACCGCCCTTCTTCAGTCCGATCCGCAGGCCGAAGGCGTTCCGCCCCGCCATCAGCCGGGCGATCTGGCGTTCGGCGGCGGGCGTGATGGTGACCGGAACCGATCCGGGAATGGCAAACATGGCGCGTTTCCTTTTGTCCGCCCCAGAAGATAAGCCCGCGCGCCGGGTCCATCAAGACGCGGGCTTTCCACCTTTGTCCAAAACCCCCTCGGGGCTTCGAAGCGCCCCGGCCGATCTACATGAAGCCCAGTTCCAGCCGCGCCTCGTCGGACATCATGTCCATGCCCCATTGCGGCTGAAAGGTCATCTCGACATCGACCTGCTTCACGCCCGGAACGGCCTCGACCGCGTCGGCGACCCAGGAGGGCATCTCGCCCGCGACGGGGCAGCCGGGCGCGGTCAGGGTCATCACGACGCGAACCTCGCTCTGGTCGTTGATGTTGATCGTGTAGATCAAGCCCAGATCGAAGATGTTGACCGGGATTTCAGGGTCGTAGACGGTCTTGCAGGCCTCCACGACGCTGTCGTACAGCGGATGGTCGGTGGTCGAGGGCGCGATCAGCGGGGCGCCTTCCTGCAATTCGGTCATGGCGGGATCCTGGGCGTGTTCCTGTCGATTTCGCCTTCATATAGGCGCGCGCGCCCCTCAGGTCCAGAGAGAGCGGATTGCGGAGCCGGCCTCCCTTCGCTAGACACGGCCGGTTCCAGCGGCAGGCACCACCATGAGCGAGCGTTTCCACTTCACCCTTCACGCGACCGACGGACGGGCGCGGACCGGCACCATCCGCACGCCGCGGGGCGAGATCCGCACGCCCGCCTTCATGCCCGTGGGCACCGCCGCCACCGTCAAGGCGATGTTGCCGGAATCGGTGCGCGCGACGGGGGCCGACATTCTGCTGGGCAACACCTATCACCTGATGCTGCGCCCCGGCGCGGAACGCATCGCCCGGTTGGGCGGGCTGCACCGCTTCATGAACTGGGACGGGCCGATCCTGACCGATTCGGGCGGCTTTCAGGTGATGTCGCTGGCCGCCCTGCGCAAGCTGACCGAGGATGGCGTCACCTTTTCGTCCCATATCGACGGGTCGCGGCATCTGCTGTCGCCCGAAACCAGCATGGAGATCCAGCGCCTGCTGGGCAGCGACATCGTGATGTGCTTCGACGAATGTCCGGCCCTGCCCGCCGCGCCCGAGGACGTGGCGAAGTCCATGCGCCTGTCGATGCGATGGGCGCAGCGGTCGCGCGACGCCTTCGGCGATCGTCCGGGCCACGCGCTGTTCGGCATCATGCAGGGCGGCGTCACGCCCGAACTGCGCCGGGAATCGGCGGAAGCCCTGACATCCATCGGCTTTGACGGCTATGCCATCGGCGGCCTGGCCGTGGGCGAGGGGCAGGAGGCGATGTTCGGCGTCCTGGATTACGCGCCCGGCTTTCTGCCCGCCGACAAGCCGCGCTATCTGATGGGCGTGGGCAAGCCCGACGACATCGTGGGCGCCGTGCAGCGGGGGGTGGACATGATGGATTGCGTGCTGCCGTCCCGGTCGGGGCGCACAGGGCAGGCCTGGACGCGGCGCGGTCCGGTCGCCATCAAGAACGCGCGCCACGCCGACGACCCGCGCCCGCTGGACGAGCATTGCACCTGCCCGGCCTGCACCGGCTATTCCCGCGCCTATCTGCACCACGTCTTCCGCGCGGGCGAGATGATCAGCGGCATGCTGCTGACCTGGCACAACCTCCATTACTTCCAGGAACTGATGGCGGGCCTGCGCGGCGCCATCGCCGAAGGGCGGCTGGACGATTTCGTGGCCGATTTCCATGCAATCCGGGCGCAGGGCGATATCGCGCCGCCGTGATCCGTCAGCGCGGTTGACCAAAAACGCTTTCCATCGCGGAAACTTGGGCTTATCCGTTTCCAATTGGCGGACGAACCGCCCGGTTTGAAAGACTCTCATGAGCGACGAAATAACCATCATCACCAGGACCGAGGATCTTGCCCGCTTTTGCGAGGCCGCGAAATCCGCCCCATACGTCACCGTCGATACCGAGTTCCTGCGCGAGCGGACCTATTGGTCCAAGCTGTGCCTGATCCAGCTGGCCCTTCCCCCCGCATCGACCCCCAAGACCCCGGGGGGCGAGGCCGTGCTGGTCGATCCCCTGGCCGACGGGTTGTCGCTGGAGCCGCTTTACGGCCTGTTCCGCCACCCCGGCACCGTGAAGGTGTTCCACGCCGCCCGCCAGGATCTGGAGATCTTCTTTCACGACGCGGGCCTGTTCCCGCAGCCCTTGTTCGACACGCAGGTCGCGGCGATGGTTTGCGGCTTTGGCGAGCAGGTCGGCTATGAAACCCTGGTGCGCAAGATCGCGCGGGCGAACCTGGACAAGTCCTCGCGCTTCACCGACTGGTCGCGCCGCCCCCTGTCGGACGCCCAGGCGGCCTATGCGCTGGCCGACGTGACGCATCTGCGCGTGATCTACGAATTCCTGGCGGCCGAGCTGCGCAAGAACGGCCGCGAAAGCTGGCTGGCCGAGGAAATCGCGGTTCTGGAAGACCCCGAAACCTATATCACCCGCCCCGAGGAAGCCTGGCTCAAGGTCCGCACGCGCACAAACTCGCCCCGCTTCCTGGCGATCCTGCGCGAACTGGCGCGCTTCCGCGAGGCCTATGCCCAGGAACGCGACATCCCCCGCTCGCGCGTGTTCAAGGACGATGCCATGATCGAGGTCGCCTCGACCAAGCCCGCGACCGAGGCCGATCTGGGCCGGTCCCGCCTGCTTCTGCGCGAGGCGCGCAAGGGCGAGATCGCGGGCGGGATCCTGGCCGCCGTGAAGGCGGGGCTGGAGACGAGGGATCTGCCCCAGGCCAAGGCCGAGGAACCCGGCAAGCCCGGCAATGCCGCGCTGTCGGACCTTTTGCGCGTGCTGCTCAAGGCCAAGGCCGATGCGGCGGGGGTGGCGCCCAAGCTGATCGCCTCGTCCGCGGAGCTGGACGCCATCGCCCAAGGCGAACGCGACCTGCCCGCGCTGAAGGGCTGGCGGGCCGAGGTCTTTGGCCAGGACGCCCTGCGCCTTGCGGCCGGAGAGATCGCGCTGTCCGCCAAGGGCGGTTCCGTGCGCGTCGTTGCCGTGGGCTAGGGCAATGCCCGCGCCGCTGATCCTGACCCGTCCGCGGCCCGAAGACGCCCCCGCCATTGCCGAGGCGCTGTCGGACTGGCAGGTGGCCCGCTGGCTGACCGCCGTGCCCTGGCCTTATCGTCCGGCGGACGCGGCGGCCTTCATCGACGATGCGGGGCTGGACGAACACGCCGTGCGCCAAGGCGACCGGCTGGTCGGCATGGTGCGCGCCTCGGGCAGTTTCGGCATCTGGATGGCGCCCTTTGCGCAGGGGCGGGGGTTGGCCGAACGCGCTGCCGTGCTGGCCTTGTCGCGCCGCTTCCGGGGCGGCGGCGCCTGGATCGAGGCGAACCACTTGCAGGACAACACGGCCTCGGCCGCGCTGCTGGGGCGGCTTGGCTTTCGGCCCACGGGGCAGGTGATGCTGTGGTCGCAGCCGCAGGGGCGCCATCTGCCCGGCCTGTCGCTGCGGCTGACGCGCGAGGATTTCGCCCGCCGCCATGCCGTCCGCCTGGCAACGCCCCGCCTGCTGATCGAACCGTTCCGGGCGGACGACCTGCCCGACCTGCACCGCATCGCCACGCTTCCCGATGTCGCCTCGAAGCTTCTGCTGTTTCACCCGGAAATGACGCAGGACCAGATGGCGCCGCTGTTCCGGTCCGACGGGTTGCTGCCGCCGATGCGGCTGACCGTGCGCCATGGGGGGCGCGTGGCCGGGTCCATCGGCATCAGCGCGGGCGATCCGCCGCGGATCTTCTATTTCCTGGATCCCGCCCTGGCGGGGCAGGGCCTGGGCGAGGAGATGGGCCGTGTTTTCCTGGCCGAAATCCAGGCCCGCTTCGATCCCCCCGAACTGCTGGCGGATGTGTTCCTGGACAACCAGCCGTCGCGGCGCTTGCTGAAGAACCTGGGCTTTCAGCGGGACCAAGACCAGATGCTGACCTCGCTGGGCCGCAGCGCGCCCGCGCCCGCCGCGGTTTACCGCTGGCGCAGGCGCCCTTAGCTCTGGTTCGTGCCGGTGGGCTGCGCGGCCTGGGGCAGGGCGATGACCTTGAACAAGGCCCGCCGCGATTCGGGGCTGTCGGTCCGCCTGGCGGGGCGTTCCCCGGTCGTCAGCGGCAAAGGCTTCAGGCCGCGCCGGTCCCCCCCCTCAAAGCCCGAGGGCGAGGGCGCCAGCGTCTTGCCGCCCTTCAGGATCGGCATCACTTCGTCCTGGGTCAGGTCGAACCGGCGGGGCGCAATGCCGACCTGGCCTTCGGCGATGATGCAGCCGAGCGCCCGGGTCACGTCGCCCAAATCCGATGTCAAGGGCAGCAGCAGCATCCGCGCCGACAGTTCGGGCCGGGCATAGTCGGCCTTGGCGTGCAGCGTCATCTGCGCCAGCTGGGGCGCGCGGAACACCGATTCCAGCACATCGGACAGCCGCCCGCGCGAACTGGGATTGGCCAGCGAACAGAAGGCCATGCCGCGCACCTCCATGCCCATCAGGTCGATCAGGTGCTGGCCCGCAAGGCGGAACCGGGCGGCGCCCGGCGCGATGCGTTCCAGAATAAAGGCATAGTCCAGCGCGCGGCGGATGCCCTGCGGTTGGATGTCCGACCGGGCCGGAACCGCGCGCGACCCCCTCAGGCTGTCCCAATAGGCGTGCACGTCGCCGAGGATCCGGGCAGGCTGCGTCGGACTGAAGTCCGCAAGATGCAAGATCTGGCCCGTCCGATCCGCCACGGGCGGATGCGACGCTGCGTCGTCCTGGCAGTTCGACAATGTCGTACCCTCGTTACCAATACGCATCCAGACACACGGATGCATTGTTACTCCAAGAGCATGATAAACATAACTTCGCGTCGTGCCGAGTCGTTTTCCTAACGAATGGTTAAATCCCTTCGGATGAGCCGGGCGGCGGCCCGGGTCTTGACCGCCCGGCGGTGCTGGTCCATCCCCCCGTCACGCCATCAAGGAAAGACGCCTCATGGACCGCACCGGCCTGCTGATCATCCTGTCATCGCCTTCGGGGGCGGGGAAATCGACGCTGGCCCGGCGGCTGATGGACTGGGATCCCAGCCTGCGCTTTTCGGTATCCGCCACCACGCGCCCGCCGCGTCCGGGCGAGGTCGAGGGGCAGCATTACTATTTCACCACCCCCGGCGCCTTCCGCCAGATGGTCGAGCAGGGCCAGATGCTGGAATATGCCGAGGTGTTCGGCAACCTTTACGGCAGCCCCCGCGCCCCGGTCGAGGCCGCGATGCGCGACGGGCGCGACACGCTGTTCGACGTGGACTGGCAGGGCGGCCAGCAGATCCGCGCCTCGGCCCTGGGCGGGCATGTGGTGTCGATCTTCGTGCTGCCGCCGTCCTTGCCGGAACTGGAACGGCGCCTGCGCGCGCGCGGGCAGGACAGCGACGCGGTGATCGCCTCGCGGATGGAGAAAAGCCGGGCCGAGATCAGCCATTGGGCCGAATACGATTACGTCCTGATCAACGACGACCTGGACGAGACCGAACACCGCCTGCGCGCCATCCTGACCGCCGAACGGCTGCGCCGCGACCGGCAGGGGGGCCTTGGCCGCTTTGTCAAGAACCTGATGGAGGAGGACGCATGATCTGGAACCTGGACGGCATCGCCCCGCGCATCGCGGCGGATGCCTGGACCGCGCCCGACGCGCAGGTGATCGGCAATGTGGTGCTGGAGGAAGGCGCCTCGGTCTGGTGGGGCGCGGTGCTGCGCGGCGACACCGAGGAAATCCGGGTCGGGCGCGGCAGCAATGTCCAGGATCTGTGCGTGCTGCACACCGATCCGGGCTGTCCGCTGGTGATCGGCGCGGATTGCACGGTCGGCCATCGCGCGATCCTGCACGGCTGCGCCATCGGCGACGGCGCGCTGGTCGGCATGGGCGCCACGATCCTGAACGGCGCGCGGATCGGCGCGGGCGCCCTGATCGGCGCGGGCGCCCTGATCGCCGAGAACAAGGAGATCCCGCCCGGCGCCCTGGTCATGGGCGCGCCGGGCAAGGTCGTGCGGATGCTGGACGAGGACGCGCGGGCGGGGCTGCTGCGGTCCGCCGAACGCTATCGCGCCAACGCCGCGCGGTTCCGCGCCGGGCTGCGGCAGGCCGGATGACGCCGGACGCGCATCGCCGGGCCTCGGATCTGCTGGAGGGCGTGCCGGTGCCGATGCTGGCCGTCGACGGCAAGACCCGCACCATCGGCGCCAATCGCGCGGCGGTGGCGCTGTTCGGAGGCGGCGACCTGCTGAACCGGCCCTTTGTGACGGTGGTGCGCCATCCGGCGGTTGTCGCGGCGGTGGACTGGGTGCTGGATCCCGACCGTCATCCCGCGCCGGTGCCCGATCCGTCGCTGCCCGCGCTGGCCGATGGCGTGGTCCGGCTGCACGCGGCGATCCTGGCCGACGGGCGCGACATCGCGGCGGACATCACGGTGGCGCGGCTGCCCTCGCCCCTGGGGCGGGGCGCGACCATCGCCGTGCTGGACCGGTCCGAAGCCGAGGAAGCCGAGCAGATGCGCCGCGACTTCGTGGCCAATGTCAGCCACGAGCTGAAAACGCCGCTGACCGCGATGATCGGCTTTATCGAAACGCTGCGCGGTCCGGCCCGCGACGACGCCCGCGCCCGCGACCGCTTCCTGGACATCATGGAACGCGAGGCCGCCCGCATGAACCGCCTGGTCAGCGATCTTCTGTCCCTCAGCCGCGTCCAGGCCGAGGAACGCCGCCGCCCCTCGGGCCAGGTCGATCTGGCGCTGCTGCTGCGCGGCGTGCTGGCGACGATGGACCCCGCCGCCAAGGCCGCGGGCGTCACCGTCGAGACGCAGGGCATCGCGGGCAGCCGGCGCGTGCCGGGCGATCCCGACCAGCTGGTGCAGGTGTTCCAGAACCTGATCGAGAACGCGCTGAAATACGGCGGCCAGGGCGGCTACCTGGGCGTTTCCATGCGCCGGATCGACCACGAGCCCCTGCTGCGCGGCCCCGCCTGGGCGGTCGAGATCCGCGACCGGGGCGAAGGGATCGAGGGAATGCACCTTCCCCGCCTGACCGAGCGTTTCTATCGCGTGGACACCCACCGGTCCCGCGCCCAGGGCGGCACCGGCCTGGGCCTGGCCATCGTCAAGCATATCGTGAACCGCCACCGGGGCCGGCTGCGCATCGACAGCGCCAAGGGCCAGGGCAGCGCGTTCACGGTGATCCTGCCGGAAGGCGTAAGCCGGAGCTAGGCTTTGCCGGAGGTCACGGCGGCATAGGCGGCCCCATGGCCGGCACGGCGATGATCGGTTTCCCAAGGACTTGCGCGAAGGCCCCGGCCAGGCCCGGCAGGCAGGCGCCAGCCAGGGTTCGACCGGCGCGGTTCGCGTCCCGGCCTCATGGACATGCCGGGCGACAGCGACGGAAACGACCGGTAGCGCCTGCGTTCCGATGCTGGCCTTCGGACTGGCCCTGGCTGGTCTCGGCTTGCTTTCGGGCGCTTTCCGGGCAGCGGGGATCGGATCAGGCCGCCAATCCTCGACAACGCCCGCCGTGCCGCAGCCGATGCACGGGTCGTGCCGCCGCGTGCCGCCGCGGCCGGTTCCGCCGCAGGCCATGCACCCCGCCCCGGGCGACTTCAGCGGGCCGGACGGCCGCCATCGACGTAACCCCAAGGCCAGCAACAAGGACATGGCCGCGACGCGTCCATCGCGGGCATCCGCGGCAGGCGGGATTGCAATTCGCACGATCCCACAGTTTCCTGAAACATCAAGGCTGTTCTGGCGCAGACCTCTCGCCCTTTCGCGTCCCTTGTCCTATAAGCCTTGCAACGATGAACGGAGGTTCCCATGCCGCAGCACCCCGAACCCGATCCCGCCAAGCTGGCCGCCGCCCGCGCCGCCGTGGCCCTTGTGCGGAACGGCATGAAGCTGGGCCTTGGCACCGGATCGACGGCCAGCGTCATGGTCCGCGAACTGGCCGCGCGGGCGCGCGCCGAGGGGCTGTCGCTGCGCTGCGCCGCCACCTCGAAGGCCACCTGCGAGCTGGCCGAAAGCCTGGGGCTCGCCATCGAAAGCCTTGACGAGATCGGCTGGCTGGACATGACCATCGACGGCGCCGACGAGGTCGATCCCGACCTGCACCTGATCAAGGGCGGCGGCGGCGCGCATCTGCGCGAAAAGATCGTGGCGGCGGCCAGCAAGCGGATGGTGGTGATCGCCGATCCGACAAAGGTCGTGGAACAGCTGGGCGCCTTTCCCCTGCCGGTCGAGGTCTTGCGGTTCGGGTTCGAGACCACCCGCACCCTGATCCGACGCGCCCTTGACGATCTGGACCTCGGCGACCGCGAGGTGCTGCACCGCCTCAAGGGCAGCGAGCCCTGGGTCACGGACGAGGGCAACTGGATTCTGGACCTGCACCTGAAATGCATCCCCGATCCCGTCGCGCTGGCCCGCGCGCTGGCGGCCATTCCGGGCGTGGTGGAACACGGGCTGTTTCTGGGCATGTGCAGCCTTGCCATCATCGGCAAGCCCGACGGCACGGTTGTCCGGCTTGACCGCAATGCCGACATCGACGCCGACATGCTGGCGGGCGAGGGGGACCAGCCATGAGCTTCGACTATGACCTGTTCGTGATCGGCGGCGGCTCGGGCGGGGTCCGCGCGGCGCGCATCGCGGCGGGCGAACACGGCGCCCGCGTGGCCCTGGCCGAGGAAAGCCGCATGGGCGGCACCTGCGTCATCCGCGGCTGCGTTCCCAAGAAGCTGATGATCTTCGCGTCCCAGGCCGGGCTGATGGCCGCCGAGATGCGCGGCTATGGCTGGGACGGGGCCGGGGCGGGCCGCTTCGACTGGGAGGTGTTCCGCCACAAGCTGGATGCCGAACTGACCCGGCTGGAGCTGATCTACACCGCGAACCTGGAAAAATCCGGGGTCGAGATCTTTCACCGGCGCGCCACGGTTGTCGATGCCCACACGGTCGCGCTGGCCGATGGCGCGCGCAAGACCGCCAAGCACATCCTGATCGCGGTCGGCGGCCGCCCCGCGCTGCCGGGCATCCCGGGCGAGGAGCTGGGCCTGATCTCGGACGACCTGTTCACGATGGACAGACTGCCGGGCCGCGTGCTGCTGGTCGGCGGCGGCTATATCGCCTGCGAATTCGCCACCATCCTGGCGGGCCTGGGCTGCGAGACGGTGCAGGCCTATCGCGGCGACGCGGTGCTGCGCGGCTTCGACCGGCAGGCCCGCGACATGGCGACGGTGCAGCTGAGCGACATCGGCATCGACCTGCGGCTGAACGTCGTCCCCACCGCGCTGGAGCGGGCGGGCGAACGCATCGGCGTCACCTTCAACGACAACAGCCGCGAGGATTTCGACGCGGTGATCTGGGCCACGGGCCGCGCGCCCTATACGGCCGATCTGGGGCTTGAGAACACCGGCGTCCATCTGCGCCCGAACGGCGCCGTTGCCGTGGACGAATGGTCGCAAACGGCGGTGCCCTCGATCTTCGCGGTGGGCGACGTGACCGACCGGGTGAACCTCACCCCCGTGGCGATCCGCGAAGGCCACGCCTTTGCCGACACGGTTTTCGGCGGGCGGCCGCGCAAGGTCGGCCATGCCACCATCGCCAGCGCGGTTTACCTGCGCCCCCACGAGGTGGCGCAGATCGGGCTGACCGAAGAACAGGCCTGCGCGCGCTGCGATGTCGATGTTTATGTCACGGTTTTCCGTCCGATGCGGTCGATGTTCGCGGGCAGCAATGCCAAGGTGATGATGAAGCTGCTGGTCGATCCCGGCACCGACCGGGTTCTGGGCTGCCACATCTTCGGCCCCGACGCGGGCGAGATGATCCAGCTGGCCGCGATCCCCATCACCATGGGCGCGACCAAGGCCGATTTCGATGCGACCATGGCTGTCCACCCGACCGCGGCCGAGGAACTGGTCACGATGCGCCAGCCCGCCCGGCGGCACCGGCTGGAAATTCCTGCACAGGCTGCAACGGCCTGACAATTGCGACAGATCGGCGCGGGCGGCGGACCGTCGGGTTGACTTTTCCCGCCGCTGCACCAGTTTTCAAGCAACGGAATTCCGAAGAAGAAAGAAGGACCACGGATGGCAAGTCAGGGCCCTTGGGGCGGCGGAAGCGGCGGAGGAGATGACGAGGATCGCGACAAGCGTCCGGCGAACCGCCCCTGGGGACAGCAGCAACCGCCACGGGGTCCGCAGCGCCCCGGCGGCCCGCAGCAGATGCCCGAGATCGAGGAGCTGATGAAAAAGGGCCAGGAACGCCTGCGCGTTCTGATGGGCGGGCGCGGCAGCGGCAATGGCCCGAACGGCGGCGGACGCCGCGGTCCTTCGGGCGGACCGGGCTTGCAGATGAACCGCTCCACGCTGACCATCGGCGGGCTGGTGCTGGTCGCGCTTTGGGCATTCGCCAGCTTTTACCGGGTCCAGACCAACGAACGCAGCGTCGAGTTCCTGTTCGGCCGCGCGGTCGATGTCGGGACCGAGGGTCTGAACTTCGCCCCCTGGCCGGTC
This sequence comes from Paracoccus angustae, assembly GCF_042648745.1. Classification (NCBI taxonomy): domain Bacteria; kingdom Pseudomonadati; phylum Pseudomonadota; class Alphaproteobacteria; order Rhodobacterales; family Paracoccaceae; genus Paracoccus; species Paracoccus angustae. The sequence continues at coordinate 83,273 of NZ_JBHRXY010000010.1, forward strand.
GTCACCGCCGAGGTGATCCCCGTCACCAACGAACGCGTGACCGAGATCGGCACCGGCCGCGAAGGCGAGATGGACAACGGCCTGATGCTGACCCGCGACCAGAACATCGTGGACATGGAATACCAGGTCGTCTGGAACATTTCGGACCCCGAGAAATACCTGTTCAACCTGGCCGATCCCGCCGACACCATGCGCGCCGTGGCGGAATCCTCCATGCGCGACATCATCGCGCGCAGCGAACTGGCGCCGATCCTGAACCGCGACCGCGGCGTGATCGCAAACGACTTGCAGACCTCGGTGCAGGAAACGCTGGACGCCTATCAGTCGGGGATCAACGTGATCCGCGTCAACCTGGACCGCGCCGACCCGCCGTCCGAGGTGATCGACGCCTTCCGCGAGGTGCAGGCCGCCCAACAGGAACGCGACCGCCTGGAGAAAGAGGCCGATGCCTATGCCAACCGCGTGCTGGCGCAGGCCCGCGGCGACGCGGCGGCGACCCTGGAACAGGCCGAGGCCTATCGCGCCCAGGCCGTCAACACCGCCCAGGGCGAGGCCGCGCGCTTTAATTCGATCTACGAGGAATACGTGAAGGCGCCCGAAGTGACCCGCCGCCGGATGTATCTGGAAACCATGGAAAACGTCCTGGGCCGGGTGGACAAGGTCATTATCGGCGAGGGCGTGGACGGCCAGGGAACGGGCGTGGTTCCCTTCCTGCCGCTGGATCAGCTGCGCCGCAGTGGCCAAAGCAATACCGGTACCGGCACGAACACCGGCACGAACACCGGCACCAACACCGGAGGAAACAACTGATGGCCGCGCGTCGCATCACCCTGTCCACGCTGGCCATCCCGCTGCTGATCGTGGTGGCCGTGCTTGTCGCGGCGTCCCTGTTCATCGTGGATGAACGCGAAAAGGCCCTGGTTCTGCGCCTTGGCCGCGTGGTCGATGTCAAGGAGGAGCCGGGTCTGGGCTTCAAGGTGCCGTTCCTGGACAATGTCGAAAAATACGACGGCCGCATCCTGGGCCTGCCCACCGTTCCGCTGGAGGTCACGCCGCTGGACGACCGCCGCCTGATCGTGGACGCCTTCGCCCGCTGGCGCATCACCGACGTGGTCCGCTTCCGCCAGGCCGTCGGCGCGGGCGGCATCCAAGGCGCGCAGGGCCGGCTGGAGCCGATCGTGCGCAACGCCATCCGCGAGGTGCTGGGCACGGTGCCGTCCACCAGCGTGCTGTCGGACGACCGCACCGCCCTGATGAACCAGATCCGCGACGAGGCGCGCGCGAACTCGGAAGGCTTGGGGGTCGAGATCATCGACGTGCGCCTGACGCGCACCGACCTGCCCGAGCAGAACCTGAACGCGACCTATGCCCGGATGCGCGCCGAACGCCAGCGCGAGGCCGCGGACGAGATCGCGCGCGGCGGCGAGGCCGCGCAGCGCGTCCGCGCCGCAGCCGACCGGACCGTGACGGAACTGACCTCGGAAGCGTCCAAGCGCGCCGAGATCGTGCGCGGCGAGGCCGACGCGCAACGCAACGCCATCTATGCCGACGCCTTCGGCCGCGACCCCGAGTTCTTCGCCTTTACCCGGTCGATGACCTCGTATGAACGCTCGCTCAGGGGCGAGAACAGCGCCCTGGTCCTGCAACCGAACGGCGAGTTCTTCAGCTATCTGCGCGACGACGGCGCAGAGCGGGCGAACCCCGCGCCCACGCCGGTCCCGGCGGGCAATTCGGCCGGGGCGGCTGCCGTGCCGCCCGCGCAGACGGACGAGGAACTGGTGACGCCCACCGTCACCGACCGCGAGGGCAACCGCCTGGGCGAAAGCGCGGGCGTGACGCTGACGCCCGTGCCGGAAATGCTGACCACGCCGCCGCAGGAAAGCGAGGCCGTGACCGCCCCCATCGCCGGTGACGCTCCGCCGGTGGAACCGGGCCAGGCGCCGGCCACCGATCCGGCCGCCGATCCGGCCGCCAATCCGGCCGTCGGAGACGCGGCCGCACCTGCGACAGACGGGGCCGATCCGGCTTCCCCGGCCGAACCGACGGAATAAGAATGAAAGGGGCGGGTGGCAGCATCCGCCCTTTCTGAAATGAAAGTCACGATCAGTTCACTGCCCGAGAGCGTGGTTTATTTGCAACGCCGCCCTATTTCTTCTTCATAACACCAGCGGTCCCCGGCCCTTCGTCGGACCGACGAACTGCGAAAGATGAGGACATCCGCATGAAGACGTTTTCTCCTCGGCACCTTCTGACCGCTTCGGCCCTGGCCGTGACCGTCGGCCTGGGATACGCGGCCGCGCAGGACGCGCAGCCCGACATCTCGCCCGAGGCGAGCCAGCAGGCGCAAGAGGCGGCGAACAACAACGAACCGCTGTCTGCCCCTGCGACGGGTTCGTCCCAGGTCATGCCCGACAGCTTCGCCGATCTGGTCCAGCAGGTCGCGCCCGCCGTCGTGAACATCACCACCAGCGCCGTGGTCGCCCAGCCGACCGGCGGCGAAGGGGGGCCGATGTTCCCCGAAGGCAGCCCGTTCTCGGACCTGTTCCGCGACTTCGGCATTCCCGGCGTGCCGGGCCAGCCCGGTCCCGGCGGTCCCCGGATGCCGCAGCGGTCGAACGCGCTCGGCTCTGGCTTCGTCATCTCGTCCGACGGCTTCATCGTCACGAACAACCACGTGATCGAGGGCGCCGACGAGATCGAGGTCGAGTTCTATTCGGGCGAGGTGCTGGCCGCCAAGGTCGTGGGCACCGACCCGAACACCGATGTGGCGCTGCTCAAGGTCGAAAGCGACGAGGCGCTGCCTTTTGTGAAGTTCGGCAACTCGGACGAGGCGCGCGTGGGCGATTGGGTGCTGGCGCTTGGCAACCCCCTGGGTCAGGGCTTCTCGGCCAGTTCGGGGATCGTGTCGGCGCGGAACCGCGAATTGTCGGGCACCTATGACGATTATCTGCAAACTGACGCCGCCATCAACCGCGGCAACTCGGGCGGCCCGCTGTTCAACCTCCAGGGCGAGGTCGTGGGCGTCAACACCGCGATCCTGTCGCCCAACGGCGGGTCGATCGGCATCGGCTTCTCGATGGCGTCGAACGTCGTGTCCAGCGTGGTCGAGCAGCTGCGCGAGTTCGGCGAAACCCGCCGCGGCTGGCTGGGCGTCAAGATCCAGGACGTGACCCCCGACATGGCCGAGGCGCTTGGCCTGACGGCGGAAAGCGGCGCGATGGTGACGGACGTTCCCGAAGGCCCCGCGAAGGAAGCGGGAATGCGCGCGGGCGACGTGATCACCAGCTTTGACGGATCCCCGGTCGAGGATACCCGCAGCCTGGTCCGCCGCGTGGCCGAGGCGCCTGCCGGCGAGCCGGTCGAGGTGGTGGTGCAGCGCCAGGACGGGCCGGTCACGCTGTCCGTGACCCTGGGCCGGCGCGAGACGGCGGAAGGCACCGGCGGTTCCCCGCAAGCGGAAGGCAACGCCACGCCCGAGGACATCCTGGGCATGTCGCTGTCGGTCCTGACCCCCGAGATGGCGCAAGAGATGGGTCTGGACGGCGACGTGAGGGGCCTGGTGATCCGCGAGATCGATCCGGCCAGCGAGGCCGCCGAAAAGGGTCTGGCCCCAGGCGACATCATCACCGAGGCGGGCCAGCAGCCCGTTGCCTCGATCCGCGACCTGAACGCCCGCATCGACGAGGTGCGCGAGGCGGGCCGCAAGTCGCTGCTGGTGCTGGTGCGCCGCAACGGCGAGCCGCGCTTCGTGGCGCTGCCGGTCGGCGAAAGCTGAAGGCGCCGGCTTCCTGCGCATGTCTGACCAAGGCGGCTCGCATGCGCGGGCCGCCTTTTTCCATTCCGGTTCCACAAGGCGACCGCCCATGTCCGACGACGCGCCGCTGATCCTGACGCTCGGGTTTGACGATGCCAGCTTTGACCGTTTCCAGGCCATGCGGCAGCGGCATTTCCCGCCCGCCCGCAACCACATCCCGGCGCATCTGACGCTGTTCCACCACCTGCCCGGCGCCCGCATCGGCTGGATCACGCAGGAACTGGCCCGGACGGCCCGGAACACGCCGCCGATGACAGGCCTTGTGACGGGCCTGCGGTTCCTGGGCAAGGGCGTGGCCTACGATCTCGACTGCCCCGAGATCGGGCGGCTGCGGGCGGCGTTGTCCGGCATCTTCGCCGACCACCTCGGCGCGCAGGACCGCCAGCGGATCAGGCCGCATGTGACTATCCAGAACAAGGCCGCCCCGGATGATGCCCGCAAGCTGTTCGACGACCTTTCCGCAGGCTTTCGACCCTTTCCCTTCGCTGCGACCGGCCTGCTGCTGTGGCGCTATCGCGGCGGGCCTTGGGACGCGGCGGGGCGGTTTGCCTTTGAGGAACCGGGCGGGACAGGGCGCCCCTGATGCCTTGCGCCCCTTTTCTTCGCGGGGCCGATGGCCTATCTGCCCCCTGCACAGCAAAGGACACTCAGCCATGGCCCGCATCACCTATATCGAGCACAACGGAACCCGCCACGAGGTGGACGTGAAGCCCGGCATGACGGTGATGGAAGGGGCGCGCGACAACGGCGTGCCCGGCATCGACGCCGATTGCGGCGGGGCCTGCGCTTGTTCGACCTGCCATGTTTACGTGGATCCGGCCTGGGTGGACCAGCTTCCCCCGAAAGACCCGATGGAGGAGGACATGCTGGACTTCGCCTATCAGCCCGACCCCGGACGGTCCCGCCTGACCTGCCAGATCAAGGTCACCGAGGCCCTGGACGGCCTGGTCGTCCAGATGCCCGAACGCCAGATCTGATCAGCGCAGCAGCGCCAGCGCCTCGGCCAGGTCGATGGCGCCGTCATACAGCGCCCGGCCCGAGATCGCGCCCGCGATCACCCGCGTTTCCGCCAGCGCCCGAAGATCGTCCAGCGAGGACACCCCGCCCGAGGCGATCACCGGAATGCCGACGGCGCGCGCCAGGGCTTCGGTCGCGGCGATGTTGGGGCCCTGCATGGCGCCGTCGCGGTCGATGTCGGTATAGATGATGGCCGCGACGCCCGCGTCCTCGAACCGGCGGGCGAGGTCGGTCGCCGTCACCTCGGTTTCGGTCGCCCAGCCACGGGTGGCCACGCGGCCCGCGCGCGCGTCGATGCCGACCGCGATCCGGCCCGGAAAGCGCACCGCCGCCTGGCGCACCAGGTCGGGGTTCTCGACCGCCACGGTGCCCAGGATCACCCGCGACAGCCCCTTTTCCAGCCAGCCCTCGATGGTCGCCAAGTCGCGGATGCCGCCGCCAAGCTGGGCGGGGATGTCGATGGCGGCCAGGATCGCCTCGACCGCCGCGGCGTTCACGGGGCGGCCCGCGAAGGCGCCGTTCAGGTCCACCAGGTGCAGCCATTCCGCCCCCGCGTCCTGAAAGGCCCGCGCCTGCGCCGCCGGGTCGGTGCCGAAGACGGTCGCCGCCTCCATCTCGCCGCGCAGCAGGCGGACGCAATTGCCGTCCTTCAGGTCGATGGCGGGGTAAAGGATCATGGCGCTCTCCGGTGTTCGCAGGTCGCGCCCGCTTTGCCACGGGGACGCGCGGAACGGAAGGGCGGGCGCGACCTCACGTCAGGCTTGCCAGAAGCCTTGTGCCCCGCGCAGCATCCCCACATTCTTGAGGGAGGAAACCCATGCGCCACATCATCGCCGCTGCAATCTTGGCCCTGGCCGGCACCGCCGCCACGGCCGACCCTATCGAGGGCGTCTGGCAGACCCAGCCGGACGAGGGATCGTTCGCCCATGTCACCATCAGCCCTTGCGGCGGGGCGTTCTGCGGCACCATCAGCCGGACCTTCCAGGGCCAGTCCGAGTTCCAGTCGCCGAACCTGGGGCGCCAGATCGTCATCGACATGGCCCCCCAGGGCGGCGGCGCCTATGCCGGCAAGGTGTGGCGCCCGGCCAACAACAAGATCTACAACGGCAAGGCCAGCGTCCAGGGCGACCGGATGAGCCTGTCGGGCTGCGTCGCGGGCGGGCTGATCTGCAAGAGCCAGACCTGGGCGCGGGTGCAGTAAGGATTTCTTCATAAAGGAAACCGCACGGTTTCTATAATAATTTGAGGGACTTGGTGATTGATCGCGCGCATTCGGGCGGCTAGTCGAATGGCATTTGCATAGCTCAGGACCATTCCATGACTTCTGCCCGGATTTTGCGCGCCGCCTTGGCCTTTGGCCTTGTCGCTTCGGTTTCGGCCTGCGGCACCACCTATTCGCTGCCCGATGTGGACAATTCCGCGAATGCCAGGGCATCTGCCATGTTCGCCGAGGCCAAGGCCGCTCCGCCGCGCCGGCATGCCCCTGTCGGCACCGCAGAAGCACGATTCGCCCGCGTGGCAGCGCATGTCCAGCCGGTCGCCGAACGACTTTGCAAGACGGAGCTGGCGGCCAAGGGCGCCAACTGTGGCGTGGCGTTGCAGCTTGACCGGCAACTGGCCGAACGGAACGCCTATTTCACCTATGACGGACCCGGCAACAGCAATCCGGTGATCCGGTTCAGCCTGCCCCTGTTGCAGGATGTCGAAAACGACGACGAGGTCGCCTTTATCCTTGGCCATGAATACGGCCACCTTATCGGCCAGCATATTGTCAAGCGGCAGCAGCAGGCAGCGGCCGGTGCGCTGATCCTGGGCGCACTGACGGCCTATGGCAATGCGCAGGCGGCTTCGGCAGGTCAAAGCTATGACCCGAATGCCGTCAGCCGGAACATGGAAATCGGCGCGGCGGTGGGGCAGGTCGCCTATTCCCAGACCTACGAACTGGAAAGCGATATGCTGGGCACGCGGATCGCGGCTGCGGCCGGATACGATCCGGTCAAGGGCGCCCGTTACTTTGCCCGCGATGAGGCGGCACGGTCCGACAGCGGCACGCTGTCCTTCTGGGGAACGCATCCTGCGGATGCCAAGCGGATTGCCGTCGTTCTGGCCACCGTCGATCAGATGAAGGCCGCCGCTGCAAGCGAGTAGGCAAGGCCGCTGCGCCTATCGCTCTGGACCGGCGTGATGCCGCCCGCCTTAGGCCGTCCGCCATTGCGACACGCAGGGGATCTTTTCCCGGTCGCAGCGGTCGGCGTATTTGCGGGCGATCTCCTGAACCTCGGCCAGCAGTCCGTCGGCCAGCTTGATCGGCTCCAGCCCCAGGCCAAGGAAGCGGTCGTTGGCGACATGCAGGTCGTTCTCGTCCGCCTCGTTGCGGGGGTTCTTGAGGAAAGCCACCTCGACCCCGGTCTGGTCGGCGATCATCCGGGCCAGATCGCGGACGCGGTGCGTTTCGGTCATCTGGTTCAGGATGCTGACCCGGTCCCCGCGCGCGGGCGGGTTCATCAGCGCCAGCTCGATGCAGCGGCAGGTGTCCTGGATGTGGATAAAGGCGCGGGTCTGCCCGCCCGTGCCATGCACCGTCAGCGGATAGCCGATGGCCGCCTGCATCAGGAAGCGGTTCAGCACCGTGCCGTAATCGCCGTCATAGTCGAAGCGGTTGATCAGCCGGTCGTCCAGGCGCGTTTCCTCGGTCTGGGTGCCCCAGACGATGCCCTGGTGCAGGTCGGTGATCCGCACGCCGTCGTTCTTGTTGTAATAAAAGAAGAACAGCTGATCCTGCGTTTTGGTCATGTGATAGATCGACCCCGGGTTCGCGGGATACAGGATTTCCTGCGTATGGGGGCCGTTCTCGGTTTCCACCACGACGTTCAGATAGCCTTCGGGGATCTTCATGCCCGCCGTGCCATAGCCATAGACGCCCATCGTGCCCAGGTGGACCAGGTGGATGTCCTGGCCCGATTCGACGATGGCCGCCAGCACGTCATTGGTGGCGTTCAGGTTGTTGCTGACGGTGTAACGCTTGTGCCAGCTGGATTTCATCGAATAGGGCGCGGCGCGCTGTTCGGCGAAATGGATCACCGCATCGGGCTGTTCGCGCTGCAACAGGGTCAGCAGGCGGTGGTAATGCTCGCCCACCGTGAAGTTCTCGACCCGGATGGAGTGGTTGGTCAGCTCGTGCCAGGCCCGCACGCGCTCGCCCAGGGGGCGGATCGGGGTCAGGCTGCTGACCTCAAGCTCCACGTCGATCTTGCGGCGCGACAGGTTGTCCACGATGATCACGTCATGCCCGCGCGCCGAAAGATGCAGCGCCGTCGGCCATCCGCAGAAGCCGTCTCCGCCCAGAACGATGATCTTCATGAACCTGCCTTTATAGGACCGCGTTTCGCCGCCTTGTAGAATGACGGCATGGCGGATGCCATAGCTGCCACGCTGCTGACATGCGGCTGTCGCAATCGGCCGCCTGTCAGCCGCGCGGGTCGATCAGCCGGGCCAGCACCGCGTCGCGGGTGATGCAGCCGCCGCCCTGGACGGGCAGGGCGGTCCGGTCGGCCAGCAGGCCCATGACCTCGCGCACCGGCATGTCGCGCGGGACGGGATCGTTCCCCAGGTCTTCCGCCGCCGGACCAGGCTGGACGACATCGGCGGCGGTCAGCACGCCGAGCGGGTTCATGTGGGCCACGAAATCGGCGACGTATTCGCTGACCGGGTTGGCGATGATGTCGCGGGCGGTGCCGATCTGGACGATGCGCCCGCCTTCCATCAGGGCGATGCGGTTGCCCAGCTTGAACGCCTCGTCCAGGTCGTGGCTGACGAAGATGATGGTGCGCTGCGTCTTGGCCTGGAGTTCCAGCAATTCGTCCTGGAGGCGGGTGCGGATCAGCGGGTCCAGCGCGCTGAAGGGCTCGTCCATCAGCAGGATCGGCGCCTCGGTCGCGAAGGCGCGGGCCAAGCCCACGCGCTGCTGCATGCCGCCCGACAGGTCGCCCACCTTGCGTTCGGCCCAGTCGGTCAGGCCCACTGTTTCCAGCTGCCGGTCCACGCGCGCATTGCGGTCGGCGGCGGGCATTCCCGCCAGTTCCAGCCCCAGTCCCACATTCTCGCGCACGGAGCGCCAGGGCAGCAGGCCGAACTGCTGGAACACCATCGCCACATGGCGCAGCCGGATGTCGCGCAAGGCGCGTTTCCCCGCCCCGCTGACCGAGATCATGCCGTTGCCGTCCCAGACCCGCACCTCGCCCCGGCAGACGTGGTTCAGCGCGTTGACCGCGCGCAGCAGCGTGGACTTGCCGGAACCGGACAGGCCCATCAGCACCAGGATCTCGCCCTGCCGGACGGTCAGGGAACAATCGTGGACGCCCAGCACCTGGCCGGTGGCCGCGCGGATTTCGCCGCGTTCCTTGCCCTGATCCATCAGCGGCAGGGCGGCCTCGGGGCGGTCGCCAAAGACGATGGAAACCCGGTCGAACTCGACCGCATTGGGAACGGTGTTCATCTGCGACCCTCCATCCGCAGCATCCGGTCCAAAAGGATCGCGACAACCACGATCACGAAGCCGGATTCGAAACCAAGCGAGGTGTTCACGCTGTTCAGGGCGCGGACCACCGGCACGCCAAGGCCGGACGCGCCCACAAGCGCGGCGATCACGACCATCGACAGCGACAGCATGATCGTCTGGTTCAGCCCGGCCATGATCTGCGGCAGCGCGCTTGGCAGTTCCACCTTCCACAACAGCTGGCGCGGGGTCGCGCCGAAGGCGGTTGCGGCCTCGACCAGGGCCGGGGGCGTGGAGGCGATGCCGAGCTGGGTCAGCCGGATCGGCGCGGGCAGCACGAAGATCACGGTCGCCAGCAGCCCCGGCACCATGCCGATACCGAAAAAGACGATGGCCGGGATCAGGTAAACGAAGGTCGGCAGCGTCTGCATCAGATCCAGCACCGGGCGCATCCACGCATAAAGGCGCGGCCGGTGCGCGGCGGCGATGCCCACCGGGACGCCGATCGCCATGCAGACCAGGCAGGCCGCCAGCACAAGGGTCAGCGATTGCAGCATCTCGTCCCAATAGCCCTGGTTCAGGACGAACAGCAGGCCCAGCACGACCAGCAGGCAGGTCTTCCAGCTGCGCTGCAAGGCCCAGGTCAGCGCCGCGGCCAGCAGGATGAACAGCAGGGGATGGGGCGCCTCGAGCCCGGCAAGGATGCGGCCGATCAGCCATTCCAGCGCGCCCGAGATGGTGTTGAACAAGCCGGCCGCATTGGCGTTCAGCCAGTCGAAGACGTCCTTGGCCGTCCGTCCGACGGGTATCTTGTTGTCGGTCACAAGCGCCGTCAGCTGCTCCATGCGGTCTCCTTGGGATGTGATTGGCGTGGATGGCGGCCCGGCGGTCAGCCGGACAGCGCCTCGGTCAGGGCGGCCTGCGCGTCGTTGCCGTCAAAGGTCGTCACGCCCTCCAGCCAAGGCATCGCGGCGTCGGGATTGGCGGACAGCCATTCCTTGGCGGCGGCCATCGGATCCTGGCCGTCGTTCAGGATCTTGCCCATCACCTCGTTTTCCATGGGCAGGGTGAATTCCAGGTTTTGCAGGAACTTGCCCAGGTTCGGGCATTCGGTGACGAAACCCTGGCGGGTGTTCGTGCGCACCTCGGCCCCGCCCAGGTCGGGGCCGAAGATCTCGTCCCCGCCGGTCAGGTAGGTCATGTCGAACTGGGCGTTCATCGGATGCGGCTCCCACCCCAGGAAGACGACCGGCTGGCCGGCGGCATCGGCGCGGGCGACCTGGGCCAGCATCCCCTGTTCGCTGGATTCGACCACCTCGAAGGTGCCCAGGCCGAACTTGTCGTTCGCCACCATCTCCAGCAGCAGGCGGTTGCCGTCGTTGCCCGGCTCGATCCCGTAGATCTGGCCCGACAGCGCGTCCTTGTGTTCGGCGATGTCGGCGAAATCGGCGATGCCCAGGTCCGCGCCCGCCTTGTTGGTGGCCAGCGTGTATTTCGCGCCCGTCAGGTTGGTGCGCACCGTGTCCACCGTGCCCGCGTCGCGATAAGGGGCGATGTCGGCCTCCATTGTGGGCATCCAGTTGCCCAGGAAGATGTCCACGTCGTCGGTGGACAGCGCGGTATAGGTCACGGGCACCGACAGCAGCTTGGTTTCCGTCTCGTATCCGATCGCCCGCAAGACGGTCGAGGCCAGCGCGGTTGTCGCGGTGATGTCGGTCCAGCCCACGTCGGAAAGGACCACCTGCCGGCAATCCTCGGGTTCGGCCGCAGGGGCGGGACCGGCAAGGGCCGTGGCGATTGCCAGGGCCGCGGTCAGGCTTTTGCGGATCATGCAACACTCCCAGTTCTTGATTGGTTGATCAATTAACGATACACGGGCTTCGAATAGCAACAGTTTCTTTGCGCAGGTGCCGCCTTGCCCAAGATTGGGGCCGAGCCTATCCGAAAAGCCGCGTTAATCAACGCCACGATCTTCGAGGTCGGGCGAACGGGGTCCTTGGACGTGACCGTGGCGCAGATCGCCAGGCGGGCGGGCATGTCGCCCGCCCTGGCGCATCACTATTTCGGATCGAAGGAACAGATCTTCCTGTCCGCGATGCGCTACATCCTGCGGGTTTATGGCCGTTCGGTCGCCGAACGGCTGCCGGGAAACGGGGCGCGGGGACGGTTGAACGCCATTGTCGGGGCCAGTTTCGCGCCGCAGAATTTCCAGCGCGAAACCGTCAGCGCCTGGATCAATTTCTATGCATTGGCGCTGATCAACCCCGAGGCGAGGCGGCTTTTGCGCGTTTATCACCGCCGCCTGCGGTCGAACCTGATCCTGGCGCTGCGGCCCCTGGCGGACGATCCGGCCCGCGTGGCCGGGACGGTGGGCGCGCTGATCGACGGCGTTTACCTGCGCGCGGTGCTGAGCCCCGGCGGAATCGCCGCGGAAGCTGCCGAAAAGATGATCTTCGATTACCTGGACGAGGCCCTGTCGTGACCCTCAACGCCCAACCCGCAGCCAGCCTGTTCATCGACGGCGCCTTTGTCGAGGGCGAGGGTGCGGCGCTGCCGGTCCTTTATCCCTACACGGGCGAGCAGATCGCATCCCTGCGCGAGGCATCCGCGAATCAGGTGGCCCTAGCCTGCCAGGCGGCCGCGCGCGCGCAGCCCGCCTGGGCGGCGATGATGCCCGCCGACCGGGGCCGGGTGCTGTCGCGCGCCGCCGCGATTATCCGAGAGCGCAACAAGGAACTGTCGCGGCTGGAAACGCTGGACACCGGAAAGCCGATCCAGGAAACCCTGGTGGCCGACTGGGCGTCCGGCGCCGCCGCGCTGGAATATTTCGGCGGCCTGGCCGCGACCGTCACCGGCCAGATGATTCCCCTGGGCCGCGATTGGGCCTATACCAGGCGCGAGGCCCTGGGCGTCTGCGCGGGGATCGGGGCCTGGAACTATCCCAGCCAGATCGCCTGCTGGAAGGCCGCGCCCGCCTTGGCGATGGGCAATGCGATGGTCTTCAAGCCCTCCGAGGAAACGCCGCTGGGCGCCTTGAAACTGGCCGAGATCCTGCTGGAGGCGGGCGCCCCGCCTGGCATCTTCAACGTCGTGCAGGGGCGCGGCGCGGTCGGCGCGGCGCTGGTGACCGACCCGCATGTCGCCAAGGTCTCGCTGACCGGATCGGTGCCCACGGGCCGCCGCGTCTACGCCGCCGCCGCCGAGGGAATGCGCCACGTCACGATGGAGCTTGGCGGCAAGTCGCCGCTGATCGTCTTCGACGACGCCAGCCTCGAGGACGCGGTGGGCGCGGCGATCCTGGCGAATTTCTACTCCTCGGGGCAGATCTGCTCCAACGGCACGCGGGTGTTCCTGCAACAGGGCATCGCCCCGCGGTTCCTGGACCGGCTGGCCGCGCGGCTGGCGACGATCCGCGCGGGCGACCCCCTGGACCCCGACACGCAGTTCGGCCCGATCATCAACGCCACGCAGGCGGCCAAGATCCGCGCGGCCATCGCGGCGGGCCGGAACGCAGGCGCGCGCCTGGTCTGCGGGGGGCTGGGCGAGGGGGCCTTCATCCCCCCCACCGTCTTCGCCGACGCTACCGACGATATGGGGATCACCCGCGACGAAATCTTCGGCCCCGTGATGACCACGCTGACCTTCGCCGACGAAGCCGAGGCCGTGGCCCGCGCCAACGCCACCGGCTTCGGACTGGCAGCCGGGGTTTTCACCCGGGATCTGACCCGCGCGCACCGGGTCGTGGCGGGTCTGGAAGCGGGCACCTGCTGGATCAACGCCTATAACCTGACGCCGGTGGAAATGCCCTTCGGCGGGATGAAACTGTCGGGCCTGGGCCGCGAGAACGGCACCGCCGCCATCGAGCACTACTCGCAACTCAAGACCGTCTATGTCGGCATGGGGGCCGTCGAGGCGCCTTACTAGGGGGATGCCATGAGTGTTGATTACGTCATCGTCGGCGCCGGATCCGCCGGTTGCGCGCTTGCCTATCGCCTGACGGAAGCCGGGCACAGCGTCGCCCTGATCGAATACGGCGGCAGCGACATCGGCATCTTCATCCAGATGCCCGGCGCGCTGTCGTACCCGATGAACATGCCGCGATACGACTGGGGTTTTTCCAGCCAGCCGGAACCGCACCTGGGCGGGCGCAGGTTGGCGACGCCGCGCGGCAAGGTGCTGGGCGGGTCGTCGTCGATCAACGGCATGGTGTTCGTGCGCGGGCACCGCAAGGATTACGACCACTGGCGCGACAGCGGCGCGGCGGGATGGGGCTATGCCGACGTGCTGCCCTATTTCAAGCGAATGGAGACCTGGCACGGCGGCGCGTCGGAATGGCGCGGCACCGACGGCCCGCTGCATGTCACGCGCGGGCGCCGCCGCAATCCGCTGTTCGACGCCTTTATCCAGGCCGGGCAGCAGGCGGGCTGGCCCTACACCCCCGACTACAACGGCGAAAGCCAGGAAGGCTTCGGCCCGATGGAGGCCACGATCTGGAAGGGCCGCCGCTGGTCCGCCGCCAATGCCTATCTGCGCCCGGCGCTGAAAACCGGGCGGCTGACCCTGATCCGCGGCCTGGCCCGCCGCATCCTGTTCCAGGACAAGCGCGCCCATGCGGTCGAGATCGACCGCATGGGCCGGATCGAGACCATCCGCGCGGGCCGCGAGATCATCGTTTCGGCCAGTTCGATCAACACGCCGAAACTGCTGATGCTGTCGGGTATCGGTCCCGCCGACCACCTGCGCCAGCACGGCATCACGCCCTTGGCCGATCGTCCGGGCGTGGGTGCGAACTTGCAGGATCACCTTGAAATCTACATGCAGTACAAGGCGCTGAAGCCGATCACGCTGTATACCTATTACAACCTGCTGGGCAAAAGCCGGGTGGGCGTGGAATGGCTGCTGCAAAAGACCGGCCTTGGCGCGTCGAACCAGTTCGAAAGCTGCGGCTTCATCCGGTCCTCGGACGCGGTGGACTATCCCGACATCCAGTATCATTTCCTGCCGCTTGCCGTGCGCTATGACGGCAAGGCGGCGGCGCAGGGCCACGGGTTCCAGGCCCATGTCGGCCCGATGCGGTCGAAATCGCGCGGCACCGTGCGGCTGGCCTCAGCCGATCCGGCAGCGGCGCCCGAAATCCGCTTCAACTACATGTCCCATCCCGACGACTGGGCTGAATTCCGCGCCTGCGTGCGCCTGACGCGGAAAATCTTCGACCAGCCCGCCTTCGCGGAATACCGGGGCGACGAAATCCAGCCCGGCGCGCAGGTGCAAACCGATGACCAGATCGACGCCTTTATCCGCGACCACGCCGAATCGGCCTATCATCCCTGCGGCACCGCCCGCATGGGCGCGGCGGACGATCCCATGGCCGTGGTCGATCCCGACCTGCGGGTGATCGGGGTCGAGGGCCTGCGCGTGGCCGACAGTTCGGTCTTTCCGCGCATCACCAACGGCAACCTGAACGGCCCCTCGATCATGGTCGGGGAAAAGGCGGCCGATCACATCATGGGCCGCATCGCCCGATCCGACAACCGCATGGCCGCCGAATAGCCGCGTCTTCTTTGCCCAAATACCCCCGCCGGAGGCACCCGCCCGCGCAGCAAGGCGCGTCAGCCGTTCGCTTCGCGCGCGGCTGCCACGGTCGCCTCCAGCCCGTCCGCCGGCATTCCGCGCAGCAGCGTGTCGCCGATCACGAAGGTCGGCGTCCCCATGATCGCCATGCGTTCAGCCAGCTGCCGGTTCTCGCGCAGCACCGCCGAAACGGATTCGGTGTTCATGGCGTTCAGCACCTCGTCCCCGTCCACGCCGATCTCGGCCGCGATGCCCTTCAGCGCCTCGGGCGAGGGGGCGCCGCGCATCGCCATCAGCGCGTCGTGGGCCTGAAGGTAAGCCTCGTCCCCGCCGATCTGCTTGACCGCGACCGCAAACCGCGCCGAGGTTTCGCTGTCCGGTCCCAAAATCGGAAACTCTTTCAGGATCAGGCGGATATTGCCGTCATTCTCGACGACGTCCTGAACCTGGCCGTTGAACTTGCGGCAATAACCGCAGCGATAGTCGATGAACTCGACCATCGTCACATCGCCGTCCGGGTTGCCGCCGATCCAGCTGTGGCCATCGTCGAAGATCGCGTCCCGATTGGCGGCGACCAGGGCCACGTCGTTCTGGGCTTCGGTCGCGGCGCGGCGTTCTTCCAGGACGTTGATGGATTCGATCAGCACCTCGGGATTGGCCATCAGGTATTCGCGCACCGCGTCCCCGAAGGCGGCCGTTTCGTCTTCGGACATGGCCTTGATGTCGAAGGCCAGGGCGGGGGTCGCGGTCAGAAGCAGCGCGGCGATCAGGCGTTTCATCGAAATCCTCGTGGAAATCCTCGTGGGCGGGTCGCCCCAAGCTTGCCGCGCGCGGCCGGGCTTGGCAAGGAACCGGCTGACAAAGCTGCGTGACCGGCCCGGATCCAGGGGGCTTTCCGGGCGGGCATTGCAGGCGTAAGACGGTCAAAAAGACAAAAGGCCCCTAGATAAAGACAAAAGGCGCCGAGGATGAGCAGAGCCATGAGGAAATCCGCCCGCGGACAGGTCGACCCCTTTATCGTCATGGACGTGATGGAGGCAGCTGCCCGCGCCGAGGCGAACGGGCGCCACATCATCCATATGGAGGTGGGCCAGCCCTCGACCCCCGCCCCCGAAGGCGCGCGCCGCGCCCTGGCCGCGGCGCTGGAACAGCCGCTGGGCTATACCGTGGCGCTTGGCCTGCCGGCGCTGCGGCAGGGGATCGCGGATCTGTATCGCCGCTGGTATGGGGTCGATCTGGATCCGGCCCGCGTGGTGGTGACGCCCGGCAGCAGCGGGGCCTTTATCCTGGCGTTTTCCGCGCTGTTCGACGCGGGGGACCGGGTGGCGATGGGCTATCCCGGCTATCCCAGCTATCGCCAGATCCTGCGGGCCATGTCGCTGGAACCCGTGGGCATCCCGACCCGCCCCGAGGACCGCTATCAGCCGCGCCCCGAGGCACTGCCCGAGGGCTGCGCGGGGCTGATCCTCGCCTCGCCCGGCAACCCGTCGGGCACGGTGCTGCGCAGGGACGAGTTGCGCGCGCTGTCCGATGCCGCCCGGGCCAAGGGCATGGCGCTGATTTCCGATGAAATCTATCACGGCCTGTCCTATGGCGACCGCTGCCATTCCGCCCTGGAGGCGACGGACGAGGTTTTCGTCATCAACTCCTTCAGCAAGTATTTTTCCATGACCGGCTGGCGGGTCGGCTGGATGGTCGTGCCCCCGGATCACGTCCGCACGGTGGAACGGCTGGCGCAGAACATGTTCATCTGCCCGCCCCATGCCAGCCAGGTCGCGGCGCTTGCGGCGCTGGATTGCGCCGGGGAAGCCGACGCCAACCTGGCCGTCTATGCCGAAAACCGCCGGTTGATGCTGGAGGAACTGCCCAAGGCGGGCTTCGACCGCATCGCCCCCCCGGAAGGGGCATTCTACATCTATGCCGACGTGTCGCACCTGACCGGCGATTCGCTGGCCTTCGCGGCGGAGATCCTGGAAAAGGCGGGCGTCGCGGTCACGCCGGGGCTGGACTTCGACCCCGAACGCGGCGCGCGGACCCTGCGCTTTTCCTATGCCCGCTCGACGGCCGACATCGCCGAAGGACTGCGCCGCCTGGCGGAGTTCATGGCAGCGCGATGAGATGGTGGCTGCTGATCCTGACGCTGCTGTCGCCGCCCGCCTGGGCCAACGAACCGGCGCGTCTGGATCTGGGCGGGTCGGCATTGGTCGCGGCCGGGCGCGGCTGGGGCGGGCCGAGGCCGCTTGAGCTGCGGCTGGCGCTGACCAGGGCGGTGCCTTACCGCGTCTTCCTGATCGGCGATCCGGTGCGGCTGGTCGTGGATCTGCAAGGCGCCGACCTGGGCCCGGCCCGGCCCGAGGATCTGTTCGGCGCCGATCTGGCCTCGGCGATCCGCTGGGGCAAGAACGGCGAGGGCTGGTCGCGCATCGTGGTCGAACTGCCCGGCCCCTACCGCATCCACGGCGCGGGCCAAACCGCGCGGGCGCCGTTGTCGCAGATCACCGTTGCACTGGCGCCGGTCGATGCCGGGGACTTCGCGCCCGACCGCTCGGCCACGGCGGCCTTGCGCGACCTGCCCGAACCGGCCGAGCTGCCGCCGCCCGCGCCCGACGACCGCTTCACCGTTGTGCTGGATCCGGGGCATGGCGGCTTTGATCCCGGCGCGCTGGCCGAGGGCGAAAGCGAGGCGAATCTGGTTCTGGTCTTTGCGCTGGAACTGCGCGCGGCCTTGCAGGCCCGGGGCGTGGATGTGCAGCTGACGCGGGGTGACGACAGTTTCGTGTCGCTGGAACGGCGCATGACCGCCGCGCGGCAGGCGCGCGCGGATCTGTTCATCTCGCTTCACGCCGATGCGCTGCCGGAAGGGCAGGCGGCGGGCGCGACGGTTTATGTCTGGAACCCCGACGCCGACGGCCGCGCCGACGAACAGCTTGTGCTGCGGCATGGTCCCGACGACCTGCTGGCGGGCCTGGATCTGACGGGCCAGGACGACGCGCTGACGGGCGTGCTGATGGACTTCGCCCGCACCGACACGCAGCCCCGGTCCCGGAACTTTGCCGACTGGCTGGTGTCGCGCATGTCGCTGATGGGCATCGGGATGCATGGGCGGCCCGTGCAGCGGGCCACCTATTCGGTGCTGAAATCGCCGGACATCCCTTCGGTTCTGCTGGAACTCGGCTTCATTTCGGACCATGACGACCGGGCGAACCTGCTGAACCCCGAATGGCGCGCCCGCATGGTCCGGGTGGTGGCCGAGGCCGTCACCGGCTGGGCGCGCGACGAGGCCGCCCGGGCCACGATGCTGCGCCGATAAGGGCGTCGTCGCCCAGTGTTGTTTTGACCGGGCCGCGACGCGGCGCTATGACAGGGGCCAAGTCCACGAAAGGCCCCCGCCCTTGCTGCGCCCCATTCTGTCCTTTTTCGGTGCCATCTTCTCGTGGTTCGTCACCGCGAGCTTCTTTATCGCGCTGACCCTGGGCGCGATCTTCTGGATCTATTCGCGCGACCTGCCCAGCCACGAGACCCTGGCCCAATACACGCCCAAGACCATCAGCCGGATCTATTCGGGCGAGGGGATGCTGATCGACGAATTCGCCGAGGAGCGCCGCCTGTTCGTTCCCATCGAGGAGATTCCCGATCTGGTGAAGCACGCCTTCATCAGCGCCGAGGACAAGAACTTCTACAATCACCCCGGCTATGACGTGCGCGGCATCGTCGGGGCGGCGTATCAGGCCGTTGCGTCGCGCGGGTCGTCGGTGCGCGGCGCGTCCACGATCACGCAGCAGGTGATGAAGAACTTCCTGCTGTCGTCCGACCGCAGCGTGGAACGCAAGGTCAAGGAACTGATCCTGGCGTCGCGTCTGGAACGCACGCTGTCCAAGGACCAGATCCTGGAACTGTATCTGAACGAGATCTTTCTGGGCCAGAACAGCTTCGGCGTCGCCGCGGCGGCCCAGACCTATTTCAACAAGTCGCTGGCGGAACTTGCCCCGCACGAGGCCGCGATGCTGGCCGCCATGCCGCAGGCGCCGGGCCGCTATCATCCCGTCCGCGCCAAGGAGCGGGTGACCGAGCGGCGCAACTATGTGCTGCGCGAGATGTGGCAGAACGGCTATATCGACCAGGCCGTCTACGAGGCCGAGGCCAAGCTGCCGCTGAAATCGGTGCAGAACGGCGATTATCCGGCCTTTCAGCAGCAATTGCCGCCGCGCGATTATTTCACCGACGAAATCCGCCGCCAGCTTTCCGCGCAGTTCGGCAACGAGGAATTCTTCGGCGGCGGCCTGACCATCCGCGCCACCCTGAACCCCGACCTGCAAGGCGCCGCCGCCGACGCGCTGCGCGAGGCGCTGGAGGATTACGACCGCAGCACCGGCATCTGGCGCGGCACCCGCCAGACGGTCCCGGCCGGGCAGCTGGAGGACGAGGCCGCCTGGCGCGGCGCCCTGTGGCAGGCGCAGGTTCCGCGCGACATTCCAGGCTGGCGCCCCGCCGTGGTGCTGGAACTGGGCGAGACCGACGCCCGCATCGGCATCGAGGGCATCGAGGAGGACGCCGACGGCCACTGGATTCCGGCAGCCGACGTGCAATGGGCGCGCAAGCGCGGCCCCGACGGCAGGCTTGGCCCGCGCGCCCGGGTGGCGGGCGATCTGGTCGCCGTGGGCGACGTGGTGCTGGTCCGCGCGATGACGCAGGACAACGACGGCAGCTTCATCCGCTGGACCCTGCGCCAGGTGCCCGAGGTTCAGGGCGGCTTCATGGCCATGGACGTGAACACCGGCCGCGTGATGGCGATGCAGGGGGGCTTTTCCTACCAGTCCTCGGTCTTCAACCGGGCCACGCAGGCACAGCGCCAGCCGGGGTCGTCCTTCAAGCCCTTTGTTTATGCCGCCGCGCTGGACAACAACTATACCCCCGCCACCATTGTCGTGGACGAGCCGATCAGCATCAACACGCCTTTCGGATTGTGGGAACCCAAGAATTCGTCGGGCAGGCATTACGGGCCCACGCCCCTGCGCACCGGCATCGAGATGTCCAGGAACCTGATGACCATCCGCATCGCCCAGGACATCGGCATGGAGCGGGTGGCGGAATATGCCGAACGCTTCGGCGTCTATGACGACCTCAAGCCGTTCCTGGCCAACGCCCTCGGCGCGCAGGAAACCACGCTGTTCAAGATGGTGGCGGCCTATGCCATGTTCGCCAACGGCGGCGAGCGGGTGGAACCCACGCTGGTGGACCGCGTGCAGGACCGGCGCGGACGCACGATCTATCGCCACGACCAGAGGGTCTGCGAAACCTGCGGCCGGCAGGCGCTGCCGGCGGGGCAGGGGCCGGTGATCGACACCAACCGCGAACGGGTGATGGACGCGGTGACGGCCTATCAGCTGACCTCGATGCTGGAAGGGGCGGTGGAGCGCGGGTCGGGCAGCGGGGTGGATCTGCCGGTGCCCATCGCGGGCAAGACGGGCACCACGAACGACGCCAAGGACGTATGGTTCATCGGCTATTCGTCGAACATCGTCGCGGGCTGCTATCTGGGCTATGACCAGCCGCGCAGCCTGGGCGAGAACGCCTATGGCGGAACGCTTTGCGTGCCGGTCTTCAACGCCTTCATGCGCAAGGCGGTGGCCGAATTCGGCGGCACCGATTTCGCGGTCCCGCCCGGGGGCTATTGGGTCAAGATCGACCGCACCACCGGGCAGCGGCTGTCGGACGACGCGACGGGGCCGAATGTGGTGGCCGAATATTTCCGCGACGGCACCGATCCCGACTGGGGATCGCCGCTGATCGTGTCGGGCTTCGGCGACGGCGAGGTCATCCTGCCCTGGGAGGCCGGGGCCGGATCGGGATCGGGAACCGCCATCACCACCTCGACCGGGGAACGCAAGGTGATCCCGCGCCAGACGGATTTCGGCACCATGTCCTCGGGCGGGCTTTACTGATCGGTGCTGCCCCGCGGGCTGTCCGGCTTGCCTCCGCCATGCGCGGGCGTGCTGATCACGCGCACCATCCACAGGATCACCACCGCAAGCCCGGTGCCGATCACCGCCAGCAACCCGTCGCCGGTCCCCGAGGCAAGGCCCACGGCCCCCGCCAGCCACATCGACGCGCCGGTGGTGACGCCGCGCACGCTGCCGCCGCTGAAGATGATGGAGCCGGCGGCAAGAAAGGCCACCCCCGCCGTCACCGCCTCGATCAGGCGCAGGGGGTCGATCCGCAGCACGTCCTGTTCCCTGGCGGGGAAGTGCGCCAGTTCCATGGCCACGATCGTGAACATCGCCGCCGCAAGCGCGATCAGCATATGCGTGCGCAGCCCGGCCGCGCGGGCGCTGATCTCTCGTTCCCAGCCGATCATGGCGCCAAGCACAACCGCCAGGCCAAGCCGCATGGCGACGCCGGACAGCGGCAGCGATTGCAGGGGCTGGAACAGATCCAGGATCGGGTTCATGACGGAATGCGACGGTTTCGTGACGATTGCCCAACCTAAGCCGGGGCGCGGGGTTGCAGCAAGGGGGGCCGCCGCCCTTGCCGCGCGCGGCCCGCCGCGTTATCACCCCTGACCTGACGCCAGCCTTAAGGATCCTGCCCATGCGCGCCGAGACGCAGTCCACCATCGAGGCCATCAAACGCTCTCTGACCCTGCTGGGCCAGCGGATGGACTGGCAGACCGCGCCCCACCGGCTGGAGGAGATGAACGCCATGATCGAGGCGGGCGACCTGTGGTCCGACCCCGCCCGCGCGCAGAAGCTGATGCGCGAACGCCAGGCCCTGTCGGACGCCATTGAAACCTATCGCCGCATCGACGCGGATCTTTCGGCCAATGCCGAGATGGTCGAACTGGCCGAGGCCGAGGGCGACCCCGAACTGGTGGCCGAGGCCGAGGCGAACCTGAAGGCGCTGGCCGAAATGGCCGCGCAAAAGGAACTGGAAGCCCTGCTGAACGGCGAGGCCGACGCGAACGACACCTTTCTGGAAATCAACGCGGGCGCGGGCGGCACGGAAAGCTGCGACTGGGCGTCGATGCTGGCGCGCATGTATGTTCGCTGGGCCGAGAAGAAGGGCTACGAGGTCGAGCTTCTGTCCGAGACGGCCGGGGACGAGGCGGGCATCCGTTCCGCCGCCTACAAGGTCAGCGGGCACAACGCCTATGGCTGGCTGAAATCGGAATCGGGCGTGCATCGGCTGGTCCGCATCAGCCCCTACGACAGCGCGGCGCGGCGGCACACGTCGTTTTCGTCGGTCTGGGTCTATCCCGTCGTGGACGACAACATCGAGATCGACATTCCCGACCGCGACATCCGCATCGACACCTATCGGTCCTCGGGCGCGGGCGGCCAGCACGTCAACACCACCGACTCGGCGGTGCGGATCACCCACCTGCCGACCGGGATCGTGGTCACGTCCTCGGAAAAGTCGCAGCACCAGAACCGCGCCAACGCCATGGCCGCGCTGAAGTCGCGCCTGTATCAGATGGAACTGGACCGCCGCAACGCCGAGATCAACGCCCAGCACGCCGCCAAGGGCGAGGCCGGCTGGGGCAACCAGATCCGGTCCTATGTCCTGCACCCTTATCAGATGGTCAAGGACCTGCGCACGGGCGAGGAAACCAGCGACACCCAGGGCGTTCTGGACGGCGACCTGGATGCCTTCATGGCGGCGACCCTGGCCCTGGATGTGGCGGGAAAAAGCCGGGCCGAGGCCAACGCCGAGGACTGACAGCGCGGGGCGGGCGCCGGACGGTCCGCCGGACAGCCCCGGCCTCCGGCCCGATCACGGTCGGCGCCCGGACCGGATCGGGGCGCGCATCGCGGCCGGCAGATAGTCCGGCGCCTCGGGCGGGCCGATGTCATGATGGCGCCGCCAGGCCGGTCCCGCAGCGGGGCGCCGATGTCCCGGCCTGAGTCCCGGCCTGACACGAAGATCCCGCGCAGCGCCCGAGGCGGCAGGTCGAAGAAGGCCGGACCCGTTGCGGCGTCATCCGGGCGCGCCAGCACTCCGGCGCCGCCCCGGCCGCGCGGTCAAGCGTGATGTCCTGGGGCACCGGCCCCCTTTGTGCGCAGGCCGGACAGCCAGGCGCGTCGTTCGCCGGGCCTGGGGCGACGGGGATAGGGCATCGGCACGGCGCCGGTCCGGCGGTGTTCCGCGAACGGCTTGCGGCTGGTGCGAAGCCGCTTATGCTGCATCCGCAACATGGACCCGGACGAGACGGCGATGGACGAAAAGCGCATCAACCTGGCCTTGCAGGGCGGCGGCGCGCATGGCGCCTTTTCCTGGGGCGTGCTGGACCGGCTGCTGGACGAGGACTGGCTGACGATCTCGGCCGTCAGCGGCACCTCGGCAGGCGCCCTGAACGGGGCGGCGCTGAAGGCCGGGCTGTCGCGGCAAGGGGGCCGGGCGGGACGGCTGGCGGCGCGCGCGAACCTCGACCATCTCTGGGCGCGGGTCGGACAGATCAGCGACAACCGCATCGTGCGCTGGATGCACTCGCTGATCCCCACCCCGCGCGGCCTGGACCGGCTGACCGAGATGTTTTCGCCCGCGGCCTGGCTGGACAGCGTGACGCGCATCTTCAGCCCCTATGACTATGGACCCTTCTACGTGAACCCGCTTGCCTCGGTGCTGCGCGAACTGCCCCATCCCGATTTCAGCAACACGCGCGGACCCCAGCTGTTCGTGGCGGCCACCAATGTGCGGACCGGGCGCATCCGGGTCTTCACCAACGCGGCAGCGACGCCCGACGCGGTGATGGCCTCGGCCTGCCTGCCCAACCTGTTCCGCGCGGTCGAGATCCGCGACCCCGAGACCGGGCATCTGGAGGCCTTCTGGGACGGCGGCTTCACCGGCAACCCGGCGATGTTCCCGCTTTATGCCCAGCACCTGCCGCGCGACATCGTGATCGTGAACATCAATCCCCTGCTGCGCGAGGGAATCCCGCGCACCCCCGCCATGATCGCCGACCGCGTGAACGAGGTCAGCTTCAACGCGTCGCTCATGTCCGATCTGCGCGCGATCAACTTCGTCAAGCGCCTGTTCGCCGAGAACCGGTTGCAGAACCGTGCGATGAAGAACCCTCTGGTCCACATGATCCTGGACGACGTGCTGATGAACGACCTGACCGCGCGGTCCAAGCTGATGCCCGCCCCGGGCCTGCTGGCGCGCATGAAGCTGGCGGGCCAGACCGCCGCCGACAGCTTTCTGCGCGACCACGCGGATGCCTTGAACCAGCGCGACACGGTTGACCTGCCCGCGCTGTTCGCGGGATCGGGCGTCGTCGGCTAGCCCCAAATCGGCACTGGTCACGGCGTTTGCGGGGCGCTAGAAGGCAACCCGGCGGGCGGTTAGCTCAGTTGGTAGAGCGCCTCGTTTACACCGAGGATGTCGGGGGTTCGAGTCCCTCACCGCCCACCATTTTTCCAACGATTTAAAGGGTCGGAAATCTCGTCGTCGGGCGTGTTCCCAATCCATTCGGGCGTGTTCCCAATCTCGGGGATCAGCAGCAGCGTCTCGCTGTTCATGTGCTTAACCTCCGCACGTCTTGCGTAGTGCCGCGCCATCTTCTCGGACAGGTGCCCGAGCATGGATTTCACCCGCGCAATCCCGCCGAACAGGGCAGGGTTCCGGGCGACCGCGTTGGTGATCTGCGTGGCGTTCGTGTGCCGCAGCCCGCGGAACGTCGGCGCGAAAGCCCCCTCCTGATACTCGTCGTTCCGGTCCGGGCGCAGGCCGAGGCGGATCAGATCGCTGCGCCAGGAGGCCCCGAAGCCACTGGCCGTCCAGGGTCGGCCCCGCGAATCGGTCAGCAGCGGGCGGCGCACGTCGATGATGCCCGTGCGCGCGGCTCGTTCCGCGTCCAGGATCGCCAGCACCACCGGATGCAGCGGCACCGGCACCGCGTTGCCGGTCTTGCCTTGCCGCAGATACCAGATCGCAAGGTGATCGCCGAGGTGGGCGAGAAGCTGTTGGACAAGATCAGGAAGGGCGACACCGCGTCGATCTTCTTCTTCCTCAAGACGCAGGCGGGCTGGCGGGAGACGAACAAGCTGGAGGTCAGCGGTGCGGACGGCGGGCCGGTGCAGACGCTGGACGTGTCGAAACTGTCCGACGCGGCGCTCGCGGAAATGCTGGCGGTGGCCGATGCTCAAAAAGAGGAACTTCCCGGCGGTTGATCTGATCGCGCTGGAACGTGAGGCCTGCCGCCGCTCGCTGGCGACCTTCGCGCAGCGCGCCTGGCACGTGCTGGAGCCTGCCACGCCGCTGCGCTGGGGCTGGGCTCTGTCTGCAATGTGCGACCACCTGCAAGCGGTTTCGCGCGGTGAAATCACCCGCCTGCTGATGAATGTCCCGCCCGGCACCATGAAGTCGCTGCTGACGGGCGTGATCTTTCCGGCCTGGGAGTGGGGGCCGGCGGGAAAGCCCGAGAAGCGGTTCCTCTCGACCGCGCACATGCAGACGCTGGCAATCCGCGACAACCTGAAATGCCGCCGCCTGATCCAGTTGGAGTGGTTCCAGTCCCGCTGGCCGGTCCAGCTTCAGGACGACAACAACGCCAAGCTGCGCTTCGAGAACACCGCAACCGGCTTCCGCGAGGCCATGGCCTTCACGAGCATGACAGGCGCACGGGGCGACCGGGTGCTGCTGGACGATCCTCTCTCGGCTGCGGACGGGAACAGCGATGCCGCGCTCCTGGCGGCGGAACTGGCCTTTCTCGAAACCCTGCCGACCCGGATCAACAACGACCATTCGGCGATCATTGTCGTGATGCAGCGCCTGCACGAGAGAGACACATCCGGGCTGATCCTGTCCAAGGGCCTGCCCTACACGCACCTGTGCCTGCCGATGCGCTTCGAGCCTGACCGGCGTTGCGAAACGAACATCGGCTTCCGCGACCCGCGCATCAAGGACGGCGAACTGCTGTTCCCCGAGCGGTTCCCGGAAGCGCAGGTGGCCGAACTGGAACGCACCCTTGGCAGCTATGCCACGGCGGGCCAGCTTCAACAACGCCCCGTCCCGCGCGGCGGCGGCCTGTTCAAGCGCGAGTGGTTTGGCACGATCCCGGCCCTGCCGGTCGGCTGCCGTTTCGTGCGCGGCTGGGATCTGGCCGCGACAGAGGACGCCGAGGCCGCCGCGACGGCGGGCGTGCTCATGGCGCAGGCCCCGGACGGGCGGTTCATCGTCGCCGACGTGGCCCGCGCGCAGCTTGGGCCGATGGGCGTCGAGCGGCTGATGCGCGCCACGGCGGAGCAGGACCGGGCGGCGCACGGCGCGGTGCGCGGGTCGTTTCCGCAGGATCCGGGACAGGCCGGCAAGGCGCAGGCGCAACACCTGCTGCGGCACGTGCTGACGGGCTTCGACTATCACTTCTCGCCCGAAAGCGGCGACAAGGAAACCCGCGCGCTGCCGCTGGCGGCGCAGGCCGAGGCGGGCAACGTGTTCCTGCTGGAAGGTCCGTGGAACGCACAGTTTCTGGACGAGATCGCCCTGTTTCCGATGGGCAAGTGGAAAGACCAGGTGGACGCGGCATCAAGGGCGTTCACGGAATTGACAACCAAGCGCCAGGCGTCGTCGTCGTCGGGCACGCTGCGAGGCTTCTTCTAAATGGCAATCGACAGCAAGCACCCGCAATTCACGCGGGAACGGCAGGACGAATGGCGGCTGATGCGCGACAGCATGGACGGCGAAAGCGCCATCAAGGCCCGCGGCGAGGTCCACCTGCCCATGCCAGATGCCTACCGGCGGATGGATGACTGTGGCCGCCTTGCCTATGCCGCCTATCGCGACCGCGCGGGCTTTCCCGAACTGGTCGCGCCGGCTGTCAGCGGCATGATCGGCGTGGCCCATGCCAAGGAAATCGGCATCGAGATCCCCGACGCGCTGGCCTATCTGTGGGAAAGCGCGGACGGGCAGGGGATGCCCCTTGAGGAACTGCACCGCCAGATCACCCGCGAACTGCTGGTAACGGGCCGCTATGGCCTGCTGGCCGATGCGCCCGCGGGCGGTGGCGAGCCGTATCTGGCGGGCTACATCGCCGAGAGCATCATCAACTGGGACGCGGGCCTATCCTTGGCGATGTAAGGCGGCCCGTTGTCGGTCAGCATTTCGATTGTCGCTGGCGCACGCAGCGCCCTGACCCGT
>NZ_JBHRXY010000011.1:0-104944 GCF_042648745.1 Paracoccus angustae
TCTCTTCACCGACGAGGAATGCTACAATTTCTTCAAAGCCGCCGGATATGAAACCGATTAAACGCAACAGGCTCTAGATCTTCTTTTATCGGCAGTCTCCTCATCGCGCCACTTCTTCCGCTGTCGCAACAGCTTCTGGTAGCGCAGGTGGTCTGCCTCAGACCCGCCCCATCTGACGGAGCCCGCTCAGAGCAGCCTGGTCGGATGCGGCTGGAGCGGGTGGTCGGATGTTCATGGAACGTGCGGTCGGATCACCGTGGTGCGCGCAGGTTTCGATTTGACAAGGGTTTATCAGGCCTGACCTTTGATGCTTATCTCCTCGGCGATCCGGTCGCGATGGCGATCACGATAAAGGGCCTTGGTCAGCGACACGCACATGGCGACCATCACAAAGGCGAAGGGCAGGGCACCGATGATCATGGCGTTCTGCAGAACAACCAGACCACCGCCGCCCGCCAGGATCAGCGCTGCGATCACCAGAGTGAGCAGCCCGCCCCAGATGATGCGGTGCATGACGCTGGTCTCTTCCTCTCCGCCGGCCATGATGGTGTTGATGACCAGGAGGCCGGAGTCCGCCGAGGTGACGAGGAAGGTCAGGATCAGCACCACGCACATGATCGCGACAACCGAGAACAGCTGCTCACTGATGATGTGTTGCAAGGTGGCGAACAGCATGTTCGTCTGGGAGGCGTTCACGATGCTGCCCTGGGCGATCCCGGACAGTTCCAGATCGATCGAAGTGCCGCCCAGAATGGTCATCCAGGCGAAGCAGACCAGCGAAGGCATGACGACCGCGCCCAGAACGAACTCGCGAACTGTCCGCCCGCGGGAAATCCGGGCGAGAAAGAGGCCGACAAAAGGCGAGAACGCAATCCACCAAGCCCAGTAGAAGGTGGTGTTTGCCGACTGCCATTCGCCCAGATCCGTGTCGGTGGAATAGGCCTGGACCGAAAGGGAGGCGAAATGCAGCAGGTAATCTACCAATGCCGTTCCGTAGGTAGTCGTGGCAAAGGCAAATGATCCGAAGATCACGAAGATCAGCAGCAGGACGGTGGAGAGAGTCAGGTTCAGGTTCGACAGATATTTCACCCCACGCCCGACGCCTGATACCGCGGACAGGATCGACAGGCCCATGACCACGATCAACGCCGCGATCAATCCAACAACCGAGGGGGTCGGCGCAGAGCCGTTGTCGCCCGGCTGCAACAACCACTCCATGCCGGTGATCGAATAGAGGCCCTCGACCAGCTGGCTCACGCCGAAGCCGATGGTGACCGCCACACCCAGGATGGTAGCAACCACGCCCAGTACGTCCACCACGGCACCAACGGGACCGTTGACGTGACGTCCCAAGATCGGCGTCAGAGCGCTGCGGATTGTGAGAGGCATGTCACGGGTGTAGGCGTAATAGGCGAGGCACAGCCCTGTGACGACATAGATCGCCCAGGCGTGCAGTCCGTAGTGCAGGAAGGTATAACGAAAGGCCGACTGGACCGCCTCGGAGGAGCGATCCGCAACTTTGCCTTTCAGGATTTCAGGATTCGTGGCCCAAAGGTTCATTGGCTCGGCCGTTGCGTAGACCATCAGGCCCACGCCCAAACCTGCCCCGAACATCATCGCGAACCACGAGAAAGTGGAGAATTCGGGTTTTTCGTCCGGTTTCCCGAGCTTGCGACGACCCGAGGAGGGGACGGCAGCCACGAAAATAAGAAACCACGCGAAAAACCCGACCGCGAGGATGTAGAACATGTTGAACACACCCAGGATCTCGGTGTTCAGCAACGACAGGATGGACTCGGCGCTACCGGGTAGAAGCAGAGCCCAAGCCGTGAGCAGCGCAATAGCGATCTTGGACGCCAGGGCGATAGGCGTGGAGTAACCTTCGTAGAAACCCGCATTGGCGGTATTGATGTCGATATCGGTAAAGGGAGGTTGAATGTCAGTCATGCTTACGTCCGCAGTGGACCTCATTTTGTTACAGGAAGGAGGTTAAAGGGCGCCTGACCCAAAGGATCGGCCCTGGGCTAATAGGCAGAGAAGGCTGACCGTCGGCTCCCCAACGATTGGAAGGCCAACATTGTCCCAAACGACGGACTAGTGCCGTAGTAATTGGAGCCTTGGGCAGGCAGCCGGGCCAAAATCAGCGCGGATTTCGGCACATATGTCATGCATGTCATGCAAGGCATGCGGCATAGATATCGGAAAGTTCATAAATAGCAACCTTCAGGGCGTCATCAAAGTGAATCCCAGTACAGCGGCTTGGTAAGCCCAAGGGCGTTCGGCCCGAGAAGCGCCGCCAGCGCCTCGCTGAAGTCCCCCGTGCTGACACCCTGGAGGTAAAGCCGGGGCAGTAGCTCCTCCACTGATTTCGCCTTGCGCAGGTATTGCGGCAGGATGCTGGGCGTGAAGGTGATCTTGTCCTGACCGGGCTTGCGATCGCGCACCCGCGGCACTTTCACCGACACGGGGCCAATGCCGGTCATCACCTCCCGTTCGGGTAAGTGTCCATGGCGCACCCGGCGCGCACGCCCATCCTCAAGCTTCTTCTTGGAAAAGGCGGTCATGAGCGTGGCCAGCTCGGCGTGCATCGCTTGTTCGATCAGCTTGCGCGCGCCATTGCGCAGAACGTCGGTGAATGCATCGGCGCTAAATCCCGATGGATCGGGGAGTTGGGTGATGGTATTGTCTGGCAGGCGGCATATCCCTTTCTCGGCTGAGAATTGACGGCGCGTGAACACCGCCATGATATGCCGCCCCTCAGGGCATCACCAACTCTCGCTTATTGCTCCCTCGATGCCTCCGCCCTGCTCTGCCTCCTGCAGGGGGAGGCGGGAAGCGAGCGCGTCCTGCAGGCGTTGCCGGCAGCGGTGATCGGCACCGCCAATCTTGCGGAGGTGGTGTCCAAGCTGTGCGAACGCGGCCTAACTGCCAAGGAGGTGGAAGATGTGCTCGGATGCCTTCTCTCGATGTCCGACCTCTCACAGCCTCCCAGGCATACGCTATCGGACATCTGCGCCCGGCAGCCCGGACCCTTGGCTTGTCACTGGGAGATCGGGCCTGCCTTGCCTTGGCAGCCGAACTCAGCGTGCCTGCCCTGACCGCAGACCAGGCTTGGGCCGAGTTGGACATCGGCGTAGCCGTTGAACTGATCCGAGGCTGACAGCCGCTGAGATGGCGCCGTCGTCTGTTCTTATCCGCAGCCTTGCTTGGGCCACGCGACCGTCGTGCGGAGGGTGCGGGTTGGCGCTGCGGCCACCAAGTGCCGGCCAAGCCGAAGTCTCGCTCTATTTCAGTCCGCCCCACATTGGTTACAGATTGATCACGGTGGTGTAAGATCAAACCATGCGGGGAACAGCGAACGGGAGAGGAGCATGAAACAGCCACCTATGGCCGCAGCACTTGTGATCGCAATGCTGGCGGGGAGCGCAGGGACGGCGTCCGCCCAGGCATTTTCGATGGAAGATGTCTACCTCAAGGGTTTTGGCGGCGCGACCTGGCCGTCGAGCCTTGATACGACGCTTGTCGAGGAGGGGGAGCAGATCGCCCTTCCCAGCTTCGACCATGACACCGGCTATACCCTGGGCATTGCGGTCGGCGCGGCCGTCACGCCGAACCTCGCGGTGGAACTCGAATACGCCTACCGCAAGGCCGACTTCACGGTCAGAGACCGGGATGAGGGCGATCAGACCGACGGTGACACTTCGGCCAAAGCCCTTATGGTCAATGCGCTCTACATGTTCGACGGCATGGGTCCGACCGGGGCGGTCCGGCCCTATCTCGGCGCCGGCATCGGCGCGGCCAATGTGGAGAAGAGCGCCGGCGGCCAGGATTTCGACGGAGACGGGCTGCTTGCCTATCAGTTGATCGGCGGCGTGGGTTATCAGGTGAACCCCGACGTGAGCCTTTTCGCCGAGGGACGTTGGTTCCAAACCGAGTCGGACAGGTTCGAAGGTCCCGACGGGGAGAGCTTCGACGGCAAGTTCGAAACCTTCGACCTGCTCGTCGGCATGCGCTTTGCCTTCTGACGAAAACGGATGGGCCGACGCTCGGCTTGCCCGCCTAAGGCCCGACTGAAACGCCATGCGAAATCGCGGCGTTCTGCAAGCCGCCGTGTCATGAGCCCGAGGCCTGCGAGCAGCTGTCCTCCAACCGCGCCTGATCCCGTCCCTGTCTTCGGCATCGTCCGAGCCATGGAAATGTCATACCTGTTTCTTTGAAGGCGCCCCTGACCCCTGCCCCCCCCCCCCCCGCTCCATGCTCACGATCCCGTGGTGCGGATGAGACGGGACAGGGCGACAAAGACGAGCGCGCAAAGCAGCCAGGCCAGCCCGCTGTTGATTTCCACCCGGAACTGAGCCGGATATCCTGTGCAAGCATGGCCGCGTGTTCCAGCGCAATCACCAGGTGCCACCGCGGACCATTTATGACTGGCGGCACTATCTGGCTGTTCTCCAGCGCAAGTCCGGGGCCCTCAGGAACGGAGCGCGATCCGCGGAACTGCCGCCTGTCTTCCGGCAACGGCAGGACCAGAGACCTGCCGACCGAGTTCGGCAAATGGTCGAGCGTCCAGGCGTTGTTGCACAAGTCTGACAATAGAGATTCACTTTGCGAATCCATGCGTTAGGCGCGCTGCATGAGCAAGCCATCTCCCACGCGCTGTCGTACGACGCACTGGACCAGCTACAACGCATCGCTGCGAAAGCGGGGGTCCCTGCTGATCTGGGTCGACGCGGACATGACCGGGCGCGCGCCGCATGACAGGCGCCCGGGGCGCCCGCCGGTCTTTTCCGTCGCGGCCATCCAGTTCTGCCTGTTGATCAAGGCTCTCTTCAAGCTTCCCTTGCGTCAGACTACCGGCATGTGGCGAGCAGGCTGAAGCCGGGCTGGACTGGCCGGGGCCGGACTTTTCCACGCTCTGCCGCAGGCAGAAGACCTTGGCCATGCAGATCCCCTATCGCCGCGCAGATGGCCCGCTGAATCTGCTGGTCGACAGCACCGGGATCAGGTTCCTGGGCGATGGCGAATGGCAGGCCCGCAAGCATGGGGTGCAGAGCCGTCGCCAGTGGCGCAAGGTGCATCTCGCCATGGACCCGGCCACATCCGGCATCCGCGCCGTGGAATCCACCCTCAGCCGCGACGGTGACAGCCCAGTGCTACCGGACCTGCTCACGCCTAGGGCGCGAGTTGCGCAACAACGCCTCGACGCTTTCGCCTTGAACGCCGGGTCAGGAAGGTCCCACCATATTCGCGACGGAATCCTCGACCTCCACTCCGATGACTGCCACGCAGTCGCCCGGCTTCACGATGCCCGGGAAATGCCGGGCCATCATCAGGCCCGACCGCCGGGCATGAACGGTGACGGGGGGCAGGCCGGTGCGGGTGACGGGAAAGATGCGCGCTATGGGCTTGCCTTCGCTGACTGCATCGCCCAGGTCGGCCAGGAACTCGATCAGGCCGCCGTCTTCCGCGAAGGTGAAGCAATCGGCGTCGGGCATGTCCAGCCATTGCGTCGGCTCCGCCTCCACCTCGCCCTTCAGCACGCCTGCCGCGATCAGCAGGTTGCGCAGGCCCCGCTTGGCGATCCGCGCCGTATGCGCGGTGGCGGTGCCGCCGCCGCCCAGTTCCGTGGTGACGAAGATCTTGCCCATCTCCTCGGCGGCGGTGTCGTACATGCCAACCGCGTCGATCTCCAGCATCCTGACCGACCAGGGGGCGCCGAAGGCCCGGACCAGGTCGAAGGACTGCGCTTCCTGCCGCTTGTCGGGCAGGACATGGGCCGCGCAATAGGGCAGGAAGTCCAGCGTCTTGCCGCCCGAATGGAAGTCCAGCACGATGTCCGCCATCGGCAGCAGCACGCGCTGGAAATAGTCCGCGATCTTCTGAGTCACGGTGCCGTCGGGTCGGCCGGGAAAACTGCGGTTCAGGTTGCCCCGGTCGATGGGCGATGTGCGCGTCCCCGCCCCGAAGGCAGGATAGTTCATCGCGGGCACGATGATGATCCGGCCCGTCACCTCCTCGGCCCGGATGGTCGAGGCCAGGTCGAACAGCGCGATGGGGCCCTCGTATTCGTCGCCGTGGTTGGCGCCGGTCAGCAGCGCCGTCGGCCCTTCGCGGCCCACGACCACGGTGATGGGGGTCATGATCGACCCCCAGGCCGCGTCGTCGCGCGAATAAGGCAGGCGCAGGAAGCCGTGGCTGACGCCGGGCGCCGAGAAATCCACCGTCGCCGTGATGGGCGAAGGCGTCAGCTGCATCTGCAACATGGCATCATTCCTTGACGAACAGCTTGCGCGGGACGGATGCCAGCAATTCCGGCGCGCCCTCGGTGATGGCGATGGATTCGGTGATCTCCAGCCCCATCTCGTCGGACCAGAGGCCGGTCATGAAGTGGAAGGTCATGCCGGGTTCCAGCACGGTCCTGTCACCGGGGCGCAGCGACATGGTGCGCTCGCCCCAGTCGGGCGGATAGCTGACGCCGATGGGATAGCCGGTGCGGCCGTCCTTGGTGATGCCGTGCTTCTTCAGCACGGCGTAGAAGGCGCCCGCGAACTGTTCGCAGGTGTTGCCGGCGCGGGCGGCCTCCAGCCCCGCCTCCATTCCTTCCAGCACCGCCTGTTCGCCGTCCAGGAAGACCTGCGGCGGCTTGCCCAGGAACACCGTCCGCGACAGCGGCGCGTGATAGCGGTTGAAGCAGCCCGCGATCTCGAAGAAGGTGCCTTCGCCCGCGCGCATCGGCCGGTCGTCCCAGGTGAGGTGGGCGGCCGCGGCCTCGCGACCCGAGGGCAGAAGCGGCACGATGGCCGGATAGTCGCCGCCGAAGCCGTCGGTGCCCCGGATGCCCGCATCATAGATCTCGGCCACCAGGTCGCATTTGCGCATTCCCGGCTCGATCTTCTCGAAGATGCGTTCGTGCATCTTCGTGACGATGGCGCCCGCCTTGCGCATGTAGTCCAGTTCGGTCGGCGACTTGACTGCGCGCTGCCAGTTCACAAGGCCGGTGGTGTCGCTGAAGCGCGCGTCGGGCAGGCCCCTTTGCAGCGCGGCAAAGGCCGCGGCGGTGAACCAGTAGTTGTCCATCTCGACGCCGATGCGCTTGGCGCCCCATCCCTTGTCCGTCAGGATCTGCGACAGCAGGTCCATGGGGTGCTTGAGGGTATTCATGACATAGTCGTCGGGATAGCCGATGATGTTGGCTTCGGCCAGATAGGCGGTGAAGCGCGCGCCCACCGCGTCCATGCCGCGCCCGAAGAAGATCGGCTCGCCATCGGGCGGCACGACGACGCATTGGTGGACATAGAAGGACCAGCCGTCATAGCCGGTCAGCCAGTTCATGTTGGACGGATCGGTGACGATCAGCAGATCGACGCCCTGCGCCTCCATCGCCCGGCGGGTCTTGGCGAGGCGCTCGGCATATTCCTCGCGCGTGAATTTCAATGCGACATCTGTCATCGGGGCTGCTTTCAGAGGGTGAAGTCCTGGCCAGCCCCCGCCCTGGCCGCGCGGGTCAGGGCAAGGGTGGCAATGGCGGTGTCCTGGATGCCGGTGCCTGTAAGGTCGGCAAGGGTGACCTGGGTGTCGCTGGTGCGGCCCGGGGCCAGCCCCGCAAGGATCTGGCCCAGTTCGGGAAAGTCGCCGTCGATCCCGGCATGGCGCAGCTCGCCCAGGGTGCGGGTCTGCGAAAGCCGGTCGGCGACATAGCGGGCGGCGGCGATCAGGCCGGGGGCAATCTCGTTCTTGTGCTCGGCGTCGGACCCCATTGCCGTCACATGGGTGCCGGGCGCGACACGGTGCAGGATGGGGGCATCGGCGGGCGTGGTGGTGACGACGATGTCCGCGTCCCTTGTGGCGTCATCGACCGTGGCGGCGGCGGTCACGGGGATCGACAGCGCCGCCGTCATCTCGTCGGCGAAGGCCCGCGCCCTGGCGGCATCGCGCGCCCAGACGGTCGCGCCTGTCAGCCGCCGGACAAGCGCCAGCGCCTGCAACTGCATCCGCGCCTGCATCCCGGCGCCCAGGATGGCGGCGCGGGACGCATCGGCACGCGCCAGCGCGTCGGCGGCCACGGCCCCGGCGGCGGCGGTGCGCAGGTCGGTCAGATAGCCGTTGTCCAGCAGCAGCGCCTCGACCAGTCCGGTCGTCGATGACAGAACCACCATCATGCCGTTGGTCGAGGGCAGCCCGAGCGCCGGATTGCCAAAGAAACCGGGCGAGATCTTGATGGCGAAATGCGACAGGCCGGGGATATGGGCGGTCTTCACGTCCACCTCGCCCCGGTGTTCGGGGATGTCCAGGCGCAGGATCGGCGGCATGGCGACGGGCCTGGTCGCCAGCGCCACGAAGGCGTCGCGGATGCAGGCGACGGCGTCCCGATCCAGCGGCACGAGGGCGCGCAGATCCGTTTCGGTCAGGATTTTCACGGGCGGTCTCATGCGGCCTCCGATGCGCCTGCCATGACGCGGGCGTGCAGGGCGGGGTCGATGTTGCCGCCCGACAGGATTGTGACGGCCGAACCCTGCGGGCGGACCTTGCCGGCCAGAAGGGCGGCATGGCCTGTCGCCGCCGCGCCCTCGACCACATGGCCCGCATGGCCCAGGTGCCGGATGCCTTCCGCGATCTCGGCCTCGGTCAGCAGGATCACTTCGTCCAACAGGTCGCGGCACAGCGGAAAGGTCACGCGATTGGCAAGCCCGATGCCGCCGCCCAGGCTGTCGGCAAGGCTGGCGACCTCGGGCACCTCGACCGGGCGGCCCGCCTTTAGGCTGGCGGCCATGGCGGCGCCGTTCTCCATCGTCAGGCCGATCACGCGGGTCGCGGGGGACAGCGCCTTGACCGCGACCGCGATCCCCGCCGCAAGCCCGCCGCCCGACAGCGGCACCAGCACCACATCGGGGGTGCCGATCTCCAGCCCGATCGTGCCCTGCCCCGCCACCACCTCGGGATGATCGAAGGGCGGGATCTCGGTCAGTCCTTCCTCGGCCACGGCACAGGCGACGGCGATCATCGCCTCGTCCTGGCTGTCGCCGGTGATGCGAACGGCGGCCCCCAGGTCGCGGATGGCCTGCACCTTGTTGTCGGGGACCAGGCGCGACAGGCAGACCGTGGCGGACACGCCAAGCGCCCGCGCCGCATGGGCCACGGCGCGCCCGTGGTTGCCGGTCGAGGCGGTGACGACGCCGCGCGCCAGTCGGGCGGGGTCCAGCGACAGGATCGCATTGGTCGCGCCGCGCAGCTTGAAGGCGCCCGTGGTCTGGCGGTGTTCGCATTTCAGCCAGACCGGGTGGCCCAGCCGGTCCGACAGGGCATCGTCCCGGATCAGCGGCGTCCGGGCCACATGGCCGGCGATGCGGGACGCGGCGGCGCGGATGTCGTCGGGGGTCACGGTCATGGCAGCCTCATCAGCTGGCCGGAAAGGGCCGCGCCCCCGTCCCCGCAGGCCCGCATGGCCGCCCAGAGCGTCGCCAGGTTCGAGGTGACGACCGGCACCCCCACCGCATCCTCGATCCGCCCGGCGATCCCCGCCGCCCGGACAGCGGTGCAGGACAGGAACAGCGCCTGGCTGCCCGGCACGAGGGCCGCGCGGGCCGCGTCGGTGATCGTGGCGTGGGACATCCGCGCCATGTCGCGGTCGTCCGTCAGGTTCAGGCAGGACACACCCTGCAAGGCAAAGCCGCCGGCCTCGAAGCAGTCGGCCATGGGTCGCGTGGTCTGCGGGGTATAGGGCGTCAGCAGCGTGATCCGGTCGGCCCCGAGCGCCCGCAGCGCGGCAAAGCCCGCCGAGATGGGGGTGATCGCCCTTGTCCCCGGCTTGCCCGCGCGGATGGCGTCCCGCACGGCCTCGTCCCCGATCACGACCGAGGCCGAGGTGCAGCTGTAGACGACCGCATCCAGCGGCTCGTCCGGCAGGATCAGCGCGGCGGCCCGCGTCACGTCGCCCGCCATTGCGGCCAGCCTGTCCGGCGTGACCGGGTTCGCGAAAGGGATCCGGGTCGCATAGACGCCGATCCCGCGCGGGGGCAGGACGGCGAAGTCCACCTCGGTCGTGTGGTCGGTCGCCAGGGCCACCAGCCCGACGCGGCGCGGCAGGGGGCGGTCGTCCAGCGCGACGGGCAGGTCCAGCACGGTCATCCGCCGACCCTCCCGTAGCGGCGTTCCAGCCAGCGGAGCCCGACGACCGAGATCACGCTGACAACAAGGAACATCACCCCCACCATCGTCATCGGCTCGACATAGCGGTACGAGCTGTTGGCGACGGATTTCGCCTGGTTCATCAGTTCCAGCACGGTGATGGCCGAGAGCAGCGGCGTTTCCTTGAACATCGCCAGCAGATAGTTGGCCATCGCCGGGATCATCGGCGGGATCGCCTGCGGCAGGATGACATGGACCCAGGTCTGCCGGGCGGTCAGGTTGGTGGCCTTGGCGGCTTCCCACTGGCCCCGCGACACGGCCTCGATCCCGCCGCGATACACCTCGGAGGCGTAGGTGGCGTAGTGCAGGCCCATGCCGATCACCCCGGCGGTCAGCGCGGGCAGGCGGATGCCCAGGTCCGGCAGGACGTAGAAGATGAAGTAAAGCTGCACCAGCAGCGGCGTGCCGCGGATGAATTCCACGACAAGGCCGGTCGTGCGCGACACCAGCCGGTTCCGGGACCGGCGCAGGATGGCGAAGACCAGCCCCAGGATCGCCGCGACGACGGCGCCAAGCGCGGTGGCGACCAGGGTGATCCTGAAGCCCGCCAGAAGCTGCGGCATGATCGACCAGGTGAAGTCCCAATCCCACTCCATCAGCGCACCCCGTCCAGGCCGCGCGTCACGCGCCGTTCACAGGCGCGGATGGCCAGCGAGATCAGCGAGGACATCGCGAAATACAGCACCAGGATCGTGACAAAGGGCACCAGCGTGCTGCCGGTCTGCGACCGCACCACCTGCGCCTGGAAGGTCATGTCCGCCAGCGAGATCAGCGACACAACCGAAGTGGCTTTCAAAAGCTCGATGGCGTTGTTGCCGAAGGTGGGCAGCATCAAGGGCAGCGCCTGCGGCAGGATCACGTGGCGCATCCTCTGGAAGCGGGTCAGATTGACGGCGATGCAGGCCTCGTACTGGTCGCGCGGCACGGCCTGGATCGCACCGCGCACGACCTCGGCCCCGTAGGCGCCGACGTTCAGGCCAAGCGCCAGAACCCCGGCCTGCATGGGCGTGGGCGCCCATAGCCCGGTCATCGGCAGCACGAAGTAGATCCAGAACAGTTGCACGAAGATCGAGGTGCCCCGGAAGAACTCGATATAGGCGGTGGCAAGCCAGCGGACGGCGGCCACGGGCGACAGGCGGCCTAGCCCGGCGACAAATGCCACGACAAGCGCCACCGCCGACCCCAGCACGGTCAGCAGGACCGTGGTCCTGGCCCCCTCGAGGATAAGCGTCAGATATCCAGACCAGTCGCCCATGCGCCGATGCCTGCCTTTCCGTCAATGGTTGAAGGCGGGGTCAGGCCCCGCCGCCGGGATCATTCCTGGGCGCAGAGCGTTTCTCGGTTGGTCGAGATCGCGGCCTGGGCCGAAAAGCCGTAGGGCTCGACGATCTTCGCGAACTCGCCCGACTCCTTCAGCTTGGCCAGTTCGGCGTCGAAGGCGTCGCGCAGGTCGGTGTCGCGCTTGTTGAAGGCGGCGCCGTCGCAATAGACCGGGGCGCCCTGGACCGGCGCGAAGACCTCCAGCGTGTCGTCGGCCGATTTCGCCAGAAGGTCGTTCAGCGACAGGACCGGCAGCGAATAGGCGTCGATGCGGCCATCCTGCACCATCTTCAAGCCGGACTGCGGATCGGGCACCACGATCAGCCGGTCGCGCGGCACGCCCGCGTCAAGCGCCAACTTTTCCTCGGTCCCTCCGCCGGGGGTGCCCAGACGGGCCTCGGGATCCTTGGCGAAATCCTCGTAGGACTGGAAGCCTTTGGGATTGCCCGCGGGCAGCAGCAGCGCCTCGGCATCGCAGAGGATCGGCTCGGAATAGGCGACCGCGTCGCAGCGTTCGGGCTTCATGAACAGGCCCGCGGTGATCGCATCCACGCGGCCCGCTTGAAGGCTGGGGATCATCGCGCCGTAATCCAGGATCGAGGCTTCCAGATCCGCAACGCCAAGCGCGGCGAAGACGGCGCGGGCCACGTCGGGTGCCGCCCCCGACACCTTGCCGTCGGCGCCGATGGCGGTGAAGGGCGGCTCGTTGCCGATGGCGATGCGGACGGTTCCGGCTTCTTTCAAGTCGTCCAGCTTGTCGGCAAGCGCGGGGATCGGGGCTGCCAGAAGAACGGCAGCGATCAGGCATGTCTTCATGGTTCTCTCCTGTTGGATGGGCATCACACGCGCTGTCCGGCGGCGATGATCTTGCGCAGGAAGGACTTCGTGCGATCCTCTTGCGGCGCGGTGAAGATCTGGTCGGGCGGGCCTTGCTCGACGATGCGGCCCTTGTCGAAGAACAGGACGCGGTCGGCGAAGTCATGGGCGAAGCCCATCTCGTGCGTGACCAGCAGCATGGTCATGTCGGTTTCCCTAGCCAGGCGCTGCATCACCTCCAGCACTTCCTCGACCAGTTCGGGGTCAAGGGCCGAGGTCACCTCGTCGAACAGCATGATCTGAGGCTGCAGGGCGAGGGCGCGGGCGATGGCCACGCGCTGCTTCTGGCCGCCCGACAACTGGCTGGGCATGTAGTCGGCCTTGTCCGCAAGCCCCACCATGTCCAGCAGTTCGCGCGCGCGGCGTTCGGCGTCAGCGCGCCTTTCGCCCTTGGTCAGGACTGGGGCCAGGGTGATGTTCTGCAACACCGACTTGTGCGGGAACAGGTTGAAGTGCTGGAACACCATGCCGATGTGGCGCCGCATCCGGTGCAGGTGCGCCTCGTCCGCCGGAACGTCGGCGCCGTTGCGGGCCATGTGGTAAAGCGGCTCTCCGCAGACCTCGATCCGCCCGCCCGAAATATCCTCCAGCGTCATAAGGATGCGCAGGATCGTCGTCTTGCCCGATCCCGAGGGACCGATCAGGGCCAGCTTCTCTCCCTTCATCACATCGAAGCTGAGACCGTCTATGACGGTCAGCGTCCCGAAGGACTTCTGAAGGTTCTGGATGCGGATGATCGGCTGGTCCAAGGTGTCCCCCTCGCTATCACCGCGACATTTGACCCACAATTAAATCAGGTCAATACGAAAAATAATATCATATCAATTTTAAAGGTGCTCCTGCCTATCCGATCAGCGGAAGCAACGGCTCGGCCGTGCTGCCCAGGGTGTCCGTCACCAGCGAAAGGCCCTGGCGCAGGTCGCTGGCGGTGGTGGAGCCAAGGGCGATGCGCACCGCATCCCGCCGCCCCCGGTCGTCAATCCGGAAGGCGCCCCCCGACGCGACTGCAACGCCGCGCCGTCGGGCTTGCGCCACGAAATCCTCCTCGTTGCTGCCGGGCGGCAGTTCCAGCCAGATGTGCAGGCTTTGCGGATGCGTGTGGAAGGGTGCGCTGCCAAGAACCTCCTGCGCGATCTGGTGGCGTTCGCGCAGGGCGTCGCGCTGCCACAGGATCAGCCGGTCCACGGTGCCGTCGCTGATCCAGTGGCTGAGCAGTTCCACCATCGCCGGCGTCGCCATCCAGTTCGTGACCAGATGGCGGTTGGCCGTTGCAAGCGCCGTGCGGGGCGGGGAAACCAGCCAGGCAACACGCAGGCCGGGCAGCGTCGATTTGGTGAAGCCGTTGACATGAAGAACGCGCTCCGGCGCCAGGGCGGCCAGGGGCGGCGGACGATGTTCGACCAGCCTGTTCAGCATGTCGTTCTCGATGATCTGGATGTCATGCCGCCGTGCGACTTTGATCAGCTCGTGGCGGCGTTCCAGACTGCTGACGATGGCCAGCGGATTGATCGCGGAAGGCTGTATGTAAAGCGCGTGCAGGCTGCCTTTGTTGGCCAGGCCGTCGAGGGCGTCCGGCAAGATGCCGTCCTTGTCGAACGGCAGTCCCTCAAGGTGCAGGCCCAGGTATTTGCACAGGGGAATAAGGAGATGGTGCGTCAGGGTCGCGGCCGCGATCGTGCCGCCGACCGGCACCGCGCTCATCACCGCGGTCGTGATGGCCGAGGTGGCGCCGTCGGTGATCGTGATATTGCCAGGGGCCACATCCAGTCCGTTCCGCCCCAGCCAGTCCGCTGCAATCTGCTTGTGCCGGGGCATGACCGAATTTGGCCGAAACGCAAGGGCCGCGGATTCCGTGAGGTTATCCGCCACCCAGTGGAGACCCTTGCGGAATATCTCGACATGCCTGCGCTCGGTGACGGGCTTCAGGATCGACAGGTCGATCAGCGCCGCCTCCCGCTGGGCAAGATAGGGCGAGCGGTCCTCGGCCGCCGGGGAAAGCACGAAGGAGCCGCGCCCCACCTCGCCGACGACAAGGCCGCGACGGATGAGTTCCTCATAGGCGCGCGAAACGGTCTGGACCGACAGTCCAAGATCGTCCGCAAGCTTGCGCTGCGGCGGAAGGCGCGCGCCCGCCGCCACGATCCCCTTGGCGATCGCCTGCGCGAACTGGTCGGCAAGCGACTGATAGGCCGGACGGCGCAGGGCAGCAGGATTGGGAAGCCAGGTGGTCATGTCGATCCGTGGCGGAGATGCATGGATCATATTGACATGGTTTCCCCACGCGTGACCAGAGATCTATTTCGGGGAATGTCCAGATTGGAATGAAATTGTGCTGCCTCTAGGCTGGCCCGCGCCCATGCCGGGCGGTCCCCGCCCGGTCGATGCAGACGACCTTCGGCTGCGTCATCTCTTCATAGGCGAAGCGGACGCCTTCGCGGCCAAGGCTTCCATACTTGAACCCTCCGAAGGGCATTGCATCGAAGCGATAGTCTGACGAGTCATTCACCATCACGCCCCCTGCTTCGATCCGCCGCGCGGCTTCCACGGCCAGGTCCAGATTCGACGTGAAGATCCCCGCGTGCAGGCTGAAGTCGATAGCATTGGCAAGTTCGATCGCCGCCTCGAAGCTGTCGAAAGGCTCGAGTGTCACGACGGGCGCGAAGGCTTCCTCGCACCAGATGGCGGCATGATGAGGCACGTTCTCGAGAACCATGGGCGCATAGACAGCGCCTTCGCGGTGATGCCCCGTCAGGACACGCGCACCCATGGCCACCGCGGCGTCAACCGCGGTCTGGGCACGGATGGCGGCGGCCTCGGTTATCATCGGCCCCACGTCGGTGCTGTCCAGCGAAGGATCCCCTGCGACAAGCCTCGCAGTGCGGGCGACAAAGCGATCACGGAATGCGTCGTAGATCGTCCGTTCGACAAGGATCCGCTGCGTGCCGATGCAGTTCTGCCCTGCGGCCCAGAACGCCCCGGAAACCGATGCCTCGACGGCGTGATCCAGATTTGCATCCGCCATGACGATGACGGGCGCATTGCCGCCCAGGTCCATAGCCAGCTTCTTCAGCCCTGCCCCACGGGCGATGGCCTCGCCGGTGCGGAAGCCTCCGGTGAACGAGACCATGCGCACCTCGCGCGCCGCGACAAGGGCGGCGCCCAGGTCGGCGCCTCCGACCGCAGTCGTGATCACCTCCTCGGGCAGGCCAGAGTCGAGCAGCGCCTGCACAAGGGACAGGGCCGACAAGGGCGCCAACTCGGACGGCTTGAGCAGGACGGCATTCCCGCCCGCAATCGCCGGGCCGAGCTTGTGGGCAACAAGGTTCAGGGGATCGTTGAAGGGCGTGATCGCCAGAATGATCCCCAAAGGCTCGCGGCTGAACCAGCCCATTCGCGTATCAGACCCCGCATAGGCGTCAAAGGGGATGACCTCGCCCGCGTTGCGGCGTGCTTCCTCGGCCGAAAGCTTCAGGGTATTGACGCACCGGCGGACTTCCTTGCGGGCCTGGCGGATGGTCTTGCCGGCTTCTTCAGTGATCCGCCGCGCAAACCGGTCCAGATCGGCTTTGACGCGCTCGGCGGCACTTTCCAGGATCTCGGCGCGACGGTGGCGCGGCAACTCGCGGGCCACGGCCGCGCCGCGAAGGGCGCGCTCGATCAGCCCGTCTCTATCCGCCGCCGATGCTTGTGCGACGGCACCGATGGGCAAACCGGAAAACGGGCTACGGACGGTGATGTCCGCAACTGCGAATGGGGAGATGGAGTTCACCATCGGCTCCTGTGACCTGTCATTGACATGATGAGGACTGCACGGCATGGGCGGCAGGTTCAGGATGAACTGCCGAACGCCGTCTTGGGACAGGGGCGCCGCGGCCCCCGCCGGGAAGCATCTGCAATCAGGCCAGCGCCGTTTCCCTGGCAAGCTCGTCCATGACCTGGCGCGCGGCCTCGGCTGCCAGGGCGACGATCTGGTCGACCTCTTCGCGGGTGGTGACCAGCGGCGGCGCGAAGCCCAGGATGTCGCCATGGGGCATGGCGCGCGCAATCAGGCCCCGGGCGCGGGCGGCAGCGGAAATCCGCGCCCCGACCTTCAGGCCCGCATCAAAGCGCGTCTTCTTCTCGCGATCGGCCACAAACTCGACCGCCCCCATCAGGCCGACGCCGCGCACCTCGCCCACGATCGGCATCTGGGCAAAGGCCTTGCGCAGTTCCGACTGGAAGTATTCGCCGGTGGTCCGGGCATTGCCGGGCAGGTCCTCGCGCTCGACAATGTTCAGCACGGCATTGGCGCAGGCCGCGCCGATGGGATGGCCGGAATAGGTGTAGCCGTGCGAGAACGCGCCGATGCGATCTGCGGCGTCTTCCATGACCCGGTAAACCTTTTCGCTGATGATCGACGCCGAAAGCGGAACGTAGGCAGAGGTCAGCCCCTTGGCCACGGTGATGAGATCGGGCTCCATCCCGTATGTGATGCTGCCGAACATGGCGCCGGTGCGACCAAATCCGGTCACCACCTCGTCCGCGATGAGCAGGATGTCATACTTGCGCAGCACCGCCTGGATCGCCGCCCAATAGCCTTCCGGCGGCGGGGTGATGCCGCCGGTTCCCAGAACCGGCTCGCCAATGAAGGCGCCGACCGTGTCAGGGTCTTCCCGCAGGATCAGGGCCTCGAGTTCCTGCGCCCGACGCGCCGAGAACTGCATCTCGGTCTCGCCCGGCTCGGCGCCCCAATAGTGGTGCGGCGCGCCGGTGTGCCTGATCAGGCCCATCGGCAGATCCATGTGGTCGTGATAGAAGCTCATTCCCGTCATGGACCCCGAAATCACGGAGCAGCCGTGATAGCCCCGCTCACGGGAGATGATCTTCTTCTTGTT
Organism: Paracoccus angustae; assembly: GCF_042648745.1. NCBI lineage: Bacteria > Pseudomonadati > Pseudomonadota > Alphaproteobacteria > Rhodobacterales > Paracoccaceae > Paracoccus > Paracoccus angustae. The sequence goes on from NZ_JBHRXY010000011.1 coordinate 17,256, forward strand.
CGGCTTGCCCCGCAGGTTGTTGTAGTACCAGACAAGCTTTGCCTGCGTTTCATTGGCATCCGACCCGGACATGCCATAGAACACCTTGCTCATCTTGCCCGGCGCCATCTTCACGAGCCGGTCGGACAGCCGCGCCAGCTCCTCGGTCGTGTGCGCGGCATAGCTGTGGTAATAGGCCAGCTGATAGGCTTGACGGCTGATGGCCTCGGCCACCTCGTCACGGCCATAGCCGATGTTGACGCAGTAAAGTCCGGCAAAGGCATCGATCAGCTGATTGCCCTTGGCATCCTGGATGCGGATGCCCTTGCCGCCCGTGACAATCGTGGGATCGCCCGCCTTGCCCGTCGCGAAATCCTTCAGTTGCGTGAAAGGATGCAGGACACTGCGGCGGTCCATGTCGGCGATGTCGCGGATGTCGAGGCTCATGGGGGTTCCTTGCTGGTTGATCGTCGGCCCACAACGGGGCCATGCTTCCCTAGTGATACCCTTTTGCTCTTGGCGGTTTTCTGCGAAAGAGACCATCTTACGAAGAAAATCTGCGCGTTTAGGGCAAATTGCAAAGGATTGCATCGTCGTGGACCTTGACAGCATTGACCGCCGTCTTCTGGAGGCGGTGCAGGAAAACAATCGCCTTCCCACCGAACAGTTGGGCGATCTTGTCGGATTGTCCGCAACGGCGTGCCAGCGGCGGCTCAAGCGGTTGCGTTCCGAAGGTGTGATCGAAGCCGATGTTGCCATTATCGCGCCCGAGGCCCTTGGTCGGACGGTGCAGGTGCTGGTGCAGGTATCCTTGGAACGGGAACGGGCGGACATCATTGACCGCTTCAAGACAGCGATCAGAAAAACTCCGGAGATCATGACCGGCTATTATGTGACGGGCGAGGCGGATTTCGTGCTGATCGTAACGGCACGCGACATGGCCGATTACGAGCAATTCACCCGTCGGTTCTTCTATGAGAATTCCCACATCAAGGGGTTCAAGACGATGGTCGTCATCGACCGGGTCAAGGCTGGCTTCACATTGCCGATCGACTGACCGCTGTTTGATCGACGTGTTTCGGCTCATCCTGTTCGGTAAGCCAGGTTTCACGAGAACCGTCTTGTCCGGAAGCGTCATTCGCATGGTTGATAAGGTGCGTGCGGAAACTGGCCAGGTTGAGCCTGGTTGCTTTGTCGCGGCATCTGGCGCATCGGCAGGTAGGAGTTCAGTCCCGGCATCTGGTGGGTCGGGTCCAGGATGAATCGATCCGGTTCCGGGGTCCAGACCTTGCAGATGTATTCGTAGGTCGTGTGGCCGTTGAGGGTCTGCGAACAAAGTCATGGGCCGACATGACGTCCGCCGAGTGTACTCGCCGTTGATTGTGGGCTTGGTCTTGTGTGGAAAAATGCCGGGTTCTTGAGAGCATTGAAGCAATCGCGGAGACGGACGATGACGAACAAGCCAACCGAAGACTGCAAGCGCGAGGCGGAGCGGATTGCGGTGATGAGCGGTTTGCCCCGCAAGCAGATGGTGGCAGATCTTGGCGTTGGCCATTCGACGCTGAACAATTGGGCGAAGGCGTTTGGCGACGCTGGGACGGTGCCACAGGGGCCGAACTGGTCACGGAAATAGAACGGCTTCGGCGTGGTTTGCGGATCGTGACAGATTTAAGCGCCAACAAACGGCTGCGACGATGGCTGTGCCGCGACACCGATCCGAACTCGCTCTCTCAAGAGGAACTCCGTCCGCTCTGCGCGGGCGTCAATGTCACGCCGCGCAAATGCCTCGGCTGCCGGACACCTGCCGAGGTCGTCAAGGCCAACCTGCTCGGACGCGGCCACAGACGCGAGAAACTCTCCCTGCAACCATTGCCGCACTTTAGGATAGCGCGTCCGCCGTCAGGTCAGCGGCCGCGCCAGGTCTGGCTGCGGGCCAGCAGGCGGCGGGTCAGCAGGGCGTGCAGAAGGCGGGCCGCGATGTTGGTGTAAAGGATCATCATGCCCATCGCCGCCGCCGGGGCGATGTCGCCCGCGTCATCCATGTTCAGCACCGCAATCGAGGCCAGGGCGGTATGGGTGGAATAGATGAACACCACCGCCGAAACGGTCGTCATCGCGTTCACGAAAAGATAGATCATGATGTCCAGGATCGCTGGCAGGCAGATCGGAACCGTCACCGTGCCAAACAGCCGCCAGAACGGCTGGCGCATCGAGGCGGCGACGGATTCGAACTCGGGGTCGATCTGCTTCAGCGCCGTCAGGGCGGTCAGGTGGCCGACCGTGTAGAAATGCGTCACGGTCGCGACAACAAGGATCGTCATGGTTCCGTAGATCGCGCTCAGCGGGTTGGCCGGGTTGTTGAAAAAGAAGATATAGGCCAGGCCCAGCACCATTCCCGGAATGGCCATCGGCAGCATGGCGAGAAACTGGAACAAGCCCCGCATCAGGCGCATTCCATCCAGCTTTTCGACCAGATAGGCGCCAAGAAAGACCAGCCCGGTTCCCGCCACGGCCGTCAGACCGGCAAGCCGGATCGAATTCCAGTAGGCGGGCCAGCCGCCGCCGTCCACCTTGCCGAAATCATAGTTCCTCAGGCTCAGGCTCAGGTCGTAGGGCCAGAACTTGACAAGAGCGGCCATCTGGCAGGTGCCGATCATCAGCAGGATAAAGGCCGCGATCAGGCCGCACCACAGCAGGCAGCACCGGTCCACGCCGGGTCGGACCTTGGGCTGATAGGGCACCGCCCGCGCCGACAGCAGCGACACCTGCCTTTTCTGGATCCGGCGGTCGATCGCGAAGGCCAGCACCGCCGGCACCAGCAGGATAACCGAAACCACCGCGCCCATTTCGAAGTTCTGCTGGCCGATCACCTGCTTATAGATGTCGATCGCCAGCACGGAATACTGTCCGCCGATCACCTTTGGCAGTCCGAAATCGGTCAGCACCAGCGTAAAGGTCACAAAGGCGGCCGAGATCAGGCCATAGCGCGCGCCGGGAACGGTGACCGTCCAGAATGTCCGCCAGGGCGAGGCCCTCAAGGCCTCGGCCGCCTCGTAATGGCGTTGATCTGCGATGGAAAGCGCGGTGGTCACGATGATCATGGCATGGGGAAAGGTGAAGAACACGGACCCGATCACGATGCCCAGCGGGCCATAGATCGACTGGCCCATCAGCAGATCCTTGAGGATGCCCTGGTTGCCGAACAGATAGATCAGCGCGATTCCCGGCAACAGCGACGGCACCAGGATCGGCAGCATCGCGATCAGCTTGAAGGCCGCCTTGAACCTCATGCGGCTGCGGGTCAGGGCATAGGCGAAACCAAAGGCGAAGGTCACGGTCAGGATGGTCGAGATGCCGGCAATGAACAGCGAGTTTCCGACTGACCGGAACAGCGTCGGGTTCGAGAAATAGGCGGTGTAGTTCTGCAACCCTGTTGTCGCGACGGGGCGCAGGCTGATCCGGCGGAAGGTGCTGGCGTCATATTCCTGCCATTCGCGGGTGGCGACCGGTTTCAGCCCGACCAGCCAGCCGGCATCCGGCGCGGTGGCGCGCAGGCGGTATCTCACCGGGCTGCGGAAGCTGAAATCAGGGAAGAACTCGGTCGCGGACAGCCGCCCTTCCGACGAGGTTTTCAGATCCTCGGCACCGAAGCGGCCCAGGCTGTCATTGAGGGCCGCCGCCGTCACGGGCGGGCCGAAGGCCGTCCCGCTGTCGTCGCTGACCTGGAATTCATAGCGCGCCAGATCAAAGCTGTAGGTCACGAAGGACTTGGCCAGCATCGTGTAAAGCGGCAGCGCCAGCGTCACGATCAGGTAAAGCGCGATAACTGCCATGAAGCCGAACTTGATCAGCTTGTCTCGGTCAAGCTTCAGCCTGACATTGCGTTCGGGCAGCAGCAATCCGGCCTGCGCCATGCTCAGTCCTCCTGCGCAAAGACAAGCACCCGCTCGGCCGGAAGCTCGACCGTCAGGTCGCTGCCTTGGGCCAGATCCAAGCGGCGCATCGCGTTCATCGAGAAATTGGCGATCAGCGGAACGCTTCCCAGTCCGGCGCTGCACAGGTGGACGCGCCAGAACGAGCCGAGAAATTCCGTTGCCGCGATCCGCACCGGCAGGTGGTTGGGCCTGGCCTGGGCCTCGTGACCCGGACCATGGGGCAGGATGTCCTCGGGGCGGACAACGACCATCACCTTTTGTCCGTCCGACAGGCCGGGAACACGGGTTTCCAGCACCGTGTTGCCGATCCTGACCGCGCCGCCCTCGAAACGCGACGGGATCCGGTTGGTTTCGCCGATGAAGTCGGCCACGAACAGCGATGCGGGATGGCGGTAAATCTCGGTCGGAGTGCCGATCTGCTCGATGACGCCGTGGTTCATCACCACGATGCGGTCGGCCATCGACAAGGCTTCTTCCTGGTCATGCGTGACCATGATCGTGGTGACGCCCAGCTTGCGCTGAAGCTCCTTCATCTCGTGGCGCAGGTGGACGCGCACCTTGGCGTCAAGGGCCGACAAGGGTTCGTCCAGCAGCAGAAGCCCCGGATTGATGGCGATGGCGCGCGCCAGCGCGACGCGCTGCTGCTGTCCGCCCGAAAGCTGGGCCGGATATTTGTCGGCCTTGTCGTGCAGACCCACCAGCGACAGAAGCTCGGTCACGCGGGCGGCGATCTCGGCCCGCGGAAGGCGGGTGTTTTCCAGCCCGAAGGCGATGTTCCTGGCCACCGTCAGGTTGGGAAACAGCGCATAGGACTGGAACACGATGCCGTAATCGCGCTGCGACGCCGGCAGGTTGGAAATGTCGCGCCCGCCCTGAAGGATCGACCCGCGCGATTGCGGATCAAGACCGGCGATGGCGCGCAGCAAGGTGGTCTTGCCGCAACCCGACGGCCCCAGAAAGCACAGGAACTCACCCCGCTCGACGCAAAGCGAGACGTTCTTCAGGGCGACGAAATCGCCATAGGATTTCCACAGGTCGGCGATCTTCAGATAATCCTGCGCGACAGCCTGGTCCTGTGCGGTGGTCGGCGTGATGGCGTTCATGATGTCTGGATCCGGCGGTTGGGGGCACGGGACCGCCGCTTGGCCCGTGCCGGTTCTTTCGGTCAGGACTTCGGCTCGCTTTTGTTGTCATAGCGCCTGGACCATTCCTCCAGGATGGCGGCCCGGTTGTTGGCGGCCCATTCGAAGTCGTTCTCGATCATGCCCGGTTCGGCCCCGGCGGGATAGTTCGGCACGGGCTTGGCGACACCTGGAAGGGCCAGAACGCCGAAGCCCGCGTTGTATTCGGCCATGGCCTCGGGCGTGATCGCCCAGTCCATCAAGGTCTGGGCCGCTTCCAGGTTTGCGGTTCCGGCGATGATGCCGCCGGCCTCCATGTCCCAACCCAGGCCTTCGGACGGGGTGATGACCTCGATCGGGGCGCCTTCGGTCTTGGCGGCCGCGCCGCGGAACTCGAACGAGACGCCGACAACGGTTTCGCCCGCGCCCGCCATCTTGCAGGGCTTCGAGCCGGAATGGGTATAGCTGGCGATGTTGCGATGCAGCCGGTCCATGTAGTCCCAACCCTTCTCCTCGCCAAAGATCTGGAGCCAGGCGGACACATCGAGAAAGCCGGTCCCGGACGAGGCCGGGTTGGGCATGACCACATGGCCCGCGTATTCGGGCTTTGTCAGATCCTCCCAGGTGGCGGGCGCGGGCAGGCCCAGCTTTTCGGCCTCGATCGTGTTGAAGCAGATGGCGGCGATCCAGGCATCGACCCCCACCCAGGACGGCGGGCTGTCGCTGTCCACAAAGCGCGGATCCAGCTTGTCGACACCGGCGGGCGCGTAGGGTTCAAGCATCCCCTCGGTCTTGAGAACAAGAAGCGAGGTCGCGGCCAGGCCCCACACCGCATCGGCCTTGGGGTTGTTCTTCTCGGCCAGCAGCTTGGCGGTGACGACGCCGGTCGAGTCGCGGACCCAGTTGATCTTGATGTCGGGATGGGCCTCGTTGAAGGCCGCCGCATAGCGTTCCAGCAGGTCCGCCTCGAAGGCGGTGTAAACGGTCAGTTCGCTTTCGGCCCGGGCCGCGAAGGCCGTCAGTGCCAGGAAGGCCGACGAGAGGAGAAAGGTCTTTCCGGTCATGGATGGTTTCCCTGTGGATGGCCTTGCGTGGGACTTGCGCAGGCCGGCTGCGGGACCGGCCTGCGATGGTCTTCCGGCTTTGGTGCCGTCACGTTGCGGCTTATTGATTTGCCATGACAGAAGGGTGACGGAAAGATGAATAATAAGTAAAATCTATTATCCTTATGCAAGCAACGATTTTCTCGATGATCCCCTGTCAGGTCAGAGCCAATGCCACCACGCCGGCCGCAACAACCGCCGAAGCGACCAGCCTTGCGCCCACCGGACGTTCCCCGAAGACCAGAATTCCCAGCAGCGCGGCAAAGATGACGCTGGACTCCCGCACCGCGGAAACCGCGCCAAGCGGCGCTATGGTCTTGACATACAGGACGATTCCATAGGCGGAAACCGAAGCGATGCCGCCAAGCGCGCCCAGCATCAGCATTCTGCCCCCGAACCCGCCGCCATGGCGGCGGCGCGCGATCGCGATGCTCAGCGGCACCGGAAACTCCAGCAGGAACAGCCATCCCATATAGCCGAAAACGCTGTCCGACAGGCGCACGCCAATCCCGTCGGCGACGGAATAGGCGGCAATCAGCAGTCCAAGGCAGATCGCGATCCCCACCGCCTGCCCCGAGGCATGGACCGCCCCCCGCTGGACCGCCAGGATCCCGACGCCCAGCGACACGCAGGCCAGCCCGAACCAGCCCATCGGGGTCATGGCCTCATGGATGAGAAGAACCGCCGACAGGGCCACCAGTGCGGGCGCAAGGCCCCGCGAGATCGGGTAAACCTGGCTCAGGTCGCCATGCCGGTAAGCCTGAAACAGCAGGACGTAATAGCCGTAATGCAGCCCGGTCGAGATGGCGATGGAGGGCCAGCTTGCCATTGCCGGGGCCGGCGCCAGCGCGATCAGGCACAGCCCCAGAACCGCATGGGCCGCCGACACCGCGGCCAGGATCCCTGCGCGGTCGTCCACCGCCTTGACCAGGGCGTTCCATCCGGCGTGCAGGATCGCGGCCAGAAGAACAAGGGAAAGGGCGGTCAGGCTCATTTCGCCATTTTGGCTTTGTGGCGGGGCTTTTTGCGCGGCGCGGGATCTGGGGGATGGCGGGCCTGCGAGGTCCGCCGTTGGGTCGGGGCTTTGTTCCCGCTCACCAGGGCAGCGAGAAGGTTTTGAGGTTTGTGAAGCTTTTCATGGCCTCGACGACGCCCTCCTTGTATCCGTTGCCGCTGTCCTTGATGCCGCCAAAGGGCGACATTTCGGTGCGGTAGCCGGGCACCTCCCAGATGTTCACGGTGCCGACCTCCAGGCCCGCGATGTATGCCTGGATCCGGCGGAAGTCGTTGGTGCAAACGCCCGAAGACAGGCCGAACGGCGTCGAGTTGGAGATCCGCATGGTTTCCGCGTCGTTGTCGGGCACGCGCACGATCGGAACAACGGGGCCGAACGTCTCGTCCATCACCAGCTCGCTGTCATGGGGCACGTGATCGACAACGATCGGCGGCAGCAGCGCGCCCTGCCTGCCGGGATGATAAAGGATCCTGGCCCCCTGCGCCTCGGCGTCGTGGACCCGGCGCTCGAAGGTCTCGGCGGCGCGTTCGTGAACCACGCAGCCCAGCTCGGTGGCCGGATCCATCGGATCGCCGAAGCGCAGGGCCCTGGCCCGTTCCACCACCAGCGGCACAAAGCGCTCGGCGACGCCGTTCTGCACCAGGATGCGCTTGACCGCCGTGCAGCGCTGCCCCGAGTTCCTGGTGGCCCCCGCCACCGCCAGATCGGCGGCGCGGGCCAGGTCCGCGTCCGACAGGTCGTTGCACACGATCAGCGGGTCGTTGCCGCCCAGTTCCAGCACCTGCCGCTTGTAGCCCGCCTTGGCCGCGATCATCTTGCCCACCGGCACGCCGCCGGTGAAGGTGATCAGCTCGATGCCGGGATTGGTGATCATCTCGTCGCCGATGTCGGCGGGCCAGCCGGTCACAACCGACAGCATCTCGGGCGGCAGGCCCGCCTCGTAAAGGATGTCGGCCAGCCACAAGGCCGTCAGCGGCGTCAGCTCGGTGGGCTTGACGACGATGCAGTTGTTGGTGGCGATGGCGGGCGCGATCTTGTGGCTGACCATGTTCAGGGGATGGTTGAACGGCGTGATGGCCGAGATGGCGCGCAGCGGCTCGCGGATGGTGAAGATCTTGCGCTGCTTGCCGTGGGGGGTCAGGTCGCAGGAAAAGACCGCGCCGTCGTCGTGGATGCACATCTGGCCCGCCAGCGTGTAGACATCATGGGCCCGGCCGCATTCGTAAAGCGCATCGGCCAGCGAGATGCCCAGTTCCGCCGTGATGATCGGCGCAAGCCGGGCCTTGCGGTCGCTGATGATCTTTGCGGCGTTCAGCAGGATCGTCTGGCGCTCGTACCGGCTCAGAACCGGCCGATAGGCCGAGGCGATGGCAAAGGCTTCGCGCGCATGCTCGGCGGTGCCGGCGGGCACGGTGCCGATCACCTCGTTTGTCCAGGGATAATGAACCGGAACGCGGTCGGCCGTGTCCACCTTGCGCCCGGCGATGCGCATCGCTTCGTGGCGGATTTCGATCGGGGGGGCTTTCTTCAGCATGGCCGTTCCTCAGACCGCCGCCGCGGTGCAGGCGTAAAAGAAGGCGTCGAAGTTGCGCAAGGCGGGCGCCGAGGGCAGCGCGATCCTGCGGTTGACGATGAACGGCACCGCCTGCTCGGTCAGCCCGCCATGGCTGCGCAGCGGCTCGGTCAGCGCGGCCAGGTCGTGGCGGTGCGCGCTGGTGCCCAGCGTCAGGTTTTCCGAACAGATCATCACAATGTCGCCGATCCGGTCGGCGGGCAGCTCGAACCGCTCCGCGGCCTCCTCGCGGCCGATCACAACGGTCATGCCCTTGACCGCGCGCAGCCGGGCGATGATGCCGGCCCGGTCCGCGTCCCCGGGCAGATAGGCGGTGGCAAAGGAGCCGAGCGCGCCGTGATGCACGACGTAAGGATCGGTGATCGGCAGGATCACCCGCGCCAGGTCCCGGCCCAGCCAGCCGTCCAGAAGATCCTGGACATAGATCACCGCGGGGCGGCCGTCGGGCAGGTGCTTGGGCTTCATGCCGTGGTCGGCGGTCACCACAATGGCCGCCCCGCAGGCGTCCAGCTCGGCCAGATGGCGGTCAAACATCGCGTAAAAGGCGTCCGCCTCGGGCGTGCCGGGGGCGTGCTTGTGCTGCACGTAATCGGTGGTGGTCAGATACATGATGTCGGGCCGGAACTCCTTGAGCAGCTTGACGCCCGCGGCAAAGACGAATTCCGACAGCTCGGCCGAATACACCTCGGGAACCGGCCGGCCCAGCCAGGCGCTGGCGTCCTCGACGCCGTTTTCCGCGGCGGTGGCGGTGTCCGACCTTTCGGACGAAAAGCACACCGCCCGGCCGCTGGCGCCGTCAAGCCCGTGGCCCAGCAGCGCGCGCAGCTTGTCCTTGGCGGTGACAACCGCGACCTTGGCCCCGGCGTCGAAAAACGCCTTGAAAACCGTCGGCGCGCGCAGAAACCGCGGGTCGTTCATCATCACCTCCTCGCCCGTGGCGGGGTTGTAAAGATAGTTGCCGCAGATGCCGTGAACGGCGGGCGGGCGGCCCGTCGCGATGGACAGGTTGTTGGGATTGGTGAAGGACGGGATCACCGAATGCGCCAGCCGGTCGGTGCCCGCCTCGCGCATCCGTTCCAGCGCCGGCATCAGGCCACGCCCGATCGCCGCGTCCAGATAGGCAGGCTCGCAGCCGTCAAGGCAGATCACAACAGCCGAAACCTCGGGCCAGCCGTAAACGCGGCCGTTGGAAACAACCCCAGAGCGGGAATGAACGTTCATGTCAGAGTCCTGTCTGTGATGGGTCATGCGGCGAGTTTGGCGCGTTCGGCAATGGCCGCGGCGGGCGGGGCGGCGCTGTCCACGCCCATCTCGGCCAGGGCTTCGGCGGCGGCCGCGACCACGCGGCCCATGACGCGTTCGTCCATCCGCCCGATGCAGCCGATGCGGAAGCTGTCCACGACCGTCAGCTTGCCGGGATAGATGATGAAGCCCTTGGCCTTCATCAGGTCGTAGAAGCGGGCGAAGACAAAGTTCGGATGCGCCGGATTGAAGAAGGTCACGATGATCGGCGACAGCCAGCGGTCGGCCAGCAGCGTCTCGAAGCCCAGATCGCGCATCCCCGCCACCATCACGTCGCGGTTGCGGGCATAGCGCGCGCCGCGGCCCGCCACCCCGCCCTCGGCCGCGTGAAGGCGCAGGGCCTCCATGAAGGCCGCGACCACATGCGTGGGCGGGGTGAAGCGCCACTGGCCGGTCCTGACCATCGCCGCCCATTGCGCATGAACATCCAGGCTGAGGGAATGGGCATTGCCCCGGGCGGCCTCCAACGCGGACTTGCGGGCGATCACGAAGCCGAAGCCCGGCACGCCCTCGATGCACTTGTTGGCCGAGGACACCATCGCCTCGTAGGGGATGCGGTTCACGTCCAGATCGACCGCGCCGAAGGCCGACATCGAATCGACCAGCAGCTTGCGGCCCCGCGACGCCACGGCCTCGGCGATCTCGGCCACGGGGTTCAGGATGCCGGACGAGGTTTCGCAATGGATGGCGATGACATGGGTGATCGCCGGATCGGCGTCCAGCGCCCGGCCCACCTCGTCGCCGCGCGGCGGCAGATAGTCGCCCTTGTCGATCAGCGCATGGGCGCGGCCCATCACCCGCAGGGTTTCGGCCGCGCGCAGGCCATAGGCACCGTTCGCCAGAACCAGAACCTTGCCGTCCCGCGGCACCATCGAGCCCAGCATCGCCTCGACCGCGAACGACCCCGATCCCTGCATCGGCACGCAGGCGAATTCGTCCTTCGTGTCGCCGGCCAGCGCGACAAGCCGATCGCACAGCGCCTTGGTCATGGCGCGGAAATCGCCGTCCCACGATCCCCAATCCTTCAGCATCGCCTCCTTGACGCTGAAGGCGGTGGTCAGCGGGCCGGGGGTCAGCAGGAACGGCTCTCCCATCCGGGGGTCGGGAAAGGCGGCGTCGGGATGGGTCATTGCGTGCCTCGTGGGGTTGTGAAGATCATCCTGACCGCAGACTTTCATCCGGCGATCTATATGTAAAATCGTTAATTCATATCAGACCATAATTTCAGAAGATGGTTGGCCCGGCTTTGCCAAGCGGCTTTCCAGCAGATGGCCCCGCTCGGTCAGGATCGGATAGGCCACCCTGACCAGAAGCGAATTGATCTCTTTCAGCGCGCGGACCACCTCCATGTGGATGTCGCTGGTGTCGATGCTTTGCGGATTGCCGCTGCGCAGACGGGCCAGGTGGCGGTTGTGGAAATCCCGTTCCAGCCGGCGCATGGCGGCCTTTTCCGCTACCAGTTCGCGGGCGCTTTCCAGATCGCCGGACACCAGCACGTTCATCGCGATCTGCATGTTGGCCATGACCCGCGCATGAAGCGCGGTCAGTTCCGCCCAGCCTTCGTCGGAAAACGTCAGCCGCAGCCGGATCTTGTCGTCCGCCTGGGCCAGCAGGTTCTTGGCGATCATGTCGCCGATCGCCTCGAAGTCGATGGCAAGCCCGGCCAGTTCAAGACCGCGCCGCGCCTCCTCGGCGGTCAGCTTGCCCCGGTTCAGCTCGGCGATGAACAGCTTGATGTCGGTGTGACGGCGGTTCACCTCGTCGTCCATGCCGCGCAGGCGGGCGATCTGCCGGACATCGCCGGTTTCCAGCACGTCCATGGCGGGCCGCAGCATCGCTTCGACCGTCTCGGCCATGCGCAAAAGCTCTCGCTGCGCGCTGGCAAGCGCCAGGTTGGGCCGGGCAAGCGCGCCACGGTCCAGGGCGCTGCGATAGGCGCCGACGGCATCGGCGGCATTTTCCGGCGTGGGCCACAGGCGGGCCGTCAGCCGGTCCATCGCCCCCGCGAAGGGCAGCGAGACGACCAGCAGCGACAGGTTGAAAAGCACATGGAGGTTCACAAGCTGAACCCCTGGGCCGCCGCCCAGCCGGTCCAGCGGCAGAACCGGCAGCAAGGCGAGCGCGGCCACCGCGCCAAGGCCCCGGAAGATCAGGTTGGCCAGCGGTATCCGCCGCGCGGGCAGCGCCGCGCCCCGCGTCAGCCAGACCGCGACCAGACCGCCTCCCAGATTGGCGCCCAGCACCATCGGCGCCGCCGCCGCGACCGGCAACAGGCCGCCGGCGGCGAAACTGGCAAAGATCAGCAGCGTCGCGACCGAGGAATGCAACCCCCAGGCCAGCAGCGCCGCCATTGCGAAGGCGGTCAGCGGATCGCCCGCCAGCCAGCGCACCGCCTGCGGCAGCACGGCGCTGTGGCGCAGCGGCTCGGTCGCATCGCCCACCATGCGCAGCGACAGCAGGATAAAGGCGACGCCAAGAACCACCCGCCCGGCCTGACGGATCTGCCGATGATCGAATTTCAGGAACATCGTCGCCCCGGCCAGGATCAGCACGGGGATCAGTTCGCCAAGATCCAGCGACAGCAGCTTCACCACCAGCGCCGAGCCGAGATCGGCGCCCAGCAGCGCCGCGATACCCGGACCGACCCCGATCAGCCCCGATGCGGCAAAGCCTGTCGCCAGCATGGCCACGGCCGTCGCGCTTTGCAGCACCAGGGCCAACGCCGCCCCGGCCGTCGCCATTCCCGCCGTTCCGCCCCCGGCCCGGCGCATCGTCCCGCGAAGAAAGGTGCCCCAGCCACGTTCCACCCCCGTCCGCACCATGCGCACCGCCCACAGCAGCAGCATAACGGCGGCCGCAAGGTGGATCAGGATCAGAAAGGGATGCATGGGCGCGGCTCCGGCTGGTGATCGCTCACACAGCGCCGTTGCCGTTCATAAATCAAATCGTTAGTTTCGATGCTATCATAAACCGTGGTGGCAACATGCGCTATGTCCAGCTTCGCGCCTTTCATTATGTGGCAACCTGCGGCGGGTTTTCCCGTGCCGCCGAGGAGCTTTTGCTGACCCAACCCGCCATTTCCGATCAGGTCCGCAAGCTCGAGGAGGAATACGACGTGCTGCTGTTCAACCGCCAGCGCAAGCAGGTGGTGCTGACCGCGGCGGGCGAGCAGTTGCTGCAAATCACCCGGCGCCTGTTCGACAGCGAACAGCAGGCCATGCAGTTCCTGTCGGAAAGCCGGGCGCTGCAATCGGGCAACCTGCGCATCGTGGCCGACAGCGCGCATCACCTGCTGCACATCCTTGCGGCGTTCCGCAAGCGTTATCCCGGCGTTCGCATCTCGGTCCGGGCGGGGAACACGGAAACCGTGGTGAACAGCCTTTACAACTATGAGGCCGACCTGGGCGTGCTGGGAGAGATGCCGACGCTGAAAAGTTTCACCTGCGACCTGCTGAACTCGTCGCCCGTCATCGCCTTTGTCGCCCGCGGGCACGAGCTTGCCAGGGCCGGGCGGCTGACGTGCCCCGAACTGGCCCGCCATCCGCTGGTCCTGCGCGAGCGCGGATCCAAGACCCGCACCAAGCTGGAGGTCGCGGCAAAGGCCATGGGGGTGGACCTGAAACCCGCGATCGAAGCCGAAGGCCGCGAGGCGGTGCGGGAGATCGTCGCCTCGGGCGCGGGGATCGGCTTCGTGTCGCTGGCCGAATTCGGAGAGGACACGCGGCTGGTTCCGATCCGGCTGGACCCCGAGGACCAGATGATGATGGACGAGGCCCTGATCTGCCTGCGCGAGCGCCGCGATTCCAAGCTGGTCCACGCCTTCTTCGAAATCGCCCGCGCGCTGCGTCCCGCATGAGGCCGGGACAGCTTGCATCCGGCCATCGGCTGCCGGACACTGCGGGAATGTCGCCCAGTTCCCCTTCCCGCGCGCTCGCCCCGCAACGCCACGAGGCGATCCTGGCCCGGATCGAGGCCGAGGGCGCCATCTTGGTGGCCGACATCGTGCAGCAGTTCGGCGTCAGCCACGAGACCGCGCGCCGCGACCTGAAGGCGCTTGCCCTGCGCGGTGCGCTGGACCTGACCCATGGCGGCGCCCTGCGTCCCGCGGCGGTCGAGCCGGAGCTTGCCAGCCGCTCGGTCCGCAACACCCAGGCCAAGGCGCGGATCGGCCGGCGGGCGGCGGCCTTGGTGGCGGACGGCATGGCGGTGCTGCTGGACGCGGGATCGACAACGGCGGCCATCGCGGCGATGCTGGGGGCGCGGCGGGGGCTGACGGTGATCACCACCAGCCTGCCGATCGCGCGCGACCTTTGCCGCCATGACGGCTTTCGCGTCCAGATCACCGGCGGCACCATCAACCCCGGCGACGAGGCTGCCGAAGGCCCCGAGGTCATGGCCTCGTTGGCGCGGTTCCGCATCGACATCGCCTTTGTCAGCGCCGGGGCGGTGGCCGAGGACGGATCGGTGACCGACTTCACCCCCTTGGGCGCCGAAACCCGGAGCCAGATGATCGCGGCGGCCCGGCAGGGCTATTTTGTGGTCGATGCGTCCAAGTTCGGCGCCCGGACGCCCTGCCGCATCGCGGGGCAGGCCGCCGGACTGATCACCGATGCGCCGCCCCCCGCCGGAATCGCCGCCGCGCTTGCCACGCGCGGACTGCCGGTGATCCTGGCCTGACACGGGCCAGCCCGCCATCGGGGTTTTTGTTGCAATGAGTGGTTAAATGTGGCTTCTTGTGGAAATCCCGCATAGGAGTCTCTCATGCCCGCGCCTTTTCCGTGCCACGCCCGCGTTGTCATCATCGGCGGCGGCATCATCGGCTGCTCGGTGGCCTATCACCTGACGAAACTGGGCTGGACGGATGTCGTTCTGCTTGAACAAGGGCGCCTGTCCGGCGGCACCACCTGGCACGCCGCCGGCCTGGTCGGGCAGTTGCGCAGCCATGCCAACATGACCGGCCTGATCCGCTATTCGACCGAGCTTTACGCGGGATTGGAGGCCGAAACCGGCCTTGCGACAGGCTGGAAGAACTGCGGCTCGCTGTCGGTCGCGCGCACCGACGACCGCATGACGCAACTGAAGCGCACCGCCGCCGCCGCGCGGGCGCAGGGCGTGGAGGTCGAGGTGATCTCGGCGGCCGAAGCCGGGGCGCTGTGGCCGGTGATGGAGATTGCCGATCTCAAGGGCGCGGTCTGGCTGCCCGGCGACGGCAAGGCCAATCCGACCGACCTGACGCAGTCGCTTGCCAAGGGCGCGCGCAGCCGGGGGGCGAGGATCGTGGAAAAGGTCCGCGTCACCGGCATCCAGACGCAGGATGGCCGCGCAACCGGCGTGCGCACCGACCAGGGCGACATCACCGCCGAGATCGTGGTGAACTGCGCGGGGCAATGGGCGCGCAAGGTCGGCGGGATGTGCGGCGTCTCGGTGCCGCTGCATTCGGCGGAACACATGTATGTCGTCACCGGGCGGATCGAAAAGGTCCACCCCGACCTGCCGGTGATGCGCGATCCCGACGGCTATATCTACTTCAAGGAGGAGGTCGGCGGCCTTGTGATGGGCGGCTTCGAACCCGAGGCCAAGCCTTGGGGGATGCGGGGCATTCCCGACGACTTCGAATTCGCGCTGCTGCCCGACGACTGGGACCAGTTCGAGATCCTGATGCAGAACGCGCTGATCCGGGTGCCGCAACTGGCCGAGGCGGAGATAAGGCAGTTCTACAACGGCCCGGAAAGCTTCACCCCGGACAGCAATTTCATCCTGGGCGAGGCGCCCGAGCTGCGCAATTTCTTTGTCGGCGCCGGGTTCAACTCGATGGGCATCGCAAGCGCGGGCGGCGCGGGGCGGGCCTTGGCCGAATGGATCGTGAACGGGTCGCCGACGCTGGATTTGTGGCCGGTGGACATCCGGCGCTTTGCCCGCTTCAACAACAACGGCGCCTGGCTGCACGACCGGGTCAAGGAAACCCTGGGGCTGCATTACGTGATGCCCTGGCCGAACCGCGAGCTGAACACCGCCCGCCCCTTGCGCCGTTCGCCGCTTTACGACCGGCTGGCGGCAAAGGGCGCCAGTTTCGGATCGAAGATGGGGTGGGAACGCGCCAACTGGTTCGCCGGTCCCGGCGGACGCACCGCGATGGACTATTCCTTCGACCGGCAGAACTGGGACGCGGCGGTCGCCCGCGAGGTCAGCGCCGCCCGAAATGCCGTGGCGATCTTCGACCAGACATCCTTTGCCAAGCTTCTGGTGCAAGGGCGCGACGCGGCGCGCGAACTGAACCGGATCTGCGCGGCGCAGGTCGATGTCGCGCCGGGCCGGACCGTTTACACCGGTCTTCTGAACGAACGCGGCGGCTATGAAAGCGACCTGACCGTGCTGCGGCTGGCGCGGGACCGGTTCCTGCTTGTCACCGGCTCGGGCCAGGCGGTGCGCGACCTGGACTGGATCGGGCGCAACCTGGACCCCGCCGCCCATGCCTTTGTCACCGATGTCACCTCGGCCCATGCCGTGATCGCGGTGATGGGACCGAAGGCGCGCGACCTGCTGTCGCGCGTCACCCCCGCCGACCTGTCGAACGAGGCTTTCCCCTTTGGCACCTTTCAGGAAATCGACCTGGGCCAGGGTGTCGGGTATGCCAACCGGATGACCTATGTGGGCGAGCTTGGCTGGGAACTGGTGGTGCCGACCGAGATGGCGGCCGGCATCTACGACCTGCTGCACGACTGCGGGGCCGATCTGGGCCTTGCCGACGCGGGCTATTACGCCATCGAATCCATGCGCCTGGAAAAGGGCTATCGCGCCTGGTCGCGCGAACTGACCCCGGACATCACCCCGCTCGAGGCGGGCTTGGGCTTTGCCGTCGCCTGGGAGAAACCGGCTTTCCTGGGGCGCAAGGCGCTGCTGGCTGCAAAGGCTCAAGGCCCTGTCCGCCGCCGCATCGCCCAGGTCACGCTGGAGGACGGTTCGCGGATGCTGTGGGGCGGCGAGGCCGTGCTGCGCGACGGCCAGCCGGTCGGGGAACTGCGTTCGGGCTTTTACGGCCATTCCCTGGGCCGGGCGGTCGGCCTGGCGCTGATCGGCAACGATGCCGGCGTGGATCCGACCTTTCTTGCGACCGGCAGATGGGAAATCGACGCGGCCGGCGAACGCCTTGCCGCCCGCGTCCATGCCGCCCCGGCCTATGATCCGAAATCCGAAAGGCCCAAGGCCTGAGGGCGCCCCCCCTCCCGGGCGGATCCAGCGGCATGGCAGCGATCAAGGCCGGACAGCCGATCCAGGCCGCGGACCGATGCCGTCCTGCACCGGCCCGCCCGGCGCGGCCCGGAACCAAAGCCGCAGCCCAAGCGCCGGAACGTCCGCCCGGCGAATGCCTGCGCCGCGTCGAACCCGACCCCAATCCGCCGCTGCCGAGCCGCAGGCGAGCATCCCTTGCCTGACAGCGGCCCGGCGAAGTTTCCGTCGGGCGATAGTTTTTTTCCTGACGGGGAAATTTCCCGCCTTTTTCATGCCTGCTGGGATTTACACCGTGGCCCGCTCGCCGCTTTGCTGAAGGGCATCACGGGATTCACACCCGTCTGCCGCGACCGCGGCGCCACAGTTTGGGAGAACAACATGCCGCTGTCATTGGTGCTGGAACGCAAGGGCAAGCTGTCGCTGCGCGAGATCGACCTGGATCAGGATCTGTCGCCCACCGACGTGCGCATCGCGGTGCATACCGTCGGCGTCTGCGGATCGGACGTGCATTACTACACGCATGGCAAGATCGGACCGTTCGTCGTGACCGAACCCATGGTTCTGGGCCACGAGGCGTCCGGCACCGTGGTCGAGGTCGGCAGCCAGGTCGGCCACCTGAAGATCGGGGATCGCGTCTGCATGGAGCCGGGGATCCCCGACCCCGCGTCCCGGGCAGCCAAGCTGGGGATCTACAACGTCGATCCGGCGGTGCGTTTCTGGGCGACGCCGCCGGTCCACGGCTGCCTGACGCCCCATGTGGTTCATCCGGCGGCCTTCACCTATCGCCTGCCAGACAACGTGTCCTTCGCGGAAGGCGCCATGGTCGAACCCTTCGCGATCGGAATGCAGGCCGCGCTGCGGGCGCGCATCCAGCCGGGCGACACGGGCCTGGTGCTGGGGGCCGGTCCCATCGGCATGATGACCGCCCTGGCCGCCCTGGCCGGGGGCTGCGCCAGGGTTTTCGTGGCCGATCCGGCGCAGCCCAAGCTGGACATCATCGGCGCCTATCCGGGCATCGAGACGATCAACATCCGCGACACCCCCGCAGCCGGGGCGATCGCCCGGGCGACGGACGGATGGGGCGCCGATGTCGTTCTTGAATGTTCCGGCGCGGCCCCGGCGATCCTGGAGCTGCCGCGCCTCGCCCGCCCGGGAGGAGCCATCGTTCTGGTCGGAATGCCGGTCGATCCGGTGCCCGTTGACATTGTCGGCCTTCAGGCCCGGGAACTGCGGGTCGAAACGGTGTTCCGCTATGCCAATGTCTATGACCGCGCGATTTCCCTGATCGCTGCCGGCAAGGTCGATCTGAAGCCGCTGATTTCCCTGACGGTGCCCTTTGCCGACAGCGTAACGGCCTTTGACCGCGCGGCCGAAGGGCGCGAAACCGATGTGAAAATCCAGATCGAGATGCCTTCTGAAACCCTCGGCAGGGCGCCCGATACAAACCCGACAGCGCAGGCCGCGGAAAAGTATAAGGCATCCCGACGCAGCCAAGGGCACCGGGCGTTTGCCGACCGCTCGTGAACTCTCGCCCTGCCCCGGCAATCCGGCCCGCATGGCGCTGCCTTGCAGCATGATGCGGCATTGCAGCATAGGGCCGAGAGTTTCCCCGGGGATTTCCCGCCGATGATATTCCGGCACCGGGCGGCAAAAAAGTATCGGATTATTTGCCGTGGTGTCGTGGCAGGACATGCCCTGCCCATGATACCAATCAAGCAGCGACCATGGAGGGCCGGCATCGTGCAGACGAGCCGTGCTGGCGCGGAGGGGAGAAAGCCGATGCAACCCGATCTGGAACTGGTCCATATCCGCCGGGGCGAATCCTTCGCCGCCTGGAAGCACGGCTATCCGTTCCGCACGGTGCGCTGGCACTACCATCCCGAATACGAGATCCACCTGGTCGTGGCGACCAGCGGCAAGTTCTATATCGGCGATCACGTGGGCGAATTTGGCCCGGGCCAGCTTATCATGACCGGGCCGAACCTTCCGCAGAACTGGATCAGCGCCATCCGTCCCGGAGAGATCGTTCCGCGCCGGACCGAGGTCATCCAGTTTCCCGAAAGCTTCATCGAAGCCGCCGGCGACGCCTTCCCCGAGATGGAGGGGGTGCGCCATCTTCTGGACCGCAGCAAGCGCGGCCTGCTGTTTGGCGACGACACCAGCCGCGCCGTCCGCCCCCTGATGCGCGATCTGATCGAGGCGCGGGGCGTGCGCAGGCTGGGGCTGTTTTTCCAGATCCTCGACCTTTTGGCCAATGCGCCGAAATCGCAGACGCTGGCCAGCCTCAGCTTCATGCTCGACGTGGAGCGGGCCGGGGAATCGGACATGAACCGCGCCATCGCCCATCTGCGCGAGAACCTGCTGGAGCCGATCAGCGAATCCGAACTGGCCCGGCTGACCGGCCAAAGCCAAAGCGCCTTTTCGCGGTCGTTCAAGCGGCACACGGGAACGACGCTTGTGCGCTATCGCAACCAGATGCGCATTGATCTGGCCTGCCACATGCTGCTGTCCGACCCCGAGGCCCGGGTCGCCGACATCTGCTATGACGTGGGCTTTTCCAACCTGTCGAACTTCAACCGCCACTTCCTCAAGCTGAAGAAGATGGCGCCATCCGAGTTCCGCGCGACCTTCGCCGCCAACCAGGCGATCCGCATGGCCAGCTAACTCGGCCCCACATGTCTGATTTCCTTGGACGCGGCCCGCATATCGCAGGCCGTGCACGAGGAAGGACTGCCAGTTCCATCAACGGGAGGACGACCCATGAAGACCCTGCTGAAAACCGCATCCGCCGCGGCCCTTCTTGCCGCCTCGGCCAATATGGCCGCGGCCCAGGATCCGCTGAAGATCGGCATGACGTTCCAGGAAATGAACAACCCGTACTTCGTGTCCATGCAAGAGGCGCTGAACGAAGCCGCCGCCCAGATCGGCGCCGAGGTGATCGTCACCGACGCGGGCCACGACGTGGCCAAGCAGATCTCGGATGTGGAAGACATGCTTCAGCAGGGGATCGACATCCTGCTACTGAACCCGACCGACAGCGCGGGCGTGGAATCGGCCGTGCGCATGGCCAAGGACCAGGGCGTGATCGTCGTGGCGGTGGACGCCAATGCCAACGGCCCGGTCGATACCTTTGTCGGGTCCAAGAACCGCGACGCGGGCTACCAGTCCTGCAAGTACCTGGCCGAGGCCCTTGGCGGCCAGGGCGAGGTGGCGATCCTGGACGGGATCCCGGTCGTGCCGATCCTGGAACGCGTCGAAGGCTGCAAGGCCGCCTTGTCGGAACACCAGGGGATCACCCTGGTCGATACCCAGAACGGCCGCCAGGACCGTTCGGTCGCCCTGGGCGTGGTGGAAAACATGATCCAGTCGCATCCGAACCTTGCCGGGATCTTTTCGGTCAACGACGGCGGCGCGATGGGCGCTCTGGCCGCCATCCAGGGGTCGGGCCGCGACATCAAGCTGACCTCGGTCGACGGCGCGCCGGAAGCGGTCAAGGCCATTGCGGACGGCACGCCCTTTATCCAGACCACCGCGCAATTCCCGCGCGACCAGGTCCGCGTGGGTCTGGGCATGGCCCTGGCGCAATACTGGGGCGCCCGCGTGGTTCCGGCCGAGGTGCCGATCGACGTGCGCACCGTGGACAGCGAGAACGCCGCGGACTTCAGCTGGTAATCCGCACGGGAACCGGCCGTGCCCCGTCCGGGGCGCGGCCTTCGATCAGCCCGCAGGAGACGAGATGCTTGAACTGAACGGAATACGCAAAAGCTTCGGCCGGATCGAGGTTCTGCACGGCGTCGATCTGCATGTGAACGCAGGCGAGGTTCACGCCCTGCTGGGCGAGAACGGGGCCGGAAAATCGACCCTGATGAAGATCGTCTGCGGCATCATCCAGCCAAGCGCCGGCCGGATTCTTGTCGAGGGCCGGGAACGCGCGTTCGCCACCTATGACGAGGCGATTGCCGCCGGCATCGGCATCGTCTTTCAGGAATTCAGCCTGATCCCCTATCTGACCGCCGTCGAGAACATGTTCCTGGCGCGCGAACTCAGAACCCCCCTTGGCCTGCTGGACCGCAAGGCGATGCGCGGCAGGGCGCAAGACATCCTGCGCAAGCTCGAGGTCGATCTGCCGCTGGACGTGCCCGTCGCCCGCCTGTCGGTGGCCGAACAGCAATTCGTGGAGATCGCGAAGGCCTTGTCGCTGAACGCGCGCATCCTGGTGCTGGACGAACCCACCGCCACCCTGACCCCGGCCGAGGTCGAGCATCTGTTCAAGGTCATGCGCGAATTGCGCGCGGCCGGTGTGGCCATCGTCTTCATTTCGCACCATCTCGAGGAAATCTTCGAGATTTGCGACCGCATCACCGTTCTGCGCGACGGAGAATATGTCGGCACCCGCGACGTGGCGGGGATGACCGCCGACCGCCTGGTCGAGATGATGGTCGGCCGCCGGATCGAGAACAGCTTTCCCCCCAAACCCGCCCCCGACCCCGCCGCCCGGACCGTGCTGGAGGTCGAGGAGGTGCAGTTGCGCCGCGGCGGTCCCGTGTCGTCCTTTCACCTGCGCGCCGGAGAGATCCTGGGCTTTGCCGGACTGGTCGGATCGGGCCGGACGGAAACCGCGCTGTCGATCCTGGGCGCCTATCCGGCGGCGCGCTGCAAGATCAGGCTGGACGGGGTTCAGACCCGGCTCGGCGATCCTGCCGACGGACTGGCCCATGGCATCGGCCTTTTGCCTGAAAGCCGCAAGGAGCAGGGGCTGATCACCAGCTTCCCGATCCTGCAAAACCTGTCGCTCAACAATTACGGCAAGTATCGCCGGGGCCGCTGGTTCATCGACTTCAGGAAGGAACGGGCCTTCACCGAAACGGCGATGGACCAGGTGCGCGTCAAGGCCCAGGGGCCGGATGCGCGGGTCGATACCCTGTCGGGAGGCAACCAGCAAAAGGTGGTCATCGCCCGCTGGCTGAACCACGACATGCAGATCCTGATCTTCGACGAACCCACGCGCGGCATCGACGTGGGCGCCAAGGCCGAGATCTATCAGCTGATGCGCGATTTCACCGCGCGGGGCTGCGCCATCATCATGATCTCGTCCGAGCTTCCCGAGATCATCGGCATGTCCGACCGGGTCTGCGTGTTCCGGTCGGGCGGCATCGTGGCCACCGTCGAGGGTGACGCCATCACATCCGAGGAAATCATGACCCACGCAACGACCGGGAGGGTCGATCATGTCGCATGACTCCAACATCGAAACCGGATCCCAGGGCAAGGGACGCTGGACCGCGCTTGACTGGCTGTTCCATTCGCCGCTGGCCCTGCCGCTGGTCGGGCTGATCGTCGTATCGGTCCTGATGGCCTTTGCCAGCGACAACTTCTTCACCCTGAACAACATCCTCAACGTGCTGCGGCAGGTGTCGGTTGTGGGCATCCTGGCGGTGGGCATGACCTTTGTGATCCTGACCGGCGGCATCGACCTGTCGGTGGGCGCGGTGATGGCGCTGTCGGGCACCCTCGCGGCGGGCCTCATGGTCAACATGGGCCTGCCCGGCGGCGTGGGATTGGCTGCGGCCCTGCTGGTGGGCCTGGGCCTGGGCCTGTTCAACGGCGTTCTGGTCGCCTGGGGGCGGATGCCCGCGATCATCGTCACCCTGGCGACCATGGGCATGGCGCGCGGGTTGGGACTGATCTATTCCGGCGGCTATCCGATCAGCGGCCTGCCCGGCTGGGTGTCCTGGTTCGGCGTGGGCCGCATCGGCATCATCCCGGTTCCGGTGGTGATCATGCTGGTCGTCTATGCCCTGGCCTGGCTGGTCCTGCAACGCACCCCCTTTGGCCGGCACGTTTACGCCATCGGCGGCAACGAGGTCGCCGCCCGCCTGTCGGGCGTGCGCACGCGGCGGGTCAAGCTGGCGGTCTTCGCGATCTCGGGCGTGACGGCCTCGCTGGCGGCGATCGTGCTGACCGGCCGGCTGATGAGCGGGCAGCCCAATGCCGGCGTGGGGTTCGAACTGGACGCCATCGCCGCCGTGGTGCTGGGCGGCACCGCCATCGCGGGCGGGCGCGGGCTGATCCTGGGCACGCTGATCGGCGCGGTGCTGCTGGGCATCCTGAACAACGGGCTGAACCTGATGGGGATCAACCCCTACATGCAGGACGTCATCAAGGGCCTGATCATCCTGCTGGCCATCTATATCGGCCGCGAGTGGCGATAGAACGGGGACAGGACCATGGGGACGCATTTCATCGGCGTTGATGTCGGCACGGGGTCGGCCAGGGCGGGGGTGTTCGACGCGCGGGGCGCGCTGCTGGGCACCGGCAAGGCCGACATCGCCCTGCACCGCCCGGACGCGGACATCGCCGAACAATCCAGCGCGCAGGTCTGGGATGCGGTCTGCGCGGCCACGCGGACGGCACTGGCCCGGGCGGCCGTGGACCCCGCAAGCGTCGCGGGCGTGGGCTTCGACGCCACCTGTTCGCTGGTCGTGCTGGGCGACGGGCCGCCGGGCCTTGGCGATCCGGCTTGTCCCGAACGCGACATCATCGTGTGGATGGACCACCGGGCCGTGGACCAGGCGGCGCGGATCAACGCGGACGGACACGAGGTTCTGAAATACGTGGGCGGCCGCATCTCGCCCGAGATGCAGACGCCCAAGCTGCTGTGGCTGAAAGAAAACCGCCCCGAGGTCTTCCGCGCCGCCCGGCATTTCTTCGACCTGACCGATTTCCTGACCTGGAAGGCCAGCGGCAGCACGGCGCGGTCCACCTGCACCGTCACCTGCAAATGGACCTATCTGGCGCACGAGGGCCGCTGGGACGCCGACTATTTCCGCGGCATCGGCTTGGCGGAACTGGCCGACGAGGGATTCGTGCGCATCGGCGGCCAGGTGGTCCCGCCCGGCACCGCGCTGAGCCGGGGGCTGACCCCGGAGGCGGCGCGGGCGATGGGGCTGCCCGCCGGGATCGCGGTGGCGGCCGGGTTGATCGACGCTCATGCGGGCGGCATCGGCACGGTGGGCGCCCGGGGCGGAGCCGAGGATCCGGTGCGAACGCTGGGCTATGTCTTCGGCACCTCGTCCTGCACGATGACCACGACGCGCGATCCGACCTTTGTGCCGGGGGTCTGGGGGCCGTATTTCTCTGCCATGGTGCCGGGGGCCTGGCTGAACGAGGGCGGGCAATCCGCGGCCGGGGCGGCCATCGACCACCTGCTGTCCTTTCATCCCGCCCATCACGCCGCAACCGCCGCCGCGCGGGCCGATGGGAAATCCCTGCCCGAATGGCTGGCCGATGCGGCCATGGACCGGGCGGGCGATGCCTCGCGCGCGGTGCGGCTGGCGGCGCATCTGCATGTCGTTCCCGAATTCCTGGGAAATCGCGCGCCCTTTGCCGATCCCCATGCCCGCGCGGCGATCCTGGGCTTGGGGATGGACAGCGACAGGCAGTCGCTGGTCGCGCTTTATGTCGCGGGCGTTTGCGGGTTGGGCTACGGGCTGCGCCAGATCATCGAAACGCAGGCGGCGCATGGCGCGGGCGTGGACCGCATCGCCATCAGCGGCGGCGCGGGACGCCATCCCCTGATCCGGCAGATCCTGGCCGACACGACCGGCTTGCCCGTCGACGTGACCGCCTGCGAGGAACCCGTGCTGCTGGGTTCGGCGATCCTGGCCGCCGTCGCGGCAGGGGCTTTCCCGGACATCCGGGCCGCCATGCCCGCCATGTCGGCGGTCGTGACAAGCCATCGTCCGGCGACCGGCGCGGTGCGGCACCTGCACGACACGCGCCATGCGGCCTTTACCGCCTTGCAGGACATGGCCCGCAGCATCCGCGGGCAGACCGATAGCTGCCTTGACCGATTTCCCCCTGGCCCGGCCGTCACCGGCCCGTCCCTTTCGTAAGGCGATCCCATGCAATTCGAAGGCAAATCCGTCATCATCACCGGCGCCGGCAAGGGCATCGGCCGGGCCACCGCCCTGCTGATGGCCGCGCGCGGGGCCAGGGTCGTGGCGATCAGCCGGACCCGGGCCGACCTTGACGGCTTGGCCCGCGACACGGGCGGGCACGGCATCGCGGCCGACCTGTCCGATCCCGGGGCCGCCCGCGCCGCGATGGCCCAGGCGGGCGCCTGCGATTTCCTGGTGAACTGCGCGGGCACCAATGTGCTGGAAAGCCTGCTGGACATGACGGATGCGGGATACGACACGGTGATGGGCATCAACCTGCGCGCCGCGCTGATCTGCGCGCAGGAATTCGCGCGCGCCCGGATAACCGCGGGCGGCGGCGGGGCGATCGTCAACGTGACCAGCATCGCGGGCCATCGCGGGTTTCCCGATCACGTTTGCTATGCCGCCTCCAAGGCGGGACTCGAGGGTGCGACGCGGGTCATGGCGCGCGAGCTTGGCCCGCACGGCATCCGCGTCACGGCCCTCGCCCCCACCGTGACCATGACCGAACTTGCCGCCGAGGCCTGGTCCGATCCCGCGAAAAGCGCGCCGATGATGGCCCGCCATCCCCTTGGCCGCTTCGCCGAGGCCGAGGACGTGGCCCGCGCCATCGCCCTGCTGCTATCCGACGACGCCGCCATGGTCACCGGCGCCGTTCTGGCCCTGGACGGCGGCTTTCTGGCCGTTTGAGCGATCCCCACGAACCGACGAGACCCGCGGGCCTGCCCGCAAGATGAAGGAGAACGACATGTCCGCAGAACTGCACGGCAAGATCGCCGTCGTCACCGGGGCCGCCTCGGGCATCGGCCTTGCCACGACCCGGGCGCTGGTGGCCGCCGGAGCGCGCGTGGTCATGGTGGACCGCGACAAGGACGCCTTGGCCGAGCTGACCGGCAGGCTGGGCCAGAACGCGGTGCCCCAGGTGACCGACCTGCTGGACCCCGAAAGCTGCGACGCCATGGTGCCGGAAATCCTGGGCAAGGTGGACCACATCGACATCATCGCCTGCAATGCCGGCAGCTATATCGGCGGGGATCTGATCGACACGAACCCCGCCGCCATCGACCGAATGCTGAACCTGAACGTCAATGCGGTAATAAAGAACGTTCACGCCGTGGCTCCGCACATGATCGCACGCGGAACGGGCGACATCGTTGTGACCTGCTCGATCGCAGGTCATGCCCCCATCCATGTCGAGCCGGTCTATTCCGCGTCCAAATGGGCCGTCACCTGCTTTGTCCAGACCATGCGGCGGCAATTGATGGGCCATGGCATCCGCGTGGCGCAGGTGTCGCCGGGACCGGTCATCTCGGCCCTGCTGTCGGACTGGGAACCGGAACGGCTGCAACGCATGAAGGACGCAGGCGCGCTGATCGAACCGGTCGAGGTGTCGGACGCCCTGATGTTCATGCTGACGCGCCCGCGCAACGTCACGATCCGCGACATGATCGTGCTGCCCAGCAACTTCGACATCTGACCGGCATCGGATCCGGGGACGGCGGGCGGATTGAAGGCCGCCGGTCCCGAACCGCGGCGACATCGCGGCGCAGCATCGGCAGAACCGGGCGGCATTCCCTGCCGCAGCCGCATCGCCCGGCACGATCCGTGCTGGCTTGGGCTGCGCCAAACCCGCCGCCGCGCGGTTCACAAAACGATCGGCACCCGGGATTGCTGCCGGTCTGCAAGGCAGCAACCGCCTTGTCCCCCAGCCGAGGCCGGATCGACGCGGCTGGCTGCGGCGGACTTGCACGACCGGCCAAGGAAAGCCTCGCTTCGGGATCCTCGTTGCCCTGACCGGCGCCCATGGGCCGACGGATCCCGACCGCTCGTCACCCCGGGCAGGCGGCCCCGGTGTCGATCCAGGCACGGGTCAGCTGGCCGAAGATTTCCTGGCTGCCGGGGGCCGGGGCGCGGCCTTCGCCGGGATGCCAGCCCCAGCCGACCAGCCCGTCGTGGGCGTTGTGCTCGTGCAGCTCCTCCAGCGTCTTGCCGCCGTTGCGTGCGGGATCCTTGATCTGCCCGCAGATCTCGGCCAGGGACAGGCCGACCCACCCCATGCTGACCGGGGCCAGGGACCAGGGTTCGTGGCCGGGGATGCTGCCCTGGCCGCCGGTCAGGGTGACGTTTTCGGCCCCATGGCAGGTGTTGCAGGTCATGCCCGGCGCGCCGAAATCCGCCTCGCCCCGGATCACCGGGGGGTTGTGGGGCCGCATGGAATCGCCCTGGGTCGGACCGCCTGTGACCGGGTGGCAGTTGAGGCAGCGCGGATGGGTCAGCACCTTGCCGATTTCTTCGAACAGGGCCACCGACCGCTGGGTCCGGTCGGCGATGGCGTCGAAATCCGCGGGGGTCTTCAGGCCGTCCTGGGCAAGCACGGGCGCGGCGCAGGCCAGGGCCGCGGCGAAAACAGCCGTGAACGATCTCATGAAACCGCTCCGCCGAAGGGCAGCTGGTATTGACGCTGTCCGTTCAACGCCCGCCAGGCATTGGCCATCGCCGGGGCCAGCGGGGGCACGCCCGGTTCGCCCACGCCGGTCGGGTCCGCCTGGCTGCGGATGATCGAGACCTCGACGGCCGGCATTTCGCCGATGCGCAGCATGGGATAGTCGTGGAAGTTCGACTGCTCCACCGTCCCGCCCGGCGCAAGCGTGATCCGGCTGTGCAGCGCGGCGGACAGCGCATAGCCCACGCCGCCCTCCATCTGCGCGCGGATCACGTTGGGATTGACCGCGATGCCGCAATCGACCGCGCACCAGACGCGGGTGACGCGGGGGACGCCGCCGCGGTCCTCGACCTCGACCACCTCGGCGACATAGGTGCCGAAGCTTTTCGCATAGGCGATCCCGTAGCCCTTGCCATTGCGGCGCGGGCCTTGCCAGTCCGCCATGCGGGCGGCTTCGGTGATGACGGCGCGCTCGCGGACGGCCTCGGGCGGCAGCAGGTCCAGCCGGCCCTGCACGGGATCCTTGCCGGCGGCTTCCAGCACCTCGTCCAGAAAGGTCTCGACCGCATAGGCGGTATGGGTATGCCCGACCGAGCGCCACCACAGCACGCTGACCGGGCTGTCCATCCGCGCCCAGCCGATCCGCTTCGCGCCTAGGCGATAGGGAAGGCCGGTGGATCCGTCGAACGAGCTGTTGTCCGGGCCGCCCTTCAGCATCGCCTCCATCGGGGTGCCGGACATGATCGACTGGTTGGCGACCACGTTTTCCCAGGCGACGATGCTGCCGTCCGCGTCCAGGCCCGCGCGCAGGCGATGCACGGTCATGGGCCGGTAATAGCCGCCGCGCACGTCGTCCTCGCGCGTCCAGACCAGCTTGAAGGCGCCGTCGCGGCCCGCCGCCTTGGCAACCTCGGCCACTTCGGCGGCCAGATGGGCCGATCCCTGCGCGCGACGCCCGAAGGAGCCGCCCGCCATCAGCACGTTGATCCGCACGTCGGCGGGCGCCAGGCCCAGGGTCGTGGCGACGGTGGGCCGGTCGAAGGACGGGAACTGGCTGCCGAACCACAGTTCGGCGGTGCCGTCCCTGGTCTCGATCACCGCGTCCAGGGGTTCCATCGGCGCGTGGGCCAGATAGGGAAAGCGGTATTCGGCGCTCAGCACGCGGGCGGCGCCGTCGATGGCGGACAGCTCGCCCTCCTCCTCGACCGTCTCGCCGCCCTGGGCGGCCGCCTCGGCATAGGCTTCGAACATCTGCGCGGAACTGCGCGTCTCGGCCTTGCTGTCGTCCCAGTCCATCACCAGGGCGTCGCGGCCCTTCAGGGCGGCATGGGTGTTCGTGGCATAGACCGCCACGCCCGAGGGGATGGTCCGCACCATCTCCACCCCCTTCACCGCCAGGGCGGCGCGGTCATCGACGCGGACCAGGGCGGCGCCGAACCGGGGCGGATGGGCCACCACCACGGTCAGCATCCCCTCGCGGTAGACATCCATGGTGAACTGCGCGCTGCCGTCGGCCTTGGCCCTGCTGTCGAGCTTTGGCCGGTCGGTGCCGATCAGAACGAAGTCGGCGGCGGCCTTGACCGGCGGGTCTTCGGGCACCGGCTGGCGCGCGGCGGCGGCGGACAGGGCGCCGAAGCCCGATGACCGGCCGGATGCGGCATGCGAGACGATGCCTGCCGTGACCGCGATCTCGGACGCGGGCACGCCCCATTCTTCGGCCGCGGCGGCGACCAGCATGGCGCGGGCGGCGGCGCCCGCCTTGCGCATCTGCATGAAGCTGTTGGCGATGGCGGTCGATCCGCCCGTGCCCTGCGCCCCGAAGGCGAGGTTCGCATAAAGCGTGTCGTCGGCGGGCGCCCCTTCGGCCCGCAGCTGCGCCCAGTCGGCGTCCAGTTCCTCGGCCACAAGGGTGGCAAGCCCGGTGTAAGGCCCCTGCCCCATTTCCAGGTGCTTGATCATCACCGTCACCAGATCGTCGGTGCCGATGCGGACAAAGGCGTTGGGGGCGAAGGGACCGGCCACGGTCATCTGCGCGCGGCCCTGCCCCAGCGGCAGCGTCAGCGCCAGCATCAGGCCGGACCCGCCCGCCAGAAAGCCCCGGCGCGTCGTCAGGATGGACATGCTCAACCCTCCAGCGTCCGGGCGGCGTCGTGGATGGCCTGCCGGATCCGCACATAGGTGGCGCAGCGGCAGATGTTTCCCGCCATCGCGTTGGTGATGTCGTCGTCGCTGGGACGGGGGATCTGCTGCAACAGCGCGGTGGCCGACATGACCTGCCCCGACTGGCACCAGCCGCATTGCGGCACGTCGATGGCCGTCCAGGCGGCCTGCACGGCCCGGATCTCGGGGCCGTCCATGCCCTCGATGGTGGTAACCTCGCTGTCGCCGAGGGTTCCGAGCGGGGTCACGCAGGACCGCCGGGGCATCCCATCCACCATCACGGTGCAGGCGCCGCATTGGGCGATGCCGCAGCCGAACTTGGTTCCGGTCAGGCGCAACTCGTCGCGCAGAACCCACAGCAGCGGGGTGTCGGGATCCAAGTCCAGATCGTGATCCCGGCCATTCACACGGAAACGCGTCATTCCTGGCCTCATTCGCTGGGTGGGCTGATGATGGACCCATCGGACGCAGGGTCAAGGAAAAAGTGGGACGGGAGGCTTCGCGGTCCGCAGGGTTGGCGAACCCGCCCCGGGGCATCCGCAAGCCGTCCGGTCAGCGCATCCTCGGGAACGGCCTGCCATCGGCGCGCGGCTGGTGCCGGATGGCGTCACCGCCCTCAAGCGCCTTGCGCGCAGGGTGTTGTCGGCGGCCCGCCCTGTCCTGCTCGGGACAGGCATGCCGTGTTTCTGCACGGGGCGACGGGCAACCGGCTTCTGCCTTTGGCGGGAATGGATCATCGCACCAGATGGTCCGAACAAGTCCGTGCGGCACCGCGATCCGGCAGAGGATCCCGCGACGGCCTGGCGTTGGGGAAAAGCAAACCGTCGGCTCCGAAGGCGCAAGGGCTTATCGGACAAGAAGATTTGATCTCGAAATCCGGGACGGCGGGTTCGGCGGGTTGCGTTGAAGGCATGGGCGGGCAGGATGCCGGACAGGAACAGGAGCGCAAGAGATGCTGACCAGAAGACACTTCATCCACACAACAACAGCGTTGTTCTCGGCAACCATGTCGGGCCCCTTGCTTGCGGCATCATGGCCCACGGAAGCGCAGAAGGCCGCCTGGGACGCGCAGGTCACGCCTGCCGGTTACGATCCCGCCACCTCGAACCCCTGGGGCCTGCACCCCCGTTTCCTGCCTCAAAGGGTCAGGGCCAACGAAGGCCTGGTGCCGGGCGACATCCATGTGGATGCCGTGGCGAAATATCTTTATCATATCGAGGCCGGGGGAACCGCGATGCGGTATGGCGTCGCCATCGGACGCGGGGATCTTTACGAACCCGGGGTTTACACGATCAGGCGGAAGGTCGAATGGCCTCATTGGACGCCAACGCCGAACATGATTAAGCGAGAGCCGGAGGTTTATGCGCAATTCGCAGGGGGAATGGAGCCCGGTCCCGAAAACGCCCTCGGATCACGCGCCCTTTATCTCTATGTCGGAAACAGGGACACTTACTTGCGCATTCATGGAACCCCCTTTCCCAGAAGCATTGGCACAAGCGCCAGTTCCGGCTGCGTGCGGATGGTGATGGCGCATATCAACGATCTTTATCCGAAGGTCGAGATCGGCTCCACGGCGCATCTTTATTCGGCCTCGGAAAGCGTGACGGCCAGCCGCTAGGCCACGCCCTTGCCGGGCTTCCAGGTCTGATCCTGCCCGATCTGCCTCAGGCCTGTGACTGCATGCAGATCGGACGGCCTTCAATCGTGGTAAGCGGAAGAAGCGTCGTTTCCACCGGTCCGCGATGCTCGTACCAATAGCAGTTGTCTTCGGGAAGAAGGCGGGCCGAGGCGACATCCTGCCCCGGCGCAGCCAGCGCGAAAAGGTCGGGGGGAAGGCTTTCGGCTCCGGTCCGTGCCGTTTCCGTTCTTGCCGTCATGCTTCCGCAACCGGCATTGATCAGGACACCTGCCAGGATGAAGAGGGATCGGAACTTCATGTGTCTCTCCTTGTCGCCTTGCCTTGTCAGGTCTCCCTCGCATTCGACGGCGTGTCGCACAAGCTTGACGATCGCCTGCGGCCGGGATCTTGGCTGGAACGCACAACAACTTGATCTGCGCGGCGCCCGGTGTTCTTTTCCGAATCCTTTCAAAAGAGTATCCTTTTGCAATCGTTGGATAAACACAACCAAAAAAGATGAGGCAGCGAATGATCCCAACGGACACGGGTAGCGACCGTCGGCGCTTTCTGGGCGGCTTGCTGGCCGCCGCGACGATCTTTCCGGGCGGTGCCGCCCGGGCGCAGGGTTTCGACCCTTATACCGGGCAGCCCGTTTACGGCGGTCCCCCGGCCGGCGGGGCGCCCGATCTTGGCGCCTATCAGGTGGATCCGAATGCCGATCCCCGGCGAAATCAGTCGTCGTTCCGCGCGAGACACTGGAGCGAGTTCTACCCGAGCCTGGGAAAGGGCGTGATTCTTGCGGATGTGACCTCGCGTGCGGTGCATTACTGGTCGGGCGACGGTTCGATTGCCCTGGTGTTTCCCTGCTCTATCCCGATCACCGAGGACTTGACCCGCCGGGGCAAGACTGAGATCGTCAGAAAGGCGAAAAACCCGCCCTGGACGCCGACGCCCAGCATGCGGGAAAAGGATCCCAACCTGCCGCAGCGCGTGGAAGGCGGAGATCCGAACAATCCCTTGGGGGCTTACGGCCTTTATCTGTCATGGCCCGCCTATTTGATCCACGGCACGCATGACACGCGAAAGATTGGCCGCAAATCCTCGAACGGCTGCTACGGCCTTTACAACGAGCATGTCA
Organism: Paracoccus angustae; assembly: GCF_042648745.1. NCBI lineage: Bacteria > Pseudomonadati > Pseudomonadota > Alphaproteobacteria > Rhodobacterales > Paracoccaceae > Paracoccus > Paracoccus angustae. The sequence goes on from NZ_JBHRXY010000011.1 coordinate 49,813, forward strand.
CCCGGCTTTACGAGGTGGCCGAAATCGGAACGCAGGTGACGGTGTTCTGAAGGCCGGTCCCCGCGAGGAATGCCGGCGGACCCGGTCGCCGGCATTCCTTTCGGAGGCTTCAAGAATGGCGAGGCATGGCCTTGTGCGCTTACCCCGGTCTCGCCGTCAGGCGTTTATCATGATCGGGACGCCCGGCCGCAGCATGGCGTAGATGTCCTCGATTTCTTCGTCGCTGACGGTGATGCACCCGGCCGTCCAGTCCCGTTTCCGGCGCACCAGCTTGTTGCCTTCCGGCCCCCGGCCATGGATCATGATATCGCCGCCGGGATCGCGACCGAACTGTTCCGCAAAGGCGCGGTCGCGCTCGTTCGGATAGGACACGCCGACGGAAAGGTGATACCGGCTGCGGGGATTGAAGCGGTCCACGAAATAAAGCCCCTCGGGGGTCTTGCCGTCGCCCTCGAACTGCTTGTGGCCGACCGGCTGGAACCCCAGGCCGAAATCATAGGACTTCAGCACCGTTGTTCCGTTCAGAAGATACATGCGGCGCTGACCTTTCTGGATGACGACCTGGGTGACCGGGGGACCGGAGTAAACCTTGAAGGTCGGCGTCTGCGGCTTCGGAGCGCCGCATGCCGCCAGGGCCGCCAAGCCTGCCAGGGAAAAATGACGCCGGTTCAAACTGGCCATTCGAAAAAGCTCCGTCCTGATTGGAAACGATTGATCTAAATGTCGCCGGCAGCGGGATAGCTGGTGAACACCTCGCTGCTTCCGTCCTTGCGTATCAACAACACGTCATACGCCTCGCGCCTGTCTTCGGGCCCCATGCCGGGGCTGCCATAGGGCATCCCGGGCACGGCCAGGCCCGCCGCGTCGGGCCGTTCTTCCAGAAGCCTTCGGATGTCCCGGGCGGGGACATGGCCTTCCAGAAAGTAGCCGTCGATCTGGCCGGTATGGCAGGAATAATGTTCGGCAGGGACACCGAGGGCGATCTTGTGCTGGATCAGCAGGACGCCGAAACGGTCTTCCGTGGTCACGTCGAAACCCTGCTCTTGCAGATGCTCGGTCCATTTCGCGCAGCATTCGCAGCCTTGCCCCTCGACCACATGAACGGCAGGCGGGGTTTCCCGCGCATCCAAGGACAAGGGCGCCCACAAAAGGGACGCCGCGACAAGCAAGGCATGTTTCATCCGATGGCTCTCCGAATCTTGGGGACCGCGAAGCGGCGCTCCTCGTGAAAGTCGATGGTGCTGGCAAGTTCGCCCGAAGGCCGGAACACGAACACGCCGGACGTATGGTTCAGGGTATAGTCCCCGTCATCCCGCAATACCCGCATGTATGTCACGCCGAAAGCCTCCGCGGCTTTGGCGATCGCGTCGGCCGAGCCCGTCAGGCCGCGGATCCGGGGGTCGAAGTTCGACAGGTATTCCGCCAGGATCTCGGGGCTATCCCGTTCAGGATCGACGGTGATCATGGCGACCCGGATCTGGTCCGCATCCGTTCCAAGGCCCTCCAGCCAGTCCGCGATGTCCATCAGCGTGGTAGGGCAAACGTCCGGGCACCAGGTAAAGCCGAAAAAGACCATGGTGGCGCGGCCGATCCAGTCCTGCGGGCCGACGGGATCGCCCCGGTCGTCGATCAGCCGCCACGCCATCCGGGACAGGTCTGCCCGACCGTTCGCGATTTCCCCGGCATCCGCCGGGCGACGGGAATCGCCGCCGCGCCAGGCTCCGACACCCAGGGCAAAGGCGGTTGCGCCAACAAGGCCGGCCCCGCCCAGGATCAGCTTGCGGCGTCGCATTGCGCCTCCTGCGCGCGGATCGACAGAACCTGGGCGTCGATTTCGACCGCTCCTGCCCGCTCGAAGGTCAGGGTCACCGGAAAGCTCTCGCCCTCGGAAAGAGGCGCGGTCAACTCCATCAGCATGCCGTGATAGCCGCCGGGGGCCAGCGCGGCCATGCCGCCTGCCGGAACATCGACCGCCTCGGCATGCGGCATCGCGGCGACCCCGTCCCGGATAACCGTCCGGTGCAGCATCGGCATGTCCGCAACCGGCGTTTCGATCCCGATCAGGCGATCATCCGCCCGGCCGTTGTTGCGGATCTCGACATAGAACACGGCCGGCCGCCGGGTGCCGACGGTGGCGCGCGACCACGCCTTCGACACGGTGAGATCGCCCACCGTCACGCCGGCGCATTCGGCCGAGGCGAGTGCGGGAAGAAGCGTCGTGAATCCGAAGGCAAGCGCCCAGGCCTTCATGGTCATATCCTTTGCTCGAGGTCCGCCAGGATTTCGGCGGCAGGGGTTTCATAGGCGAACTGGCGCAGCCATTCGCCATCCGGCCCGATCAGGTACAGCCCTGGGCTGTGCGACATGGTGTAGCCGTCGGGCGCGGCAGGATCCTCTTCGCGGCCGAAAAAGATCTTGAAGCTGTCGGCGGCGTCCTTTGTGGCGGCGTCGCTTCCCGACAGGCCAAGGATCGCCGGATGAAAGGCCGTCACATATTCGGTCAGCCCTTGCCTGCGGTCCCGTTGGGGGTCGATCGAGACGAACAAGGGTTGCACCCGGTCGGCCTCGGCGCCCAGGTCGTCCATGACTTGGGCCACTTCGGACAGGGTGGTCGGGCAGACATCGGGGCAGTTCGTGAAGCCGAAGAAGACCAGGCTGAACTTTCCCCGGAAGTCGGCCATGGTATGGGTTTGCCCGCTGCCGTCCTGGAGGGCGAAGTCCGGCCGGAACGATGGGGGGGTTTGCTGCCGTCCGCCCCAGAACTGGACCGCCACAACGGCCAGAACCACGAACACCAGTCCCCAAAGGACAAAGCGGATCCGTCGCAAGCTCATTGGCGCCCCGCCTCAGCCAAGTCCCGAAACGACGTTCGAAACCGCGCCGCGCAGGTTTTCGATGCTGAGATCAGCCAGCCTTTCGGTGTCGACAAAGAAGGTCGGCGTGCCCTGGATCCGCATGGCCTGGACATCGGCCATGTCCTGGTTCAGCACGCCGGTGATGTCGGGATGCAGCCGTTCGGACTTCGCGCGCTCCAGATCCAGTCCGGCCCGGCCCGCCGCTTGCCACGCCAGATCGAGCCGCGGTTGACCATGAAGCGCCCAGGCCGGCTGTTCGGAAAACAGCATGTCGAGCACCGGCTCGAACAGGTTCTGGCGGCGCGCGACCTCCAGAATGCGCACGGCCTCGTCCGAACCCTCGTGAAACGCCGTGTATCGCAAGACCACGCGAAGCTGGACGGGATATTCGCGGCGCAATTCGTTGACAACCGGATGAAAGGCCCGGCAGGCCTCGCAAGACGGATCGAAGAACTCCACCAGGGTCACGGGCGCATCAGCCGGCCCCAGGATCGGCGAATGCGGCCGGATCAGCGCATCGGGCCGGGCCTCCAGGGCCGCGCGCTCGGCTGCGGCCTGTTCGGCCTTCCGCTGGCGGGCGACATACCACGATCCACCGGCAAATGCGCCCGCGCCCAGGGCAAGGGTGCTTGCGACGACGGTTCTTCGGTTCACGATCGCTTTCCTTTCATGACAATGAGACACAGCGCGATGGCCGCAAAGGCGCCAAGCGACAGATAAGGGATGGGGATGCCCAGAACGGACATCAGGGCGCGGTCGGAACAGGACGGCCCGTTCCGAGTGCACGGGGTGATGCCTTCGGGGATCAGTCCGGCGTAAAGGCCCGAATGCAACAGCGCCACGACAAGGCCCGCCACCGTCAATGGCAGCGCATAGGTCTTCACCGCCGCGTCGCCTCGCCACAGGCCGACCGCCAGAAGGGGCACCAACGGAAACATGGCGATCCGCTGATACCAGCACAGGACGCAGGGCATCTGCCCCAAGACCTCGCCGATAAACAGCGCACCCAAGGTCGCGCCCAGGGCAATCACAAAGGCAAGGAACAGCAGCGTCTCGGATCGGGCGGTTGCGGCGTCAGGCATGGATCGACGCAAGCACCAGGGCGTTGCCGCCGCCGCGAAGGGCGCAGCCAAGATGGCAACAATGGGTCAAGGGATCGACAGTCATCAGCTTCTTTTCCGGGTCGTGCTGGCCCCGCCTAGCACCTCGAGCAACTTGAGGTTCAAGCGCGAAATCGACCGTTCACGGCTTTGTCAGACGAGAAAAAGGCCGAAAAGCAAAGGGGCGTTCAACACGATGGCCATTGCCGCCGCCGCAGTGCAGGCCAGGGTCAGCCGCCGCGGCGCAGGGAACCAGATCGGCGGCACGGGCCGATCCAGCGGGGCACCTGCCGCGCCCAGTCGTCGTATGCGGCGCCGTGCGCGCGGCGCAGCACCGCTTCCTCGGAGGGGACTTGCGCCCGTGCGGCGGCAAGAAACAGCGGCGGGCCGATCAAGGTGGGCAGCGCGGGAAGCGCCAGCGCCACCCCCGTCAGCAGCAGGCACTGCCCGATAAAGGTCGGGTTGCGGCTGATGCGGAACAATCCGCCCGTCACCAATCCCCCGACCTCGGAACCTTTCACGCCGACGCGCCAGGATGCGCCCATCGACATCTGCGCCGCAAAGGCGATCATGGCGCCGAGTGCCGCGGCAAACACGCCCGCCATCCCCACCCAGGCCCCATCGCCACCGGACCAGAACGGATCGAGCCGACGCAGCGCAGGCGAAAGCGACCAGACCAGCGGCCCAACGAAGCTGCAAGCAAAGGCAAGCCGGAATGCGAACGCCGCCCGGCGATCCCGGCCGCGACTTCGCGCCATCAGCCAGGCGGTTCGCCCGTTGGCGCGGCCCGTTTCGGCCGTGCCCCAAAGAAACAGCAGCAGATAGGCCGCCAGGATCGCCAGCGCGGATCCGCCGAACCCGGACGCCATCAGCCCTCGCTTTCGGGATTGTAGGCCAGAAGCCTGAGCGCATTCAGCGTCACCAGAACCGTGGCGCCGGTATCGGCCAGGATGGCGATCCACAGGCCGGTAAGCCCCAGAACCGAGGTCACGAGAAACACCGCCTTCAGACCCAGGGCCAGCGCGACGTTCTGGCGGATATTGCCCATCGTGACGCGGGCAAGCCGGATCAGTGCGGGCACGTCGGTCACGCGGTCGCGCAGAATAGCCGCATCGGCTGTTTCCAGCGCGACGCCGGTTCCCGATCCCATGGCCACGCCGACGCTGGCCTGCTTCAGGGCAGGCGCGTCGTTGATGCCGTCGCCGATCATCATCACGCCGCCGGTGGCCGCCGCCTCGCGGATCGCCGCAAGCTTGTCGCCGGGCATCATCTCCGCCTGATGATCAAGGCCGAGACCCTCGGCTATGGCCGCCGCCGTCCGTGGGTTGTCGCCCGTCAGCATCACCGCCGAAACCCCCAACGCCTCGAGTTGCCGAATCGCCTCGGCGGCATCCTCGCGCGGCTCGTCGCGCATCGCGATCATGCCAAGCGGCTTGCCTTCGCGGAAAACGGCCACCACGGTCATGCCCTGGGCTTCCAGCTCGCTTGCCTGGTGGATCGCGGGACCGTCGATGCCCGCCTTTTCGGAGGCGGCCCGTGGCGATGCCACCCAGGCCAGCGCGCCGCCCACCAGGGCCTCGACGCCCTTTCCGGGCAGCGCCCTTGCATCGCGCGAAGGCAACGGCACGATGCCGCCGTCCTTCGCCCGGCGCAGGATCGCCTGCGCCAAGGGGTGGCTGGATCCCGCCTCGACCGCCGCGGCCACGGCCAGCAGTTCGGCTTCGCCGACCCCTGCGGCGGGCAAAACGCGCGTGACGACCGGCCTGCCCCTGGTCAACGTTCCGGTCTTGTCGAAGGCGACATGGCGGATGTTCGCGGCGGCTTCGATCACGGCGCCCCCCTTCATCAGAAGCCCCCGCCTGGCCCCCGAAGACAGTGCCGACGCGATGGAGGCGGGCACCGAAATGACCAGGGCACAAGGACAGCCGATCAGCAGAAGCGCCAGCCCGCGATAAATCCAGGTGTTCCAGTCCGCACCGAAGGCAAGCGGCGGCACGATGACGACCAGAGCCGCCATGGCGACAACGGCGGGCATGTACCAGCGGCTGAAGCGGTCGATAAAGCGTTCGGTCGGCGCGCGCGCCTCCTCGGCTTCCTCGACCAGGCGGATGATGCGCGCGATGGTGTTGTCCGACGGCTCCCTTGCGACGCGAACGCGCAGCACGGCCTCGGTGTTGATCGACCCTGCGAAGACCGGCTCGCCCGGCCCCTTGCTGCGCGGCACGCTTTCGCCGGTGACGGGGCTTTCGTCGATGCCGCTGACGCCTTCGACGATCTCGCCATCGGCAGGCACGCGGTCGCCGGGGCGCACCACGACGATCTGGCCGATCTCCAGACTGTCGGCCGGCACGTCGCGCATGCGGCCGTCGCGTTCCAGCAGCGCCGTCTTGGGCACCAGATCGGCCAGGGCGCGAATGCCGTTCCGCGCCTTGTCGGCGGCCACGCCTTCCAGCACCTCGCCTATGGCAAACAGGAAAACCACAAGCGCCGCTTCCTCGGCCGCGCCGATGACCAGGGCGCCGACGGCCGCGATGGTCATCAAACTCTCGATGGTGAAGGGCTGGCCCATGCGCGCCGCCTCGAAGGCGCGCTTGGCGACCGGCGCCACGCCGATCAGACAGGCGGCCATAAAGGCCCAATACCCCGTCTCGGCCGAGGTCAGCAGCTCGAAGATCCAAGCCACGGCCAGCAGCAGGCCGGTCAGGATCACCAGCCCTCCCTTGACCGTCCGGAACCAGGGCTTGCCGCGATCCGCCGGATCGTCGTGGCTGTGGGACGCGGCGCCATGGCCGTCATGGCCGTCATGGCCGTGCGAAGCGTTCCCGTGGCTGTGATCGTCGTCATGCGACGAGGCCGGGGAACAGCACCCTGTCGCGCAAGCATCCTTCATCGAAGGCCGGGGCGTCTGAAAAGACGCGGAACCAGGCGCGGACCCGGGGCCGGACGCTTGCGGCATGGCAAGGACCTTCTTGCGCAAAGCGTCCCGCGCCTTTGGCGCGATGCCGAAGCCCAGCTTGCGCACCAAGGCCTCGATCTCCTCCGGGCGGGTCGTTTCCGGCTCGAGGTTCAGGCTGAGGCGTTCCGACATCAGGGCGACATGCACCTGACTAACCCCGGGCAGGCGCTCGACCGCACGCGTCACCTTTGTCGTGCAGGCAGCGCAATCCATGCCGCTGACCCTCCATTCCCGCCTGCCTTGCGCCTGGTTTGTCATCTCGAAACTCCTGCGGATACCCGCTTGCATTCATCGAATCAGGAACGTAACTGCTCTAGCAACTAGAGCTTCAAGGGGTATTTCATGCTGCCGATCGGAAAGTTGAGCATGGCGACGGGCGTCAAGGTTCCGACCATCCGCTATTACGAGCAGATCAACCTGCTGCCCGAACCCAAGCGGAGCGGGGGCAACCAGCGGTTCTATGACCAGAAGTCCCTGGAGCGGCTTCGCTTCATCCGTCATGCGCGGGAACTGGGTTTCTCGCTCGAGGCGATCCGCGACCTGCTCAGCCTGTCGGACGATCCCGACAAGCCCTGCGCGGCCGCGGACGCCATCGCCAAGGCGCAACTGGCGGAAGTCGAAAGCCGCCTTGCGCGGCTGACCGCTCTCAAGACCGAACTGCGGCGGATGGTGGCGCAATGCGCCGGGGGCACGATCTCGGATTGCCGGGTCATCGAGGTGCTGAGCGATCACGCCCATTGCATCACCGATCACCTGACAAGCGACGACACCCACCCGTCGGCCCAGGGCTCACGCTCTCGTTCGCCGGATGCGCCGTGATCGCCCTGCTTGCCCCTGCGGTCCGGCGCGCGGACAGCAAGACCCGCCGGTGCCGTTGCCAGAACCGCAGGACGCCCTTCGGCAAGGCTGACGGCAGGGTGCGGCGTTCTTTTGCGCCGCAGCGCCCGTGTTACAAAGCCGTGAACGCATGGAAATCCCGCTTGAACCTCTAGCTGCTTGAGGGTGCAGAAGGCCTTCATCGTTTGCGGCAGGCAGGATGAAGACATGCCATTCATTGAACGGATGCGCCAATGCTGACGGTCTTGGCGGCCGTGCTTGGCGCCTTGCGCGGCATTGCCCGCGCCCGGAAGCTGGGCGGAAACAGGCTGGACATGATCCAGTATGCCTGCGGCCACGCGATCGCGTTCGGATTGCTGGCGGCATTGGCCGGGACCGTTCTTGCTCGTTTTCTTTCGTCGTGAACCGGATGCTGACGCCGCCCGGATGTGGTCCTGCAAGCGAAGCAAACCCTTTCTCCACCTGACGGGATGACAAGTCGATGATCTTTCGAACCCTGCTTCTTGCCGGCATCGTTTCGGCAACGGCACCCCTGCACGCCCAACCGCCGGCCGAGACGGCAACAAAGGCGCGGTCGGCGGTTTCCGTGTCGCGCCACGAGGTCGTTCCCGGGGATACGCTGGACGAAATCCTGTCCGATGCCGGCATCGCCGCCAAAACGCGCATCGAGGCGGCGCTGGCCATCGACGATGTTTTCGACCTTTCCACCCTCAGCCCCGGCCAAGTGCTGAGGTGGAGCGTGTCGGCGAATGATCCGGCGCGTCTGGAACGCCTGTCGCTGCTGACGCTTGACGGCATCGACATCGTTCTGGACTTCGACAAGCCGCTTGCGGCTGCCCTGGTCAGGACCGAGGTTCGACGTCGGGACCGCCGCGAAACCTTTGAGATCGACGGCTCGCTTTACGAGGCGCTTGCCGCGAACGATGCGCCCGAGAGCTTTGCCGTCGATCTTGCCGCGCTTCTGGCCGGGCAGGTCGATTTTCGTCGCGATCTCGTGGGACGGGAACGCCTGGCCTTGATCTGGCGGGAAGATGCTCTGCCTGACGGAACGCTGATGGCAGAGCCCACGCTATCCTATGCCCGGCTTGAACTGGGCGGACATATCTTCGAGCTGGTGGCAGGCCCGGCGGACCGTCCCTTTATCCTGTTCAAGGACGGAACGCCGGTAAGGCAAACGGCCCGTCCCGTCCCGGGCGCACGCCTGTCATCCGTTTTCGGCAAGCGGCGGCACCCGGTTCTGGGTGTGCAGCGCCTGCACACGGGGGTCGATTACGCGGCGGAAACAGGCACCCCTGTGATGGCAACCGGGACCGGCAAGGTGATCTTTGCTGGCACCATGCGAGGATACGGACGAACGATCGACATCGACCATGGCGGCGGCGTTGTCACGCGCTATGCGCATCTGTCTCGGTTCGCGTCCGGCCTTGCCGCAGAATCCGAGGTGAGTGCCGGAGATCGGATCGGATCGGTCGGCGCGACTGGCCTCGTCAGCGGGCCGAACCTGCACTACGAGGTTCGTATCGACGGCCGACCGACAGACCCGATGCGCAAGGCGCCGCAGGCGCGGTCGATGGTCGCCAGGTCGGCGGACAGGTTTCTGCTTGTGGCGGGACGAGCCGTGACGGGTTTCTTTATCCGCCAGGACCCGGAAGACCGGGGCTGATCAACAGCGCAAGCCCGATCCCCTTGACGCGGTTCGGCATTGTCCGCCGCCGGGGAGGGCCGTGCCGCGGTCAGGGCCGAAAAACCCTCAGATTAACCGCAGCGAAGAGCCGGATTAGAATTCGCGAAGAATCCGCCCGATTCCGCGGGCGGGCGTTGGCGCAGGCGGGAAGCCCTGCTTTCCTTTTCCGGCACGGCAGGCATGCCTGCGCAAACCACAGGAGAACGGAAATGCGTGATCTGAGCGAACTGGAAATCGAGCAAGTCTATGGCGCCGGCGGCAAGGGCCGCAGGAAAGCGAAGGCCCGGCGGAAACCGAAGCGCCGCAACGCCAGCAACAGCGGCGCCTCGCGCAGCAACGGCCGCAACAACAGCCGCAGCTGACCGGTGACCATCATCCCGGTGCCCCTAACGGCTCCGGGAAGCCTCGGACGGAGGATCCCATGCCTTTCGAGTTCGCCGACCCGTTCCCGGTCACGGCTTCTGCCGCGGCCGGGAAGGACGAGCTGTGGCTGCTGGGGCAGCCGCCCTTGAACGATTATCTGGATGTCGTCGCCCGCGACCTTGCGGGCGGCGAACGTCGTCGCGACGAAATCATCCGCGACTGGCGCCAGGCGAACGATCATCTGGCCGGGCTGGAAAAAACCGAAGCCGGCCTTGCCGACCGCATCCGCTGCCGCAAGCTGCCCAAGGACATGCGCCCTCTTGCCGAGGATCTGCGGCAACAGGACTTTTTCCGCGAAACCTTCGACCGGGTCGCCACCACGATCGAAATGGTCGAGCTGGACCGCATCGTGGTCAGCCAGCGCCATGTGACGCTGCCCTTCGTGCAGGATCTGGCCGCCGGCCTGGACGGCGCGGCAACGGGCGCCGATCTGTTCCGTTTCTGCCAGCCTGTAAACCGGCGCGACGCCGCGGTGGAGTGCCGCCGCCTTGGCCACGACCGCTTCGCCTTTCTGTCGGATTCGACGGACCTGCGCTATCATGAAACCACCCTTCTGCGCCCCCATCGGGTCAGCGGCCTTCGCCGCTGCGGGCCGGTCGCGGGCATTGTCGGCGTCGTTGTCGGCCATGGCTCGAACTTTCTCAGCGGCATCCGCTGGGGCAAGCGGATCGTGCTGCACAACGGTTATCACCGCGCGACGGCGATGCGGATGGCGGGGATCGCCTTTGCGCCGGTCATCGTCCAGACGGTCAGCCGCCGCGACGAGCTTGAAGCAGTCGCGGCCAGTGCGGTCGTGGACGACCCGGCGTTCTATTACCGCGCCAGCCGCCCGCCGCTGCTGAAGGACTTCTTCGATCCCCGGACAAGCACCGTCCTGCCCGTGCGGCGCAAGCGCAAGATGATCGAGGTCCGCTTTTCCGTGACCGAGATCGACATCGAAGACCTGTGATGCGCGACGACGCCTCTGCCCTGTTCCGTGATGAGGCGCTGGCCGAACAGCAGGACCGGTGGCTGGGAACGGTCCTGCTGGTGCCGCGCCTGTCCCACGGCGTCCTGACCCTTTTCGCCGTGCTGATCGTCTCGGGCGTGGTCGCCTTGATCGCCTTCGGCGAATACACGCGCAAGGTGCGGTTGTCGGGCTGGCTGTCGCCGCAGCAAGGCTTGCTGCAAGTCGTGGCGCCGCAAAAGGGCGTCTTGTCGCAGATCCTGGTCAGGGAAGGGCAGGAGGTCGGGCGCGGCGACGTGCTGGCCGTTCTGTCGGGCGAACAGCGCAGCGGCACCGGCGAAACCAGGCAGGCGGTCGTTCGGGCGCTGCGGGCGCGCCGCGACAGCCTTGCGGCCGAACGCGACAGCCACCGCGCCTTGTTCGCGCGCCAGGCCGAATCCCAGGAGGCCCGCCTGACCGTGATCGAGGCCGAGGCGGCGAGCCTGGACGCGGAGTTCGCGCTTCAACGCCAGCGTGTCGCCCTGGCCGAAACATCGGCCGCGCGCCTGCGCGGCTTGCAGGGTCGCGGCCTGTCCACCCTGAACGATTTGCAGCGGGCCGAGGAGGCCGCCTTCGATCAGGCGCTTTCGCTTCAGGCGCTGGAACGCACCCGCGCCACCGTGAACCGCGCCCGTGTCGAACTGAAGACCGAGATCGCCGAACGCCCCTTGCGCGAAAGGCTGCAACTGGCCGAAACCGACCGCGCCATCGCCCAACTGGAACAGGAACTGGCCGAGGCGGAAGCCGCGCGCGAAACAGTGGTCACGGCCACCCGGCCCGGCACCGTGACCGCGCTGCGGGCGGCCCCCGGCGACGCGGTGGATGGTTCGGCCGCGCTGATGACGCTGATCCCGGCGGGCACCGTCCTGCAAGCGCAGCTTTACGGCGCCAGCCGCGACATCGGCTTTGTCGAACCGGGCCAGCGCGTGCTGATCCGGTACGACGCCTATCCGCACCAGAAGTTCGGCCAATACGAGGGCGTGGTCCGCGATGTCTCACGCGCGACGGTTGCCGCCGGCGAACTGGCCGAAGTGTCGCGCGGCGCAAGCACCCTTGCGGCGCTCGGCGCGACCGGCGAGCCGGTTTACCGCCTGACGGTCGATCTCGGGGCGCAGAACGCCATGGCCTATGGAAAAGCGGCGCCGCTTCAGCCCGGGATGACGCTGAAGGCGGACATCCAGATCGAAACGCGGCGGCTGTGGCAGTGGGTCATGGACCCGCTTTATTCTCTGCGCGGCAGGGCGCCGGCATGAGCGGGGCCGCGGGACTGAACCTTGGACTGCGGCGCAGGCTGCCGATGATCCTCCAGACCGAGGCGGCGGAATGCGGCCTTGCCTCGCTGGCGATGGTTGCGGGCTTTCACCGCCGCGCCACCGATCCGGCCGAGTTGCGCCGCCGCTTCGGCTTTTCCCTGAAGGGGGCGACGCTCAAGGACGTGATCGGGGTGGCCGATCACATCGGCCTGGCCTCGCGCCCCCTGCGGCTGGAGCTAGAGGAACTGCGCCTGCTGCGGACCCCGGCGATCCTGCATTGGGACTTGAACCATTTCGTCGTGCTGAAATCGGTCGGCCGGGGCGGCATCACCATCCACGATCCCGCCGACGGGGTGCGCCGCCTGCCGTTCACCGAAGTGTCGCGCCATTTCACGGGCGTCGCGCTGGAACTGACCCCCACCGGCGGCTTCGAGCCCGCCGAGGCGCCGCCGCGCATCCGGCTGCGCGCGCTGCTGGGCCAGATCACCGGCCTGCGGCGCGCCTTGGGGCACCTGCTGCTTCTGGCGCTGGCCATCGAGATCTTCGCGCTGATCGCGCCCTTGTTCCTGGGCCTGACGATCGACAACGCCATCGTTTCGGCCGACCGCGGCCTGCTGGCGACGCTGGCGGCGGCCTTTGCCCTGCTGCTGCTGCTGCAAACGGGCGTCACGGCCCTGCGCGGCTGGATGCTGATCACGCTGGGCGCCTCGCTCAAGGTGCAGGCGCGCACGAACCTGTTCAGCCACCTTCTGAACCTGCCCGCCAGCTACTTCGAGACGCGGCATGTGGCCGACATCATGTCGCGCTTCGAATCGCAGGACACGATCCTGCAAACCCTCACGCGCGATCTGGTGGTGGCGATCCTGGACGGGCTGATGTGCGTGCTGACGCTGATCCTGATGGTCGTGCTGGCGCCGGTGTTGGCCGCCGTCGCCTTTGCCGGGGCCTTGCTCTACGGGCTGCTCCGCTGGGCCTCCTACGCGCCCCTGCGCCAGGCCTCGGCCGAGGCGATCATCTGGGAAGCGCGGCGCGACAGCCATTTTCTGGAAAGCCTGCGCGGAATGAAGACCATCAAGCTGATGGGCGGACAGAACGACCGCCGCGCCCGCTGGCTGAACCTGCTGGTGGAAACGGTGAACCGCCAACTGGTCACGCAGCGCCTGGATCTGCTGTTCAAGACGGCCAACATGCTGCTTCTGGGGGCGCTGACCATCCTGGTCGTTTATCTGGCGGCGCGGATGATCCTGGCCAACGGCTTTTCCGTGGGCCTGCTGGTGGCCTTTCTGGCCTATAAGGATCTGTTCCTGCGCCGCGTCAGCGGGTTGATCGACACGGCGGTCGAACTGCGCATGCTCGGCCTTCATGCCGAGCGCCTGGCCGACATCGCCCTGACCCGCCCCGAGCCGCGCGGCGAACCCAGGCCTGCCAGGCCCGTTCTGCCCGTCGCGGTCGAACTGCGGGACGTGTCGTTCCGCTACAGCCCGAACGATCCGCCGGTCCTGCGCAACATCAGCCTGCGGGTCGAGGCGGGCGAATGGGTGTCCCTGGCCGGTCCGTCCGGCTGCGGCAAGACCACCCTGCTGAAGCTGATGGCGGGCCTTCTGGACCCCACGGAAGGCACCATCCTGGTTGACGGCGAACCGGTGTCGAGGCTTGGCCCCGACCGCTGGCGCAGCATGATCGGCGTTGTCATGCAGGACGACACGCTGTTCGCCGGGTCCGTCGCGGACAACATCTCGTTCTTCGCGGCCAACCCGGACGGCGAGCGGATCGAGGATTGCGCCAGGATGGCGGCGGTCCATGACGACATCGCGGCCATGCCGATGGGCTACGGCACGCTGATCGGCGACATGGGCACGGTGCTGTCGGGCGGGCAGAAGCAGCGCATCCTGCTGGCCCGCGCCGTCTATCGCGCGCCGGGGCTGCTGCTGCTGGACGAGGCGACCAGCCACCTGGACGTGGCGCGCGAACGCGCCGTCAACGACGCCCTTGCCCGGCTGGCGCCGACCCGTATCGTGGTCGCGCACCGCCCCGAAACGATCCGCGCCTCGGGCCGCGTCGTGACCTTTGCCGACGGACGGATACTCTCCGACCACATCCAGGAGACCATCCCGATCCATGACGATCCGCCTGAAGATCATCAGCTTCCAGATCCTGGTCACGACCATGCTGCTCAGCGTGGCGGCGGTCACATGGCATTATGTCGATAGGATCGACTATTACTTCGACCGAAACCGGCTGGCGGGATCGCAGCTTGACAGCGTGATCCGCATGTCCGCCGCGATGAACCGCTATTCCGAAAACGTGGCGGAACTGCTGCTGCTGGGCCGGACCGAGCTGGCCGATTTCGACGAGGCGCGCGACAGCCTGGACAGCAGCCTGGACCGGCTGGAAATGCTGATCCGCGACGAGATGTCGATCATCGCCATCCCCGAGGACCGCGAAAGCGAACGGGTCGAGCTTGAGCGCGTGGCCCTGATGCGGTCGCTTTACGAGGACATCGACTTGCGCACGCAGCGCCTGCTGATGCTGCGCGACCAGGGCCGTCTGGACGAGGCGATCCAGATTTTCCGCGAGGAGATCGAGGACAGCCTGGATACCACCCTGGAAGTGCATATCAGCGCCGCCATCGCCGACGAGGAGAACGAGCTGCGCCTTTATCAAAGCCGGACGAAACGGCTTGAAAGCGAATTGGAATGGATCATCAGCATCGTGACGGCGGCGGCCTTTGTCATCTCGGCCGTGGGCGCGCTGCTTCTGGCGCGTTCGCTGACCCGGCCCATCGCGGCCCTTGAATCCGCCACCCGAGAGATCGCCGACGGCAACCTGGCCTATCGGCTGGATTACCGCGGGCGCGATGAATTCGCCAGCCTCGCCGCCCAGGTCGACAACGCGGCGGCCCGGCTGGAAGCGCAGCGCGCGTCCCTGCTGGACATCCAGGTCGGCCTGGAAAACGAGGTGTCGCGCCGAACGGCGCAACTGGAGGACGCCAACGCACGCCTGCGGAAGCTGGACCACATGCGGATGCTGTTTCTGGCCGACATCGGCCACGAACTGCGCACCCCCCTGACCGTGCTGCGCGGCGAGGCCGAGATCGCCCTGCGCGGCGGCAGCCGCACGGTCGAGGAACACCGCGACACCCTTGAGCGGATCGTGCAGCTTTGCCAGCAGATGACCCGGCTGGTCGAGGATCTGCTGTTTCTGGCGCGGGCCGAGGTGGACGCGATCCGCTTCGACATGCAGCGCCTGGATCTGCGCGACGTGGTCGAGATCGCCCTGTTCGACGCCGCCGTTCTGGCCGAGGAAAGCGGCGTGCTGATCGAACGCTCGCCGCTCGCGGATCCTTGCCCGGTCGAGGGGGACGCCGGACGCTTGTCCCAGGCCGTGCTGATCGCCCTGGACAACGCAATCAAATACGCGGATCGGGGCGCCGCGGTGAAGGTGTCGCTGACCTGCACGGGCGAAACGGCGACCTTCGCCGTCGCCAATCCGGGCCCGGAAATTCCCGCGGCCGAACTGCCCTATATCTTCAGCCGCTTTTACCGCGCCCGTCAGACCACGGCTTCGGGTCAGTCGGGCAGCGGGCTTGGCCTTTCAATCGCGAAGTGGATCGTCGAGGGGCATCGCGGCCGCATCGAGCTTTCCAGTGCCGACCACCTGACCGAATTACGTATCCACCTTCCCCTGCTGCCCTGAGGCGACCCCATGGCCAAGATCCTGCTTGTCGAGGACGACCCCCGCATCGCCAGCTTCGTTTCGCGCGGTCTCAAGGCCGAAGGCCACGCGCTCGACATTGCCGGTGACGGCAAGACCGCGATGGCGATGATGCGCAATGCGGATTATCCCCTGGTCATTCTCGACCGCATGCTGCCGGACTTCGACGGCGTCACGATATGCCGGCAGATGCGCAGCGAGGCCATTCCCTCGCGCGTGCTGATGCTGACGGCGCGCGACGCGCTTGGCGACAAGATCGAGGGGCTGAACGCGGGCGCGGACGATTACCTGACCAAGCCCTTCGCCTTTGACGAACTGGTGGCGCGGGTCGAGGCCCTGCTGCGGCGCGCGCCCGACATCCGTTTCGACCCGGTTCTTCAGGTGGACGATCTTGTGCTGGATCCGACAACGCGGCAGGTCCGCCGCGGCACGCGCGCGATCGACCTGACGCCCAAGGAATTCGGTCTGCTGCGCTATCTGATGGAACATAGCGGGGCGGTGCTCAGCCGGACGCAGATCCTGAACAACAACTGGGGCTACGGCTTCGATCCGGGCTCGAAGGTGGTCGATGTCTATATCCGGTATCTCCGCAGCAAGGTCGATGCCGAGGGCAACCTGCCGTTGATCCATACCGTCCGCGGCGCAGGCTACCGCATCGGGCGGTGAAGGGGCCGCCTTGCCGTTCTGTATTGCCGCCCGCAGGCATCCCGGCCCCGGGCGCCTTTGCGCCTGCGCGACCTGCGCGGCAGCCGGAGGGCGGGCCATCCCGAAGCCTCTTGATCTCGGCCTAAATTAGATCAATATATCATTACTAATTGAGGAGTTGATTCGATGAACGAGGCTCAAGCCTTGGCCGCTTTTGCGGCGCTGTCCCAGGAAACCCGGCTGCGCGTGGTGCGGCTGCTGGTTCGGGCCGGGCCGGACGGCATGGCCGCCGGCGCCATAGGCGAGGCCCTCGGCGGGGCGACCACCTCGCGGCTGTCCTTTCATCTGACCCATCTGGAACATGCCGGTCTGATCCGGTCCCGGCGCGAAGGGCGCTTCATCATCTACAGCGCCGTTTATCCCGCCCTGGCCGGGCTTGTCGGCTTTCTTTTGAAGAATTGCTGCCAAGGCCATCCCGAGATCTGCGCCCCTGCGCTCGCGGCGCTGACCTGCGCCTGCGACTCCGACCTGACCGAAAGCGTCTGACCATGGATGTCGTCATCTACCACAACCCGGACTGCGGCACCTCGCGCAACACGCTGGCGATGATCCGCAACGCGGGGATCGAGCCGCATGTGATCGAGTATCTGAAGACGCCTCCCCCGCGCGCCATGCTGGAACGGCTGATCGCCCGGATGGGGATCACGCCCCGCGACCTGCTGCGCGAAAAGGCCACGCCCTTCGCCGAGCTTGGCCTGGGCGACCGTTCCCTGTCCGATGCCGCGCTGCTCGATGCGATGGTGGCGCAGCCGATCCTGATCAACCGGCCCATCGTGGTCAGCCCCAAGGGCGTGCGGCTCTGCCGCCCTTCGGAACAGGTGCTGGATCTGCTGCCGCCCCAGAAATCCGCCTTCAGCAAGGAAGACGGCGAACAGGTCGTGGATGCCCAGGGCAACCGCACCCGCCCGGCCTGATCAAGGAACACCGTCATGACCGCCAATCGCCCGGCCACCCGGCTTTCCTTTCTCGACCGCTATCTGACGCTCTGGATCTTTGCGGCCATGGCGCTCGGCATTGCGCTCGGGACGATCTTCCCCGGGCTGCCGGATGCCCTGCATGGACTGTCGGTCGGATCGACCAACATCCCGATCGCCATCGGCCTGATCCTGATGATGTATCCGCCGCTGGCCAAGGTCCGTTACGAGGAGTTGCACCGGGTCTTTGCCGACAAGCGCGTCCTGGCGCTGTCGCTGGTGCAGAACTGGATCATCGGCCCGGTGCTGATGTTCGCCCTTGCGGTCATCTTCCTGCGCGACCAGCCGGAATACATGACCGGCCTGATCCTGATCGGCCTTGCCCGCTGCATCGCCATGGTGCTGGTCTGGAACCAGTTGGCGCGCGGCGACAACCAGTATGTCGCTGGGCTGGTGGCCTTCAACTCGATCTTCCAGATCCTGTTCTTCTCGACCTATGCCTGGCTGTTCCTGACCGTGCTGCCGCCGCTGTTCGGCCTGGAAGGCAGCGTCGTGGACATCAGCTTCTGGACCGTCACCGAGGCCGTGCTGATCTATCTGGGCCTGCCCTTCGTTGCGGGCCTTCTGACCCGGCGCGTCCTGATCGCGCGGAACGGGGCCGATTGGTATCAAGCGGTTTTCCTGCCCAGGATCAGCCCGATCACGCTGGCCGCGCTGCTGCTCACCATTGTCGCGATGTTCAGCCTCAAGGGCGGGGACGTGCTGCGCCTGCCGCTGGATGCGCTGCGGATCGCCGTGCCGCTGGTGCTGTATTTCGCCATCCAGTTCGGGGTCAGCTTCGCCATGGGCCGGCTGATCGCCCGCGATTATCCCCGCACCACGGCCATCGCCTTCACCGCCGCCGGCAACAATTTCGAACTGGCGATCGCCGTCGCCATCGCGGCCTACGGCTTGGCCTCGCCGGTGGCCTTCGCCGCCGTGATCGGCCCCTTGGTCGAGGTGCCGGTCCTGATCGGGCTGGTCAACGTCGCCCTGCGGCTTGGCGGCCGCTGGTTCCCCGACGATGTGGCGTCCGAGGCCCGCGCATGACCCCCGACCTGCCGAACCTGCCGCCCGGCGCGGTCCGCCAGCCGGACCAGCCCGCGGTTTCGCGCGCAACCCATCCGCCGCGCATCCTGCTGCTCTACGGTTGCCTGCGGGATCGCTCCTACAGCCGCTTCGCTATGTCGGGGGCCGAACGGCTGCGAGACGCGCGTCTTCCATGCGGGCGGCCTGCCGCTGCCCAAGGATGCCGAGGCCTCGCACCCGAAGGTGCAGGAACTGCGCGGGCTGTCTTTGTGGTCCGAAGGTCAGGTCTGGACCGGCCCCGAGCGTCACGGCGCCATGACCGGCGTGATGAAGTCCAGACCGACTGGATCCCGCCTTCGATGGGGGCGATCCGGCCGGCCCAGGGGCGCACCCTGGCGCTGATGCAGGTGTCCGGCGGCTTGCAGAGCTTCAACGCCGTGAAGCAGATGCGCGTGCTTGGCCGCTGGATGCGGATGGCGACGATCCCGAACCAGTCCTCGGTCGCCAGGGCCCAAGACGAATTCGACGGGACCGGCCGGATGCGCCCGTCGAGCTACTACGACCGCATCGTCGATGTCATGGAGGAACTGTTCAGGTTCACGCTGCTGACCCGCGACCTTTCGGGGTTCCTTGCCGACCGGCACAGCGAGCGGAAGGAAACGGCGGCAAAGCCGGAGGCGCGGCTGAGGCTGAAAGCCGCGACGTGACAAGCGCGTCTCTGCCGCGGCTGCAAGGTCGGCATGACGCTGCGAGGTGGACGACCGGCGGCTGAGGATCCCAGACGACATGCTGCGGGGCAGCCGTCTGCCCTGCTGCGGCAATGGCCTGGCAGCGGGCAAATCGGATCCTGACCTCAGGTCACGTTTGATCGCGTCAGCTTTCGCCGCAAAACCCGCAAGCTGGCTTCCGCCCCTGCCCTGGCAGCCGCCGAGCCCACCGCGCAAGGGTTCTGCTTGGCGTGCGGGACGGCGACATTGATGATGTCGGGCAGACATGCCGCCCCCTGCCGGGCACGGTGCTGGCCGGTTTTCGGCGTCCCCGGCAGCAGGATGACCGCCTCCGCCTTCGCGGCCCTGAAACGATTGAATGATGCCGGCGCGATGGCGGCTCCAGGTGTCTGCCCCGACCCCAAGCACCGGCAGCTGATCGGCTTCCCGATCCAGACGCCTGCGCATTTCCTGCCCGACGGTCTTGAAGGGCGTGTTGATGAACAGGTCCGCCGTCGGGTCGGGGCCTTGTTCCCGCTCACCAGGGCAGCGAGAAGGTTTTGAGGTTTGTGAAGCTTTTCATGGCCTCGACGACGCCCTCCTTGTATCCGTTGCCGCTGTCCTTGATGCCGCCAAAGGGCGACATTTCGGTGCGGTAGCCGGGCACCTCCCAGATGTTCACGGTGCCGACCTCCAGGCCCGCGATGTATGCCTGGATCCGGCGGAAGTCGTTGGTGCAAACGCCCGAAGACAGGCCGAACGGCGTCGAGTTGGAGATCCGCATGGTTTCCGCGTCGTTGTCGGGCACGCGCACGATCGGAACAACGGGGCCGAACGTCTCGTCCATCACCAGCTCGCTGTCATGGGGCACGTGATCGACAACGATCGGCGGCAGCAGCGCGCCCTGCCTGCCGGGATGATAAAGGATCCTGGCCCCCTGCGCCTCGGCGTCGTGGACCCGGCGCTCGAAGGTCTCGGCGGCGCGTTCGTGAACCACGCAGCCCAGCTCGGTGGCCGGATCCATCGGATCGCCGAAGCGCAGGGCCCTGGCCCGTTCCACCACCAGCGGCACAAAGCGCTCGGCGACGCCGTTCTGCACCAGGATGCGCTTGACCGCCGTGCAGCGCTGCCCCGAGTTCCTGGTGGCCCCCGCCACCGCCAGATCGGCGGCGCGGGCCAGGTCCGCGTCCGACAGGTCGTTGCACACGATCAGCGGGTCGTTGCCGCCCAGTTCCAGCACCTGCCGCTTGTAGCCCGCCTTGGCCGCGATCATCTTGCCCACCGGCACGCCGCCGGTGAAGGTGATCAGCTCGATGCCGGGATTGGTGATCATCTCGTCGCCGATGTCGGCGGGCCAGCCGGTCACAACCGACAGCATCTCGGGCGGCAGGCCCGCCTCGTAAAGGATGTCGGCCAGCCACAAGGCCGTCAGCGGCGTCAGCTCGGTGGGCTTGACGACGATGCAGTTGTTGGTGGCGATGGCGGGCGCGATCTTGTGGCTGACCATGTTCAGGGGATGGTTGAACGGCGTGATGGCCGAGATGGCGCGCAGCGGCTCGCGGATGGTGAAGATCTTGCGCTGCTTGCCGTGGGGGGTCAGGTCGCAGGAAAAGACCGCGCCGTCGTCGTGGATGCACATCTGGCCCGCCAGCGTGTAGACATCATGGGCCCGGCCGCATTCGTAAAGCGCATCGGCCAGCGAGATGCCCAGTTCCGCCGTGATGATCGGCGCAAGCCGGGCCTTGCGGTCGCTGATGATCTTTGCGGCGTTCAGCAGGATCGTCTGGCGCTCGTACCGGCTCAGAACCGGCCGATAGGCCGAGGCGATGGCAAAGGCTTCGCGCGCATGCTCGGCGGTGCCGGCGGGCACGGTGCCGATCACCTCGTTTGTCCAGGGATAATGAACCGGAACGCGGTCGGCCGTGTCCACCTTGCGCCCGGCGATGCGCATCGCTTCGTGGCGGATTTCGATCGGGGGGGCTTTCTTCAGCATGGCCGTTCCTCAGACCGCCGCCGCGGTGCAGGCGTAAAAGAAGGCGTCGAAGTTGCGCAAGGCGGGCGCCGAGGGCAGCGCGATCCTGCGGTTGACGATGAACGGCACCGCCTGCTCGGTCAGCCCGCCATGGCTGCGCAGCGGCTCGGTCAGCGCGGCCAGGTCGTGGCGGTGCGCGCTGGTGCCCAGCGTCAGGTTTTCCGAACAGATCATCACAATGTCGCCGATCCGGTCGGCGGGCAGCTCGAACCGCTCCGCGGCCTCCTCGCGGCCGATCACAACGGTCATGCCCTTGACCGCGCGCAGCCGGGCGATGATGCCGGCCCGGTCCGCGTCCCCGGGCAGATAGGCGGTGGCAAAGGAGCCGAGCGCGCCGTGATGCACGACGTAAGGATCGGTGATCGGCAGGATCACCCGCGCCAGGTCCCGGCCCAGCCAGCCGTCCAGAAGATCCTGGACATAGATCACCGCGGGGCGGCCGTCGGGCAGGTGCTTGGGCTTCATGCCGTGGTCGGCGGTCACCACAATGGCCGCCCCGCAGGCGTCCAGCTCGGCCAGATGGCGGTCAAACATCGCGTAAAAGGCGTCCGCCTCGGGCGTGCCGGGGGCGTGCTTGTGCTGCACGTAATCGGTGGTGGTCAGATACATGATGTCGGGCCGGAACTCCTTGAGCAGCTTGACGCCCGCGGCAAAGACGAATTCCGACAGCTCGGCCGAATACACCTCGGGAACCGGCCGGCCCAGCCAGGCGCTGGCGTCCTCGACGCCGTTTTCCGCGGCGGTGGCGGTGTCCGACCTTTCGGACGAAAAGCACACCGCCCGGCCGCTGGCGCCGTCAAGCCCGTGGCCCAGCAGCGCGCGCAGCTTGTCCTTGGCGGTGACAACCGCGACCTTGGCCCCGGCGTCGAAAAACGCCTTGAAAACCGTCGGCGCGCGCAGAAACCGCGGGTCGTTCATCATCACCTCCTCGCCCGTGGCGGGGTTGTAAAGATAGTTGCCGCAGATGCCGTGAACGGCGGGCGGGCGGCCCGTCGCGATGGACAGGTTGTTGGGATTGGTGAAGGACGGGATCACCGAATGCGCCAGCCGGTCGGTGCCCGCCTCGCGCATCCGTTCCAGCGCCGGCATCAGGCCACGCCCGATCGCCGCGTCCAGATAGGCAGGCTCGCAGCCGTCAAGGCAGATCACAACAGCCGAAACCTCGGGCCAGCCGTAAACGCGGCCGTTGGAAACAACCCCAGAGCGGGAATGAACGTTCATGTCAGAGTCCTGAGTTTGACGAAAGGGTCCGCAAGTGCTTGCCCCAGTAGTGCCGGAACAGGATCCATATGTTAAATCGCAATTCTGAATTGGAACGATAGACGCGAGCTATGCTTCCGACGATGAGGCAGCCGTCAGCCGGCTGCCCAGAAGATCGCCGCTGCGCGCCAGCAGCGGATAGGCCACCGTGACCATCAGCGAATTCAATTCCTTGAGCCCCCGCGCGATCTCCAGATGCATTCCGCTGGTTTCGATGCTTTCCGGGGTGCCGTGGCGCAGGCGTTGCAGGTGCCGGTCCTGGCTGCGCCGCGCCAAGCCGCGCATCCGTTCCTTTTCCGCGACAAGCTGGCGTGCCGATGGCCGGTCCTGGGATATCAGCACGTTCAGCGCAAGATGCATGGTGTCCAGCAGGTGCCGGTGCAGCTCGTTCAGCTCCTCCCACCCGGCGGGCGAGAAGCGCCAGCCCTTCTCGGCCCGCTCCTCGGCCAGAACCAGCAGCTGCTTGGCCACGATGTCGCCCGCATGTTCCAGGTTGATGGCGAAATCCGTCAGTTCAATGCTGCGCTGCGCTTCCTCGGCCGTCATCAGGCCGCGATTGACCTCGGCCAGATACAGCTTGATGTTGGTATGCGCCGCGTTCACGGCCTCGTCTATGTCGCGGATGCGGGCGATCTCGGCCCGGTCGCCGCTTTCGAACAGTTCCATGACCGACCGGGCCATGATCTCGACCAGTTCCCCCATGCGCAGCAGTTCCCGCGTCGCGCTGGAAAGCGCCAGCCGCGGCGTTCCCAGGACCGAACGATCCAGCACGCTGACGCGCCGCTTCAGCGGATCGTCGCCCGATCCGGCCGCCGGGGCGTCGGGCACAAGCCGTTCCGTCAGCCGCGCCGCCGCCGCCGCCAGGGGCAGACCGGCGACCAGCAGGCAGGCATTGAAAAACACGTGAAAGCTGACAACCCCGCTGGCGGACGCGTGAAGCAGCCGGTCCAAAAGCCCCGCCTCGAACACCACAAGGCCGATCAGCGCCGCGACGGCTCGGAACAGCAGGTTGCCGGTGGTGATGCGCTGCGCCGGGGCCGACATGCCGCGCGTCAGCCAGAAGGCGATCAGGCCGCCGCCCAGGTTTGCGCCCAGCACCATGGGCACGGCGGCCTCGATGCCCAGCAGGCCCTGGCCCGCGAAGGTCGCGATCATCAGGATCGAGGCCACGCTGGAATGGATGAGCCAGGTGAAAACGGCGCCGGCCAGAAAGGCGGTCATGTAATCCTCGGCCAGATAGGCCGACACGGGTTGCAGCATCCCCGCTTCGCGCAGGGGCTGCGTCGCGCCGCCGACCATGTTCAGCGACAACAGGATGAAGCCGATGCCCAGCACCATCCTGCCGATCTCCTGCGCCGTCGCGTTGCGCATCTTCAGGTGCAGGATGCCGCCCAGGAACAGGCAGACCGGGATCAGCCATTGCAGATCGAAGCTGAGGATCCGGGCGACGATCGCGGACCCGAGATCGGCGCCCAGCATCAGCGCAAGGCCCGTCGAGACGCCAAGCAATCCCGAGGTCGCGAAACCGCACGCCAGCATCGCGACCGCGGTAGAGCTTTGCAAAAGAACCGCCAGCACCGTGCCGCCCGCAGCGGCCTGGACCGCCCCGCCCCGTGATCCGCCCAGCAGCGACTTCAGCCGGGGGCCGGCCGCCGCCTCGACGCCGGAGCGGACAAGCTGCACCGCGTAAAGCAGCAGCAGGACCGCCCCGGCGAGGTGCAGAAGAACAAGGGAAAAATGCGTCGTCATCCATTCCTCCGGCAACAGGCGGATGCCCGAGTCTGGAGTGCCGGGATCCATAGGTCAACTTGATCGTCTGAATGGAGCCATAGCCACGGCCTATTTCACTGAAGAACAGTGGCCATGAAAGCCGCGATCTTGGGCGAGGTGCGGCGTTCGTTCAGACAGGCGACGTGATATTCGGTGCGGATGTCGGCATCCGAAATCCTGAGGGTCCGCAGCCGCGGATGGGCCACGAATTCGAAATCGGCGACGATGCCGATGCCCAAGCCCTGCTCGACCGCCTTCCAGACCCCTTCGCGGCTGCCGATCTCCAGCAGCGGCGAAAGCGGGACGGCCTTTTCGGCGGCGGCGGCCTCGAAGGCGCGCCGCGTCGTCGAGCCTTTCTCGCGCCAGATCAGGGGCTGGTCCGCGAATTCGGCGATGCCGACGTTCAGCCGGCGGTTCCAGGGGTGGTCGCTGCTGACAAAGGCCACGACCTCGTGGGTGCTGAAGGGCACGGAATGCACGCGCGGATCGTCAACGACATGGGCGATGATGGCGATGTCGGATTCCAGCGTCAGCAGGCGCTGCAACGTCTGGTCCGAATTGCCCAGAAGCATGCTGACCTTGATGTTTGGAAAGCGCGCCAGGAACCGGGCGATCATTTCCGTCGCGTGAAACGGACCGACGGCCGCAAGGCGCAATTGTCCGGTGGTCAGCTTGCCGCTGGATTGCAGCAACTCCTCGGCCTCGTCGTGAAGGCCCATGATCCGTCGGCTGATGTCGTAAAGCGCCGCGCCGGTATCGGTCAGTTCGACCCGCCGCCCCCGCCGGACCAGCAATTCGACCCCATAGCGTTCCTCAAGTTCTTTCACCTGGGTGGTGACGGTGGGCTGGCTGATATGCAGGGCGTCGGCGGCTGCCGTGAAGCCCTTGTGCTTGGCCACGGCGTGGAACGAGCGGAGATGGGCGAACACTATAGGCATTATCTATGCTAAGCGTGAGAAATATGTATTAGTCAATACTTCCATGCTGCGCCACTGTGGTCGGGACCATGTTCAAACAGCAAGGAATCCTGCCCGTGTGGACCTATCGCAACCCTGTCCAAGTGCGCTTCGGCAGCGGGATATTCTCGGACCTGCCGACCGCCATCGCGGGCCGCCGCTATGCCCTGATCACCTATCCCGACGACTATTTCCGCGCCCTGGCCGCCGATCTGGGCGGCAAGGCGGGCGCCCCGGCCCTGGTGATCGACGACATCGCGCCCAATCCCGACATCCGGCTGCTGGCGGAACAAACCGCGCGCTTTGCCGCGCTGCAGGACCAGCCCGAGGTGATCGTCGCGCTTGGCGGCGGATCGGTCATCGATTCCGCCAAAGTCTTTGCGGCGGCACGGGGCGACTTTGCCGCGATGGAGGCCTTTCTGAAAAAGCGGGCGGGTGCCGAAACGCTGCGGCCCCTGCCCCTGATCGCCGTGCCCACGACCGCCGGAACCGGCAGCGAAGTCACCTGCTGGGGCACCGTCTGGGACGCCGAGGGAGGCAACAAGTTCTCGCTGGCGCATGGCGGCCTTTATCCCGAAGTCTCGCTTGTCGATCCGGCGCTGATGGTCGGCAAGCCCAGGGGCCTGACCATCCAGACCGGCCTGGACGCGCTGTCGCATTCGCTGGAAAGCCTGTGGAACCGCAGCGCCAACCCGGTGTCGATGGCCCATGCCGTCGCGGCCGCGCGGGGGGTGATCGCCACCCTTCCCAGGCTGGTGGCGGATCTGGCGAATGTCGATCTGCGCGCCGACATGGCGCGGGCGGCGACGCTTGCGGGCTTTGCCTTCTCGAACACCAAGACCGCCATCGCGCATTCGCTGTCCTATCCGATCACCCTGCGCCACGACGTGCCGCACGGGATCGCCTGTTCGTTCTCGTTGCCGATGATCATCCGCAGCGTCGCAGACCAGGGGGGCATCTGCGCCGAAGGCATCCAGGCGATCTTCGGGGCCACCGGCAACGCCGCCGCCGCGCAACTGGAGGAGTTCCTGAAAAAGCTTGGCGTGTCGCCAAACTTTCACGACTACGGCGTAGACGATGCCGAGTTCCGCGAACTGGTCGATCTCGCCATCGGTGGCGAGCGCGGCCAGAACTTCATCGGTTCAAAGGAAAGTCTTCTTGCTGCCGCCAGGCTGGGCGCGGATCCCCGCAAGGCGGTCGCCTGAACAATCCGCGTCCGTCCGGGGACGGAGGAGGCTTTCCCCGGACAGGCGCATCAAACCCACAAAAGGGGAGGTAAACCATGAAATTCACGAAGCATCTGTTTCTTGCGGCATCGGCGCTTGCGGGTCTTTCGACCGGCGCGGCCGCGCAGGACTGCACGAATCCCGACACGCTGGTCTTCTCGATCATCCCGACCGAGGAAACCACGCAGGAAGTCGACATCTATCAGCCGCTGCTGGCCAAGCTGAAGGAGAAGACCGGCAAGGATGTCGAATTCTTCATGCCGACATCCTATGCCTCGGTGATCGAGGGGATGATCAACGGCTGGGTGCAGATCGGGGTGCACGGGCCGAATTCCTATGTCCTGGCCAAGGAAAAGGATCCCAACCTGGAGGTCTTCGCGACCTACACGAAGAAGAAGGGGCATTTTCAGGAAGAAGGCGCGGGCTATCGGGCCGTGCTGATCACCAGGGCCGATAGCCCCATCGCGGATGTCGAAGGGCTGAAGGGCAGCGTGCTGGGGCTGGCCGACCCCGCCAGCACCTCGGGCAACCTGCTGCCGCGCATGGTCTTCGGCGAGGTCGTGGGCACCGGGCCGGACCTGGAGAACTATTTCTCGAAGGTGGTCTATACCGGCGGCCATGACCAGTCGGCCCTTGCGGTCAAGGAAGGCCGCGTGGACGACGCCTTTGTCGCGACCCACCGGCTGGACAACGTCATCGACCGCGGCCTGGCCTCGACCGAGGATTACCGCGTCCTGTGGCAGTCCGACATCATCCCGCAGGATCCGATGGTGATGCGCGGCGACCTGTGCGACGACGTGAAGGCGCAGATCAAGGACGCGTTCCTGACGCTGCACGAGGATCCGGCCTCGCAGCCGTTCTTCGACGGCATCAACTCGACCAAGTTCGTGCCGATGACGGACGCCGATTACGACATCATCCGCAAGCTGGTCGCGGCGGAAGAGGCGGCCGCGAAATGATCCACGAACCTTTCCGGGCGCCCGGTCCCGGCGCGCCGAACGGCGGACGCCCGCCCGTTCTGGACGTGCGCAACCTCAAGGTCAGCTATGCGGCCAACGGGCCGATGATCCTCAAGGGTCTCGACTTCGCGGTCGGCGGCGGCGATTTCTGCGCCGTGATCGGCCCCAGCGGCGCCGGCAAGTCCACGCTGATCCGCTGCATCAACCGGCTGGTGGAACCGACCGAGGGTTCGATCACCCTGTTCGGCCAGGACGTGCGGGCGCTGCACGGCGGCCAGTTGCGCCGCCTGCGCCGCCGGATCGGCATGATCTTCCAGGAATTCAACCTGGTGAACCGCATGTCGGTCATGGACAACGTGCTGTCCGGCCGGCTGGGCTATACCGGCCCGGTCCGCAGCTTCTTCAAGGCCTTCCCGCGCGAGGACGTGGATCGTGCGCTGCACCTGCTGGAACGGGTGGGATTGCAGGATCACGTCGCCAAGCGGGCGGACGCCCTGTCGGGGGGGCAGCGTCAGCGCGTGGGCATTGCCCGCGCGCTGATGCAGAAGCCGGAAATCCTGCTGCTGGACGAACCGACCTCCGCCCTGGATCCCAAGATCTCGCGCGATGTCATGCGGCTGATCCGGGAACTGGCCGACGAATTGCACGTGCCGGTGCTGTGCAACATCCACGACGTGCAGCTGGCCCTGGAAACCTGCAACCGCATCATCGGGATGCAGGACGGCTGGAAGAAGTTCGACGGGCCGTCGACCGGAATGCGCAAGCAGGACCTGGACGCGATCTACGCGATGGAGGTGCTGTGATGGCGGACGCGTCCGTTGTTCCCGCCGCGAACGACCATGCCGCCTGGCAGCGTCATGTGTATCGGCGGCGCGTCGGCAACTGGATCCTGGTTGTGGCGGCCGTCGCGCTGCTGGCGTGGTGCGTCCACGACACCATCATGTTCGACACCGACTGGGGCCGGATGGGCGGCGCGCTTGGGATCGGCGCGGCGCTCGGGCGTTTTTTCGACATCGACTGGTCGCTTCTGCCCATGCTGTGGATTCCGGCGCTGGAAACCCTGATGATCGCCACGCTGGGCACCATCCTGGGCTGCCTGCTGTCGCTGCCGGTGGCCTGGCTGGGCGCGGCGAACGTCACGCCCAGCAAGGCCGTCGCCTACCCGGTCGGCCGGTTCCTGATGGTGCTCAGCCGGTCGATCCACGAAATCATCTGGGCGCTGCTGTTCGTGGGCGCCGTGGGCCTGGGCGCCCTGCCCGGCATCCTGGCCGTGGCCATGCGCTCGATCGGGTTCATTTCCAAGATCACCGCCGAGGCGATCGAGAACATCGACCACAAGCCGGTCGAGGCGATCCGCGCCGTGGGCGGCAGCCAGTTCCAGGTGATGTATTACGGCATCGTGCCGCAGATCCTGCCGGTCATCATCGGCACGATCATCTTCGAATGGGACATCAACATCCGCCGGTCCGCCATCATGGGCCTGGTGGGCGCCGGGGGCCTGGGCCTCGTGTTCTTCCGGCAGATGGCGATGTTCAACTATGGCGGCGTGACGCTGGTGGTGCTGACTGTGCTGGCGCTTGTCGCCCTGGGCGAGGTCGTGTCGCATTACGCCCGCAAGGCCGTGATCTGAAGGGGGAAACGACATGACCATGACCGCCATACACCCCGTGCCCGCCGCCAGATGGTCGCGGTACCGGCATCCCCGCTCGACCATCCGCTTTGCGGCGCTTGCGCTGATCCTGGTCTTTCTGGCCTGGTCGGTCCGGTTCCTGAACATCGACCTGTCGCGGATCCTGGGGGCCTTTCCGCGCCTGGCCGAGATCCTGGCGACCCGGTATTCGCCCCCCGACATGGCCTATGTCGCGGAACCGGATTTCGTCCGCTCGGTGGTGCGCACGCTGGAAATGTCCCTGCTGGGCGGGTTCTTCGGGGTGCTGATCTCGGTCCCGCTGGCCTGGATGGCGGCGCGCAACATCACCGTCAGCCGCGCCGTCGCCTATCCGCTGGGCCGGTTCGCCATCATCGGCTGCCGGTCGATCCACGAAACGATCTGGGTGATCCTGTTCGTCACCGTTCTGGGCTTCGGAATGCTGGCCGGAACGCTGGCCCTGACGCTGTTCTGCATCGGCTTCGCGGGCAAGCTGTTCTCGGACGAACTGGAGGCCATCGACATGGGTCCGGTCGAGGCGCTGCGCTCGGCCGGGGCGACGCCGTTGCAGGTGTTCCAATACGCGGTGATCCCGCAGATCCGCGTGGCCTTCACCGGCATCGCCATCTACACCTGGGACGTGGCCTTCCGCGCCGCGACCGTGGTGGGCTTTTTCGGCGGCGGCGGCATGGGATGGTATCTGAAGCGCACGACGCAGCAGCTGGAAACGACCCGCGTCGCGGCGATCCTGCTGGTCATCATCGGCATGGTGCTGATCGCCGAGATCGGCTCGGGATGGCTGAGAAAGCGCATAGGCCGGATGAAGTGACCGCACAAGGCGGCCGCGCCGCGCGCATGAAACGGGCCGCCCGGCAGGCGGCCCGTTCTTTTCGCCGGGATCGCCCGGACCCCGTGCCGCCCCGTGACAGCGGCCGGGGCATGGTCGCCTGTCCCGTCGTGGCGCGCGGCATTCCCCATCCCGTGGATCCGCATGGCGCGGCTGCCGCCGGGCAGGATCGCCAAAGCGCTGCCATTCCCCTTGGCGGAGCTTGTCAAACCCGGCCTCGGACGCGCCTGGCCGCCTGTTCCTGCCGGCATCTATGGAGAAGGGGCCGCCGTGGAACGATGTCCTTTCGGCTTTCGGCCCGGCAAGGACATGGGCCGGGGCGTTGACCGTCCATGCCGCGGCAAACCCCTTGCGCCATCCCACAGCCACGCCTGCACGGCGCCGGCCAGCAGACCCAGGGCAAGGCCTCCGGCCACGGCGACGGCATCCGCCAGGGCCGTCCCGCCGTCGATCCCCCAAAGCGGCATCAGCACCTCGGGAACAAGGCGGTGCAGCAGGTAGATCGGAAAGGCCGCCCGCGCCAGATGCAGCAGGCTTCTTACCGCGACGCGCGGCGCGCGCACCTGGGGCACGTAAAGCAGCAAAGCCACCAATGCCAGAAGACCCAGATACTTGATCCAGCTGCCATGCCAGTTGCCGCCGAGCCAGGCCGCCGCGGGCAGGACCACGCTTGCGGCCAGCAGCACCAGCAGCCGCTGGCGCGCCTTGTCCGCGACCGCCACGCACCAGCCGAGCGCGAAGAGGTAGAAGACCCACGGGATCGAAAATTGCGACCGCCCGTCCGGCAGCGGCCGGAACTCCGGCAGCGTAACCCGCAGCAGGACGCCCAAGCCCAGCAACCCCATGCCGACCGCCAGCGGCGACCGGCGGAGCCATTCGCGCGCGCCCCGCGACATGAAGATCGCCAGCAGCAGAAGGTTCATCTGCATGTAGGCTTCCACGAACCAGTAAAGATAGGGCAGCATCAGGTGCGTTTCCGGGGTGACAAGCGCCGCATTCCCCACAAGAAACACCGAGGCCCAGGGGACCTGCTGCCAGGCCAGGGCGTATCCCGACACGATCAGCCCATAGGGGACCAGCACCCGCAGGGTCGGCCGCAGGAACCGCCCCGCGTCGCCCTGGACCAGAGCCTCGCGCCGATGGCAAGCCACGCTCATTCCCAGCAAGAGCACCATGGCGGCCGCCCCGCCGTACACGGGCCACAGCGTCTGATGGGAAACCACAACCGCGAGGATGGCCAGCGCACGCGCCAGAACCGGCATCGGGATCCGGCTGGCCTGTCCGGCCGATCGGTCCTCCAGGGCCGCGATGCTCATCTGCTCCCAGTTCTCCGGCAATCCGCCCAGGTGCCGGTCGAGCAGGAGAGAGATCTCGACATGCTGTAGCGAATCGCCGCCAAGGCCCGCGAAGCTGTCGCCGCGGCGCACCGGGCGCGGGGCGAAGCTGCGCGCAAAGATGTCTTGCAGCTTTCCCGCTTGTGCGGGCGCGGCCAGCCGTTTCAGCGCCGGATAGTCGATCTTGCCGTTGGGATGGCGCGGCATGTCCGGGCAGGCGACGATCACGATGTGCTGCTTGCGTATCCCGGCCAGCCGTGCCGCCCGCGCGGCCAGGCCGTCCGACGGGTCGGCCGCCGCCACCCAGATCGTTTCGTCGTCGCCCCAGACGGCCACCTCCTGTCCGGCCTCGGCCAGGGCGCGTTCCAAGGCGTCGTGGCCGATCCGCAGGCCGGCGATCTTCGACATGCGGGACCGGCGCCCGACGATCCGGTAAAGCCCGTCCGGCCCGCGCCGCGCCAGATCGCCCGTCGCAAGCTCATCCAGTTCGGGGCCGCGCGCCAGGTCCTCGGCGGTCTCGGCATAGCCCATCATCACGTTGGCGCCCCGGTAAACCAGTTCTCCTTCCGCTTCGGGGGATGTCTGTTCCCGCCCCGCCTCGTCGCGCAGGCAAAGGGTGCCGCCGGGAATCGCCTGTCCGATCGCATCGGGCGCCGCGCCGGCCCGCTCGGGCGGCAGCCAGGCGATGCGGGCGGTGGCCTCGGTCTGGCCGTACATGACGACAAAGCGGCCCCCGCGGGCATCCATGGCCGAGGCCCAGCGGCGCACGGCCTGGGGTTTCATGGCGCCGCCTGCGACGGTCAGGCAAGACAGTCCTTCCGGCAGATCGTCATCAAGGCCGACGCTTTCCAGCAGGGTGAAGTGGTGCGGCACCCCGGCCAGGCTGGTGGCTTTGGACGCAACCAGGGCATCGCGGAAACCGGGATCCAGAACGGCCTGTCCGGCCAGCCAAAGGCTTGCGCCACGCGCCAGGTGGGAATGAAGAACAGACAGGCCATAGGAATAATGCAACGGCAGGATCAGCGCGGCCCGGTCCTGCGGGCCGATCCGCAGGTATTCCGCGATCGCCTCGGCATTGGCCGTCACGGCGCCTGCCGACAGGCGGACGCCCCGGCCCTGCCCCGTGCTGCCCGATGTTTGCAGCAACAGCGCCAGATCGGGATGAAGGGGCGCCGGGTTTTCATGGAGCAACAGCTTCCAGCGGCCGCCGATCCGACGCCAGCTGGCATGGGGGCGGAAACGCTGCTCGAGGCGCCGCGCGGTCTCGGGGTCCGCCAAGGGCACCGGCATCACGGCATGTCCCGCTTGCAAGGCGCCGACATAGGCCGAGATCGCCGCCGGGGCGGGCGCCATCTCGATGGAGATCAGCCCGCGCCGAAAGGGAAGCCGCCGCGCGAACTGCCGCGCCGAGGCCGCCAGGTCCGCATAGCTCAGGACGCGGTTGCCTTGGATGAGGCACGGATTGTCCGGGAAGGCGGCTAAGCTATCGGGCGAGATGAACACGAGCGGCCTCCACTTGGTGCCGCGCGCCTATGTATTCCGACTGAACAAGTCAATAATCTTGCAAAGCCGGGCCAAACGGCGCTTCCTGGCCCCGCAGGCCGGGATCCGACAGACGGCCATGGCAATCCACCGCATCCGGGCCGGATGGGGGGTGGCAAGCACCAGCCGACGCCCGTGGCGCGCCTGACGGCGGGTTGGTCTTCGCCGCCGGTCAGGCGCCGCAGCACGGGCCGGCGCGGGCACCGCGCGGCGGCCGAGGATGACGGGCCAGAGGTGCCGATGCTGACCAGCGCGTCCGGGCGGACGCTCCCGCGTTTGAGGGCAACTATGCGCGGGGCGCCGCGGAATCCGCGCTGTGCCACAGCCACCCGGCAAGGGTGTTTCCCGAAAGAACAACAAGACCCGTCACCAGATTGAACGTGCCGAAGGCGCTGCCCTTCAGGTGATCGGGCGTGGCGGCAGCGATCATCCCGCCCAACAGCCCTTGCGAGAACCCCATGTGCAATCCCCAAAGCACCGTACCCAGCACATAGGTCCATGGCGTCATGGCAGCCGCCAGCGGCTTGTCCCGCCCGCTCATGTCGGACAGGATGCCCGACAGCAACTTGGCGGCGGTCGCAACAACGACCGACAGACCCTTGATGAACCCGATGGCCAGGGCCGAGGCCCCCCGGCCTCCAGCCAGATACGCGGCAGCAGCGCGTTGATCATTTCGGACGACACGTCCATCAGCAGGCTGACGATCCCCAGCATCCAGACGGTCGTCCCCGCGGCATCCCGCCCTGCGACATCGCGCCCCCCTGGCGCTTGCCCCGGCGCGGCCCCATGTCGAGCGTGAAGCGCAGGGGTTTTCGCATGACCGACCGATCCCGTCCGGTGCCCTCGGCCCGGCTTGCACGGCTTGCCGCCTTTGGCCAGATCGCGGGGGGCGTCGCCACCGGCGTCCTGGGCGAAGGCGTCCGCCGCCTTGCGCGCGGAGAGCGCCCGCAACTGCCCGACCTTTTGCTGACGCCCGCCTATGCGCGCAGGGTGGCGGGGCAGCTGTCGCGCTTGCGCGGGGCGGCGATGAAGCTGGGCCAGATGCTGTCGATGGACGCGGGCGACCTGCTGCCCCCCGAACTGACGGCGATCCTGGCGCAGCTGCGCGACCAGGCCCATGTGATGCCGCCCCGCCAATTGGACACCGCGCTGGTCCAGGCCTGGGGACCGGACTGGCGCCGCCGCTTCGCCCGGTTCGAGGCCCGTCCCCTGGCGGCGGCCTCGATCGGGCAGGTCCACCGGGCGGTTCTGCCCTCGGGGCAGGAGCTTGCGGTCAAGGTGCAGTATCCCGGCGTGGCGGCCAGCATCGACGCCGACATTGACAATGTCGCCACGCTGTTGCGCTTGTCGGGGCTGCTGCCGCCGGGTCTGGACATCGCGCCGCACCTGGCCGAGGCCAAGCGCCAGCTGCGCGAGGAAGCCGACTACCTGCGCGAGGCCCGGCAGATGCTCCGCTATGCCGCGCTGCTGGAAGGCGACAGCCGCTTCGCGGTGCCGCGCCCCGTGGACGATCTGCTGCACCCCGCCGTCCTGCCGATGACCTTTCAGGCGGGCGCGCCGGTCGAGACGCTGGCGCAGGCCCCCGCCGAGCAGCGCGACGCCGCCCTCGGCGCGCTGATCGACCTTGTGCTGCGCGAGCTGTTCGACTTCGGGCTGATGCAGACCGATCCGAACTTCGCCAACTACCGCTGGCAGGCCCAGACCGGGCGGATCGTTCTTCTGGACTTCGGCGCGGTGCGTCCTGTGGCCCCGGAAACGGCCGCCTCGTGGCGCGCGCTGCTGCGGGCGGGGCTGTCGGGTGACGCGGCCCGGGTCCGCGAGGCGCTTGGATCGGCGGACCTGATCTCGGCCGCGCAGGACCGCCGCCACGGCGCGGCCATCGAGGCGATGATCGGCCTGGTGCTGGCGCGGCTTGAGGACAGCCGCGGCGGCGTGTTCGACTTTGCCGACCGCTCCGTCGCGGCCCATCTGCGCGACCGCGCCGCCCCCCTTCTGGCGGACCGGGACAGCTGGCACCTGCCCCCCGCGGAAATGCTGTTCGCGCAGCGCAAGATCAGCGGCACGGCCCTGCTGTGCGCCCGGCTGGGCGCCAGGGTGCCGATCCTGGACATCCTGGCCCGCCACGCCTGACGGGCGCGGCGGAACGGCTGGGCGGGCCGACATGCCCGCCCGGCCGCCTTTGTCGGCCGTCCGTTCCGGCGCCGGGGGGCACGCGCGCGCAGGCGCAGGCGGCGGTCCGGCGGTCCGGCCACGTCATTGCGGCAAAAACCGTGCAAGGCTTCGACCGCAGCGATCGAGCAATTCCGCCACGATCGGCGATTCCGGGTCGCCAAGCCCGTCCAGGACCGAGAAATGGTTCTTTCCCCGTTCCTCGACCAGCCGCGTTGCCGTTGTTCCGTGCCACAGGGCCGCCAGAAGGCGGGTCTGGTGCAGGAATTCGGGCCGTTCCCCGGCGCCGACCCAGCAGGTGACGGGGATCGTCGCCACGGGCAGATGCAGGGCCGCGCTTTCCCGGGCCGCTTCCCAGGCCGCCAGCCCAAGCACCGCGTTCATCCGCGTGTGCCGCAGCGGGCGCAGATCGTGCAGACCGCTGATCGTCAATACCTTTTCGACGCGATTCAACGTTGCGGGATCAAGCGGGCTGTCGTCGCAGACCATCCGGGCGACAAGATGCCCGCCCGCCGAATGGCCGACAAGGCGGACCGGCCCCTCGACCCGGGACGCGGCGGCGCGGACGGCGGCGCCGATCTCTGCGGTGATGTCCGAAATCCGGGCCTCGGGCGCAAGCGTGTACGAGGGCAGCGCCACCGCCCAGCCATGCGCCCGAGCGCCCTGGGCCAGGTCGGTCCAGTCGGACTTGTCGAAATCCAGCCAGAACCCGCCGTGCACGAACACCACCAGCCCCTTGCAGGCGCCCTCGGGCCAGACCAGGTCAAGCCGGTTGCGGGGCCTGGGGCCATAACGGATGTCCCTGTCGATCCGCACGCCCGACCGGCGAAAGGCCTTGGCGCGCAGGGGCCAGGACGCGACGATCGCATCCGCGCCGGGGATGTGGGCCGCGTTGGCGAAGGCGTCGTCCCAATCAGTCAATCCCGTTCGCTCCCTCCTGGCCCGCTCTGTCCGGCTGGCGCAGCTGGAACCGCTGGATCTTGCCGGTCTGGGTCTTGGGCAGCGTCGCGGCGAAGATCACGCTGCGGGGATACTTGAAGGGCGCGATCACCGTTTTCACATGGTCCTGCAAGTCCTTGACCATCCGCGCATCGCCGTTGTGCCCCGGCGCCAGCACGACATGGGCCTGCACGATCTGGCCCCGCTCGGCGTCGGGCGCGCCGATGACCGCGCATTCGCGCACCGCGGGATGGGTCAACAGGGCGGCCTCGACCTCGGGGCCGGCGATGTTGTAGCCCGCCGACAGGATGATGTCGTCGGTGCGGGCCGAGAAATGGAAACAGCCGTCCCCGTCCTGCCAGAACGCGTCGCCCGTCAGGTTCCAGCCGTCGCGGACATAGGCGCGCTGCCGGTCGTCCGCCATGTAGCGGCAGCCGGTCGGCCCGCGCACCGCCAGCTGCCCCACCTCGCCGCGCGGCAGTTCCCGCATGTCCGGCCCGACGATCCGGGCCTCATAGCCCGTCACCGGACGGCCGGTGCAGCCGGGGCGGTGGTCGTTGAAACGGTTGGTGATGAAGATGTGCAGCATCTCGGTCGCGCCGATGCCGTCCAGCATCGGCCTGCCGGTTCTGGCCATCCATTCCCGATAAACCGGCGCGGGCAGGGTTTCGCCCGCGCTGACCGCCGCGCGAAGCGAGGACAGATCCGCCCCGTTCTCCATCGCCTTCAGCATCACGCGATAGGCGGTGGGCGCGGTGAAGCAGACCGTGGCGCGGTGTTCCTGGATGATCCGCACCAGGTTGGGCGGGCTGGCCTGCTCCAACAGCGCGCTTGCCGCGCCGAAGCGCAGGGGAAAAATGGCAAGGCCGCCCAGTCCGAAGGTGAAGGCCAGGGGCGGCGAGCCGACGAACACGTCGTCGGGCGTGACCCCCAGCACCTCGCGCGCGTAGCCGTCGGCGACGATCAGCAGGTCGCGGTGGAAATGCATCGTGGCCTTCGGTTCCCCCGTCGATCCCGAGGTGAAGCCCAGCAGCGCCACGTCGTCCCGCCCGACGGGGGGCGGGGTAAAGCGCGCGTCCTTGCCCAGGGCTGCGCGGTCCAGTTCGGCGTCATGGTTCGCCGTGCCGTCGAAACCCACCACCGTGCGCAGGAAACGGCTGCCTTTCCGGCAGGCGGCCAGCTCGTCCATCAGGCGCGTGTCGCACAAGGCGTGGCTGATCCGGGCCTTGTCCACGATCTTGGCCAGTTCCCCCGCCCGCAGCATGGGCATGGTGTTGACCACCACCGCCCCCGCCTTGGTCGCGGCCAGCCAGCAGGCCACCATGGCCGGGTTGTTGGCCGAACGGATCAGCACGCGGTTGCCGGGCCGGACACCGTAATCCTCGATCAGCGCACGGGCGATGCGGTTGGTCCAGTCGGCCAGTTCGCGGTAGGTCCGCGACCGGCCGTTGCCGATCAGCGCCACGCGGCCGCCGAAGCCGCGATCCACCATCCGGTCGGTCAGCTCGACCCCGGCATTCAGCCAATCGGGGTAATCGAAGCCCGCAAGGTCGATCCGGGGCCAGGCTTCGGGCGGCGGAAGCCGGTCGCGCGTGAAACTGTCCTTGTGGCCGGTCGGTCCAAGCATGTCGGGAACTCCCATGAAAAGCCGCCCGTGGCGCGACGGCGCCCAGGCCGGGGAAAGCGGCGGCCGGTCAGGTCACGGCCCTGCCGGCGGGTCTGCGGAATTCGGGCCTGTCCCAAAGCCGGTCCGCCGTGACGCGGGCCAGGACGGCGGCGGCCCGCCGGACATCGTCAAGGCCCACGTAAAGCGGCGTGAGGCCGAAGCGCAGGATGTCGGGGGCGCGGAAATCGCCGATCACGCCCTCGGCGATCAGCGCCTGCATGATGGCGTAACCCTGCGGATGGCGGAACGACACCTGGCTGCCGCGTCGGGCGTGGTCGCGCGGGGTGGCAAGGATCAGGTCGGGGCAATCGGCCTCGACCAGGCGGACGAACAGGTCGCCCAGCTCCAGCGACCGGGCGCGCAGGTCGTCCATGTCCACCCCGTCCCAGACATCCAGCGCGGCATCCAGGGCGGCCAGATGCAGGACCGGCGGGGTGCCCACGCGCATCCGTTCGACGCCCGGGGCCGGGCGGTAGTCCAGGTCGAAGGCAAAGGGCGCCTCGTGCCCCATCCAGCCCGACAAGGCGGGCCGGGCGCGGTCCTGGTGGCGCGGGGCGACATAGATGAAGGCCGGCGCGCCCGGTCCGCCGTTGAGGTACTTGTAGGTGCAGCCCACCGCGAAGTCGGCGTTGCAGGCCGCAAGCCCCACCGGAAAGGCCCCGGCGGAATGGGCCAGATCCCACACGGTCAGGACGCCCAGTTCCTGCGCGCGGGCGGTCAGGGCCGCCATGTCGTGCCGCCGCCCGGTGCGATAGTCCACCTCGGTCACCAGCAGCACGGCGACGCTGTCGTCCAGGGCGGCGGCCAGAGCCTCGGGTTCGGCCAGCTTCAGACGGATGTCGGGGCCAAGCGAGCGGGCCAGGCCGTCGGCGATGTACAGGTCGGACGGAAAATTGCCCGTGTCCGACAGGATCACCCGGCGTCCGGGGTTCATGTCCAGCGCCGAGGCCAGCGCCTGATAAACCTTGACGGACAGCGTGTCGCCCATCACGACGCTGCCCGGCTCGGCCCCGACCAGGCGGGCGATGCGGTCGCCGACGCGCGCGGGCAGGCCGATCCAGCCCGCCCGGTTCCAGCCGGTGATCAGCATCCGGCCCCATTCGTCCGCGACCGTGCGCGCCAGCCGTTCGGCCACGCCCCGGGGCAGCGGTCCCAGGGAGTTGCCGTCAAGATAGATGACGCCTTCGGGCAGATCGAAGGCGCGGCGGGTCGCGTCGAAGTCCGTGGTCATGGCGGCGTTCCCCTTTAGTGGATCCGGTGTTCCGACATCAGGCCGGGCCGCACGCCCAGACCCATCGAGGCGTCCAAAACCGCGCCATGCAGGACACGCGACGGCGGGCTGGACAGGAAATGGACAAGGGCGGCGATCTCGGACGGCTCGATCAGCCGGCCTTTCGGCAGCCGCGACAGAAAGGCCGTCAGATCCTTGCGCGACAGCTTGGACAGGGTGCTGGCGTGGAACATCGGCGTATTGGTGGCGCCGGGGCAGATGGCGAAAACATCGACCTCGGCATGGACCGCCTCGGCCGCCAGCTGCCGGGTCAGAAAGGACACGGCGGCCTTGCTCATCCCGTCGGACAGCCGGAAGCCGGGAAAAGCGGCGATGCCGCCGCCGACCGAGCTGATGTTGATCAGCTTGCGGCCCGGCGCGCCGGGCAGGGCCAGGAACTGCTGGCACATCTTCAGCGTGCCGTCGGCGTTGATCGCCAGCATCAGGCTGTCCTGCCCGCCGGGATCGTCGGAAAAGGCGGCAACGGTGGCCGATCCCACGGCGGCATTGTTGACCAGCACGTCGAGGCGGCCGTGCCGGTCCGCCACCTCCGCGATGCAGCGCCGGATCGAATCCGCCCGGCGCAGGTCCAGCGGATGCACCGTGACGGCCAAGTCGCCGAAGCCGCCGCGCACGGCGTCCGGGTCTTCCAGGCCGTCGATGCAGCTGATCGCGACGGTGGCGCCATAGGCGGCCAGCCGCTCGACGCAGGCGCGGCCGATGCCGCCGGCGCCGCCGGTGACAAGGGCCACGCGGCCGGTCAGATCATAGGGGGCCAGCAGGTCGGCATTCATCGGGGGGACTCCGGGGTTGTTTCGGGGATCAGCCCGCGCGGGGCGAAGCGCATGACAAGAACAAGGATCAGGCCCATCACCACATAGCGAAGCTGGGCCGGCCCTTCCACGAGCGCGAGGCGCACGGGATTTTCGGGGGAAAGGGCTGCCGCCGCCGCCGCGGCCAGCCACAGGCCCGCGGTTTCGGCCTGCACCCAGACGAACCAGATCAGGAACGCGCCAAGGATGGCCCCCTTGTGGTTGCCCGATCCGCCGATGATGACCATCACCCAGATCAGAAAGGTGAAGCGCAGCGGCTGATAGCCTCCGGCGGTGAACTGGCCGTCCAGCGTCACCAGCATCGCGCCGCCGACGCCCACGATGGCGGACCCCAGCACGAAGGCCTGCAAGTGGCGCCGCGCCACGTCCTTGCCCATGGCGCGGGCGGCTTCCTCGTTGTCGCGGACGGCGCGCATCATCCGGCCCCATGGCGCGCGGGCCAGCCGTTCCAGCGCCCACCAGATCGCCAGCAGCACCGCCAGGAACCAGGCCGCATAGGCCAGCTTCACCAGGACCGAGGCGGCGTCGCGCCCGGGCCAGTCCAGCCACAGCGCCAGATCCCGCACCCAGGGGGCGGCTTGCAGGTCGGCCTCGAAGGGCACGGGACGCGGCAGACCGGTCACGTTCTTGACGCCGCGGGCCAGCCATTCCTCGTTGCGCAGCACGGCCAGAACGATTTCCGAGATCCCGAAGGTCGCGACCGCCAGGTAATCCGACCGCAGCCCCGCCGTCAGCCGCCCGATGGGCCAGGCCACAACGGCGGCCAGCAGCCCCCCGGCGATCCAGGACAAGGCCACCGGCAGGCCAAGCCCGCCAAGATAGCCGGTGCTGGCGGCGTCCACGGATTCGACGGCGGCGGCGGCGGGCAGGAACCAGTGCCGCGACACCGCCAGCCCCAGCAGCACGACCGCGCCCACGGCGGCGCCGCGCAGCAGCGATTGCCCGCCCATGCGCCGCCACAAAACCGACGCGATGCCCGCCGTCGCCAGCAGCACCGCCCCCGCCGCCAGCAGCCCGCCGCCGCCTGCGGCCCAGGCCGCGCGCACCGGCGGGGCCGAGACCAGCACCACCGCCAGCCCGCCCACGGCGGCCGATCCCATGGTGCCCACGTTGAACATTCCCGCCACGCCCCATTGCACGTTGACGCCCAGGGCCATGACCGCGGATATCAGGCACAGGTTCAGGATGGTCAGCGACAGCTGCCAGCTTTGCAGCCAGCCCACGGCCAGCAGAACCGCAGCCATCGCGGCAAAAGGCGGAACGGCGCGGCTCATCGGGCCACCTTTCCGAACAGGCCCGCCGGGCGCACCAGCAGGACGATGACAAGGATCAGAAAAGAGACGGCGAACTTGTATTCGGTGGACAGCGCCTGGACCATGCCCTCGGGCGCCCAGGCCGCAGGCAGGACATAGGTCAGCGCCTTCTTCCAGGCGAAGGTCAGCGTCAGTTCGGAAAACGCCACGATCATCGAGCCCGCGATCGCGCCCGCCGGGCTGCCAAGGCCCCCCACCACGGCGGCGGCGAACATCGGCAGCAGAAGCTGCTGGCAGACGAAGGGGCGATAGCCCTTGTCCAGCCCGAACAGCACCCCCGCCAGCACCGACAGCACCGCGACCAGCACCCAGGTCAGCCGCACGATGCGGTCGGGATCGACGCCCTACAGCAGCGCCAGGTTGCGGTTGTCGGCATAGGCGCGCATCGACCGGCCCGCCTGCGTGCGGTTCAGAAACCAGAACAGCGCCGCCGTTGCCAGGGCCGCAAGTCCGATCGTCAGCACCTGCGAGGTTTTCAGAACCAGCGGTTCCGCCAGCCCCGACCAGTCGCGAAACCCCCGCGCGGTAAGGATGAACCGCTCGCCGTCCTCGAATTCGCGGCCGTCCGCGCCGATCGCCAGCCGGATCGCGCCGCTCATCATCAGCATCACCCCGGCCGAGACGATCATGAACACCTCGGGCCGGGCGTTGACGCGGCGGAAATGGCGATACAGCGCCCGGTCAGTGCCGATGAAGACCAGCGCCATCGCCGGCATGGCAAGCCCCATCCCCAGAAGCGCGGTCGGCAGGACGCCCAGCGACACGCCCATGCCCTGCAACCAGACCGTGAACAGGATGGTCACGGCGGTGGCCATCGACAGTCCCTCGGCATGGGCAAAGCTGGAAAAGCGCAGCTCGCCGAAGATCAGCGTGACGCCAAGCGCGCCAAGCGCAAGCTGGCTGCCATAGGCCAGGCTGGGGATGATCAGCATGCTGGTCAGATG
Organism: Paracoccus angustae; assembly: GCF_042648745.1. Classification (NCBI taxonomy): domain Bacteria; kingdom Pseudomonadati; phylum Pseudomonadota; class Alphaproteobacteria; order Rhodobacterales; family Paracoccaceae; genus Paracoccus; species Paracoccus angustae. The sequence continues at coordinate 91,722 of NZ_JBHRXY010000011.1, forward strand.
CGCCAGCCCGTTCAGCAGGTCGGTCATGCGCGGCCCCCCAGGAAACTGCGGCGGGTGTCGGGGTCGGCCAACAGTTCGCGCCCGGTGCCGGTGAAGCGGTTGGCGCCCTGCACCAGGACAAAGCCGGTATCGGCGATCTCCAGGGCGCCCGCGGCGTTCTGTTCGACCATCAGGACCGCCAGTCCTTGCGCGGCGATGCGGGTGATCTTGTCGAACAACTCGTCCATCACGTTGGGGCTGACGCCGGCGGTCGGTTCGTCCAGAAGCAGCGCCGAGGGCCTGGTCATCAGCGCCCGCCCGACGGCCAGTTGCTGGCGCTGCCCGCCCGACAGCTGGCCTGCGGGCTGGTGGCGCTTGTCGGCCAGGATCGAGAACAGCGCGAAGATCTCGTCCAGCGTGCCGTCAATGGCGTCGGTGCGCAGCAGGGCGCCCATTTGCAGGTTCTCGAACACGGTCAGGCCGGGAAAGACGTTGTCGGTCTGCGGCACGAAGCCCAGGCCCGCCCTGATGCGCGCCTGCGGGGGAAGGCCGGTGATGTCGCGCCCGTCCAGCGCGACGTGCCCCGCCGTCAGCCGCAGCATCCCCAGAACCGCCTTCATGGCGGTGGACTTGCCCGCGCCGTTCGGCCCGACGATCACGGCCACCTGGCCCCGGTCCACGGCGATGGTGCAGCCGTTCAGGATCGGCGGGCCGCCGTAACCCCCGGTCATGTTCTCGGCCAGAAGGAAGCTCATGCGACCCCCGCTTCGATCGGGGTTCCGGCCAGGCCCATGCCCTTGGCCGCGCGGCCCCGGCCCAGATAGGCGGCGATCACCGCCTCGTCCGACAGGATGGTTTCCACGGTGCCGCGCGCCAGGCAGCGCCCCTGGGCCATGCAGGTCACGTCGTCGCAGAGATCCGCGATGAACTGCATGTCGTGTTCGACCAGGCAGAAGGTATAGCCACGTTCCTTGTTCAGGCGGCGGATGGCGTCGGCGATGGCGTAAAGCAGCGTCCGGTTCACGCCCGCGCCGACCTCGTCCAGAAAGACGATCTTGGGATCGACCATCATGGTGCGGCCCAGTTCCAGCAGCTTCTTCTGACCGCCCGACAGCCCGCCCGCGGGCAGGCCGGCGACATGGGTGATCTGAAGGAATTCCAGGATTTCGTCGGCCCTGGCGCGCAGGGCGCGTTCCTCGGCCCGGACCCGGCCGGGGCGCAGCAGCGCGCCCAACCAGGTTTCGCCCAGCTGGCCGCCCGGCACCATCATGAGGTTTTCCCGCACCGTCAGGGTCGAGAACTCCCGCGCGATCTGGAAGGTGCGCAGCAGGCCCTTGCCGAACAGCACATGCGGCGGCAGGCCGGTGATGTCCTCGCCCGCGAGCCACACCCGGCCCGTGGTGGGCCGGTGATAGCCTGCGATCAGGTTGAACAGCGTGGACTTGCCCGCGCCGTTCGGCCCGATCAGCCCGCTGATGCCGCCGCGCCGGATGGTCAGAGACATGCCGTCGACCGCCTTCAGGCCGCCGAACGAGATGCCGAGGTTCTGCACCACCAGAAGATCCGGCGACGGTTGGGGTCGGGTCATGACGGGATCCTCGTGAAAGGGCCGGGCGGCGGAAACCGGCCCGGCGGCCCGGCCTCAGTTGGCCGTCAGCATCCGAACGGTTGCAAAGGCGCCGCCCTTGTTCTCGAACTCGCGATAGCTGCCGGCGCTTTCCCCGGTCGCGATCATCTCGACATCGGAACCGCCGACGTAATCGACATCGCCGCCGTCCCTGATGATTTGCAGGGCTTTCGCCAGTTCGCCCGGATAGATCCTCTCGCCGGGCGCGTTGGCGACCTCGACCACGTGCCGATGCGCCTTGGCCGGATCGCCCGCCTTCTGCATCGCCAGCAGGATCAGGGCCGCCGCGTCGTAGGATTCGCGCACAAAGGATCCGTCGCCCGCCTTTCCCGCAGCGGCCGCCACGGCCGCGAATTTGGCGGTGCCGTCGCCTTCGGTCCAGGGAACCGTGCCGAAGATGTCCAGGTCCGGTCCGAAATCCGCCATCAGCCGTTCCGAATGCATCCCGTCGCCCACGGCGAAGCGGTCGAACGCGCCGCTGTCCAGCGCGCCGCGGATGATGCCGTTGCCGCCCTGGTCGGAGTAGCCCAGCACGACCAGCGCCTCGCCCCCCGCGACCGACAGGGCCGAAACCTCGGCGGAATAGTCCGCCTTGCCGTCGTCGTGGGGCGCCACAAGCGTCACGGTGCCGCCCGCCGCCTTGTAGGCCGCGTCAAAGGCGTCGGCGAAGCCCTTGCCGTAATCGTTGTTGGTATAGGTCACGGCAACGGTCTGGATGCCCCGGTCGATCAGAACCCTGGCCAGCAGTTCGCCCTGGCGCGCGTCCGAGGGGGCGGTGCGGAAGAACAGGCCCTTGTCGCCTTCTCCCGCCAGGGCCGGCGACGTGGCCGAGGGCGAGATCATCAGCAGGCTGTTGGGCACCGCCACGTTGTTCAGGACCGCCGTGGTCACGCCCGAGCAGTCGGCCCCGACAAGCGCCGCGATCTTGTCCACCGTCACCAGCCGCTCCGCCGCCGCCGTGGCCGCCGAGGCGTCCGTGCAGGTGCTGTCGCCGCGCACCGGCAGGACCGTCGCGCCATCCAGCAGCAGCCCGCTGTCGCTGGCCTCCCTTATCGCCAGTTCGGCGCTGTCGGCCATGGGCGGCGACAGGGACTCGATGGGTCCGGTGAAGCCGAACAGGATGCCGATCTTCAGATCGTCGGCCGTCGCGGGGGCTGCCGAAAGGGCAGTTCCCACAAGAAGGGTTCCAAGAACGTGTTTCATCGTCGGATCTCGCTGTTGGTGGGGCTTTTCTTCTTTTTGCGCGACCTGCCGGGGCCGGACGCGGTGCTTCATATATAAAATATAATTAAGGACATCATGTCAACATTATATTTAATATGCGTCGGGTATCCCGCGTTGACCCCGTTTGGGCAAAGCGACAGAGTGCGGCGAACCAGGAAGGCGGGGACGAATGTCCAAGACAGATCAGGCCTATGACGCCCTCAAGCGCGACATCCTGTCCGGCGCGCTGCTGCCGGATGAGCCGCTGACGGTGGCCACCCTGACCGCGCGCTATGGCTTCGGCTGGACGCCCCTGCGCGATTCGCTGTCCCGGCTGGAGGGCGAGAACCTGGTCACGCTGGTCCGCAACCGGGGCTACCGGGTCAACGGCGCCAGCTTTGCCGAATTGCGCGACATCCAGCACGCCCGCCTTGCCATCGAAACGCAGATGCTGCGGGATTCCATCCGCCTGGGCGACGACGACTGGCAAAAGCGCGTGCTGCTGGCGCATCGCACCCTGTCCCGCGCGCCGGTGCTGAAGCAGGGAATGCCCGCGGCCGATTACGAACGGTTCGAGGTTGCGCATCAGGCCTTTCACCTGGCGCTGACCGACGGCGGCAACAACGAGTGGCTCGGGCGTTTTCTGGGCCAGATCTACGCCCAGGTCCGCCGCCACCAGCGGCTGATCGTGCTGGGCCGGGCGGCGCTGTCAGACCCCCGGACGGATGCCGCGCTGCTGGCGACGCTGCGTTCCAGTTCCGGCATCGAACACCATACCCCGCTGATGGACGCAGCCCTTGACCGCGACGAGAACCGCGCCGTCGAGTTGCTGCATCGGCATATCGGCACCTTCGACGGGCTGGACCAGGCGCAGCCCTTGCGCTGATCCGCCGTTCACCCACCCCCCGAAAGGGCCGCCTTCAGCAGGCCAGGGGCACCGCCTCGGCCTGGGCGGCGGCCAGAAGGGCGGCGTCGAGACTGGCCAGCGCCGCGCCCTGCCGCAGGGCCAGTTCCAGATAAAGCGCGTCGTAAACCGTCAGCCGGTGCCGTCGCGCCAGGTCAAGAACCACCGCCCCGGCGGGCGCCGTGTCCAGGACGATGCCAAGCCCGTCCACAGCATCGGCGATCTGTTCGGCCGATCCCGCGGGGATGCGGCCGCGGCGTTCGTTCACCACCAGGATGTTGCGCAGCTCGGCCCAGAGCAGCCAGGGGGCGGCGATGTCCTCGTGCCGGGCGGCCAGGCCGGGCAGATCGATGCCCCGCTCGTCCGGCATGACCGCGGCCACCAGGGCCGAGGCATCCAGCACCAGCATCAGCGGCGGCCCTCGTCGCGGGCCGACAGGATGTCGTTGGCGGACAGCGCAACGCCCTGCCGGGCCAGGCGCGCGCGCAGGCCGGTCAGGCGGCGCAAGGCCTCGGCCCGCGAGGGGCCCGCGACCGGCACCAGCCGGGCCACGGGCGTGCCGCGGCGGGTGATGGTGACGGATTGGCCCTGCTCGGCCGCGGCCAGCAGTTCGGAAAGGTGGGTCTTCGCCTCGAAGGCGCCGATTTCGCGCATGCCGGTCTCCTGATCAACCAGTATGAAACTAGTTGCTCATGCTGCGCTTGGCAATGCTGTATGGATCCGCCGCGCTCTTTCCGGCGCATCGGGTCTGAACGGCAAGATGCCCCGACAGCCCTCCCGGCCCGATGGACCAGGCGGCGAGCCCTGATCCGCAGGCGCTGCGCCAGGGGCGCAAGCAGGGCCAGCCGCACCGTGCAGCGGCTTGAACGGCAGGCCGGTTTCCGTGCCTTTCCGTCCCATCAGGGCCGAGGCCGCCAGCAGCCGCCCGCATGACGCCCGCATGACGCGCTGCGCATGACGATTGCGGGGGACAACACTTGGACAAGCCGCGACACCGGCTTTCCACCCTGCCCAAGTCCGAGGCGCAGCGGCGGCATCGAACATCGGCAGCCCTGCCATGCCGGAACAGATCCGCACGGAGTCGGACCGGCCGAACGGCAAGCCCCGCGCCCGCCGGTTTCGTCAGAGCCGGATCGGTCCTGCGCCCGGGCAAGGCGGATCAGGCCGGGACGGCCAGCAGGTCCGCCACAAGCGTCCCGCCCGAAGCCTCCAGCGCGGCCCCGAGAAAGCGGGGCAGCCCGGCCGCGTGACGGGAAAAGCAGGCGGCGTCGGTCAGGGCCGGGTCGGCCTCCAGATGCAGCATCATGGCCCCGCCGCGCGAATCCGCCGTTACGGTCACGTTGAAGCCGTCGCCGGGACCGGCGGCCAGCACCTCGCGCCGGGTGTCGCAGCCCGGAAACACCGCAGGGTCGAAGGGCATCACGTTCAACAGGGGCGAAAAGAAGAACCGCTCGTTCGCGGCAAGGCCCGCATCCGCGGCGATCCGTTCGATCCGGCAGCGGCCATGGCGGCGGATCGCCTTGAGATCCGCGGCAAGGCCCGCCAGCGTTTCGGCAAGCGGGGCTTGCCGCGCCTCGGGCAGGTGCCAGGGGACGATGTTCAGCACCATGGCCGGAACCCGGGCGCTCACGCTGCCCATCCGCCCCATCAGCGGCAGCCACAGGATGCGCTCGCCGTCCGTTCCCGGCCCGGTCCCGTTCCGCCGCAGCCACAGCGCGGCCAGGGCGATCAGCAGATCGGGCCAGCCCAGATCGTGGCGCAGCGCCGCATCGCGCAGCCGCCCGGCCAGATGCGACAGGTCGGCCGTCGCGCTGCGGGGGTGGGCAGGATAATCCTCGGATCCCTTGCGTATGCGCGGGGGCAGCGGCGCCGAGGCCAGCCGCCCCCGCCAGAAATCCCGGGCCGCGGCGTTCCGGTCCGAGGCGGCGTAACCCGCCTCCTCGGCCAGATAATCCGCGAAACGGGCGAAAGGCTGGCCTTCGGGCGCGCCGCAGGCAAGATGGGCATAAAGCTGCGCCGCGCGCCGCTCGATCAGCGCCATGGCATAGCCGTCCAGAAAGATGTGATGGCCTCGGCAATACCACAGCCAGGCGCGCGGCCCGGTGCGGACCAGCCACATCGCGCCCGCCCCGCCGCCGCCCAGATCCAGCGGCCGGGCCAGGTCGCGGGCCATCAGCGCGCGCGCCCGCCCCTCGGGGTCGGGATCGCCCCGCAGGTCGATCTGGCGCAGGACCGGGCGCGCGGCAGGATCGACGCGCTGCGCCGGCCTGCCACCCGGCCCCGGGGCGAAGCGCAGCGACAGGACATCGGTTTCGGCGGCGACCCTTTGCAGCGCCCGCACCAGGGCCGCCGGATCCGCCCCGCCCTCGATCCGGGTCAGATGCGCCACGGTTGAGACCGGCTGGCCGGGATGGGCCAGATATTCTTCCCAGAAATCCAGCTGGCCAGGGGTCAGGTACAGCCATCCGCCACCCTGCGTTGTCGGCTCCATGCGCATCCTCCGGGCATTGACAATTCCCGACGGAAATACTTAAGAATTGGCCAGGGTCAACCGGCGGCGTGCCGGGAACCCGTCTCCGCAGCAAGGCCGCCCCCGGCCCAGCCGGATTTTCCCGCTGGCAAGGACGCTGCCGTGATGACCGATTTCACCCCCTGGCCCGAGGCTCTGGCCCGGCCTTACCGCCGCAAGGTGCGTCGGATCGGCAGCGCGGCTGGCGGCGGCGCGCCTTGGGCGCGACGACCGGGCGCCGGTGCAACTGCCGAACGTGGCCGAGTTCCACATCGTCTTCATGGCCCGGCCGAAGGCGGCCGTTGTGCCCCTGAGCGCCCTGTTCAGCCGCAAGCGGGTCGAGCTTTCGGCCGGTGCCGCCCGGATCGGCCCCGCCCTTGTGATCGCGGACCGCAGCCGCCCGCGGTTCGGCGACGACGCCTTTCCGGGCGACATGCGGCGGCAGGCGGAATCCATCCGCTGGGCATGGCGGGCCGGGTCAAGCACCAGATTGATCGGGGCGGCGAGAAGATCGCATCCGAGGAGGTCGAGCATCTTCCGATGCGCCATCCGGGGGCAGCGCAGGCCGCCCTTGTGGCCCTGCCCGGCGCCGGCCCGGGCAAGAAAAGCTGCGCCTTCGTGGTGGCCCGCACCGCGCCGCGCGGGATCGATCTGCGCCGCCCCCTGACGGGTCCGGGTGTCGCGGATCACAAGCTGCCGGACCGCTTGCGATTTGTGGAAACGCTGCCGCTGACGGCCGTGGGCAAGACCGACAAGCGGCTGCTGCGCGCCCGGCCGGATCTCTTTGGAACGGACACAGGAGAAGACATGTCCCTGATCGACAATGCCGCCTTGCAGGACGATTGGCTGGCCGCGCAGGTCGCCCGCATGACCGACGAGGACGGCATAGGTCCCGACGACGACCTGACGCTTTGCGGCCTGGATTCCATGGGGGTGATGCGGCTGGCCCTGCTGCTGGAGGAACGCGGGATCGTGCTGTCCTTCGACGACCTGATCGCGCGCCCCACCCTGAACGCCTGGCGGGCGCTGATCGCCCGGCATCGCGCCTGAAAAAAGGGGCGTCACCCGCGCAGGGTGGCGCCGCCGTCCACGTAAAGATCGGCCATGGTGATATGGCCCGCCCCTTCCGACAGCAGGAACATGGCGGCAAGCGCGATGTCGCGGGGCGTGGCCAGCTTGCCCAGGGGAATGCCCGTGCGGAAGCTGGCCAGATCGCCCGCCACGACGCGCGCGGCGCCCCCGTTGTCGGTCCACATCCCCGTCTGCATCGGCGTCAGGGTGGATCCGGGCGCCACGATGTTGCAGCGGATGCCGTGGGGGGCAAGCTCAAGCCCCAGGCAGCGCACCAGCATCGCCGCCGCCGCCTTGGACGCCGCATAGGGCCCCATGGCGTGGCGCGGAATCCCCCCGGCGTTCGAGCCGATGACCACCAGCGCCCCGCCCGTTCCCTGGTCCCGCATCCGCGCGCCCAGGGCGCGGCCCACCCGGAAGACGCCGCCAGCGTTGACATCCATGACGCGCTGCCATTCGGCGTCCGGCGTGTCGACAACCGTTCCGGTGGCCAGCACCCCCGCGACATGCGCGCCCAGCCGGATCGGACCCAGTTCGGCCGCCGCCCGGGCGACGGCGGCATCCACCGCCGCGCTGTCGCGCACATCCAGCGGATGCCAGACCACGCCCGGCATCGCGTCTGGCGCCGCCTCAAGCGCCGCCGGGGTGTCGGTGGCAAAGACGCGCGCCCCGGCCCCTGCCAGCATCGCGACCAGCGCGCGTCCGATCCCGCCCGCCGCGCCGGTGACAAAGGCCGCCCGGTCCTCGAATCCGTCCAGCCGCATCATTCGGCCGCCCGGGTCATGGCGCCCATGGCATCAAGCGCGGTTTCGGTGTCCAGCGGCACGCCGCAGCACCCGGCGATCCAGCCCATCGCCATGTCGTGCCGCGCCCGGTCGAAATCGGCCTGGGCGTCGCAGACCGGAAAGGGCTGGATGTCGCGCTGGAAAGCCTCGGCCGCGGTGGCGAGGCAGCCGATATGGGCATAGATGCCGGTGATCAGCAGCTGGTCCCGGCCCCGGGCACGCATCAGCGCGGCCAGGTTCGAGCGCTGAAAGGCGCTGTAGCGGTGCTTGACCAGCACGTGATCCCCGGGCGCGGGCGCAAGGGGGGCGAGGATCGCCTCGTGGTCGGGCCCGGCCTCCATGCCCGGTCCCCACAGGTCGCGCTGCAAGCCCCGGTCGGCCGGAAACTGGCTGCCCTTCTGGGCGGTGTAAAAGACCGGGATCCCGGCGGCGCGCGCGGCGGTCAGCAGCCGGGCGACATGGGCGGTCACCTCGCGCAGGGGGGCGGCGTCGGGCGCAAAGGGCGCGCAGAAATACCGCTGCATGTCATGGACCAGCAGCGCCAGCCTGTCGGGCCGGGGCGTCCAGGGCGCGCGCGGCCGGGGAAGATCGGCCAGGCGGGGCAAGGAATAAGGGTCGATCCGGGGCAGGCCCATCATGCGTCCTTTCCGGCAAGGGTCAGCGCGGCGTCACCCGGCAGGCCGAGCGCGTCCAGCATGGCGGCGAACTTGGCGGCGGTCTCGTGGGTCTCGGCCCAGGGGTCGGATCCCTCGACGATGCCTGCGCCCGCGAACAGCCGCGCGGTGCTGCCGCAGATCTCGGCGCAGCGGATCGCCACGTGCCAGGCGCCGTCGCCGCGCGCATCGCACCAACCGACCGCCCCGGCATAAAAGCCCCGGTCCTCGGGTTCCAGCCGCGCGATCTGCCGGGCGGCGTCGGCGGGGGGCAGGCCGCAAACGGCGGGCGTGGGATGCAGCCGCGCGGCTAGAACCGCCGCGGGAACCGTGTCGTCCCTGAGCCGCCCCCGGATCCGGGTGCCCAGGTGCCACATGCTGCGGGTCGCCGTGAGCCGGGTGCCGTCGGGGCAGTCCAGATTCCGGCACAAGGGCGCCAGCGTGTCCAGGATGTATTCCACCACCATCGCATGTTCGCGCCGGTCCTTGGCCGACCCGGCCAGGGCGGCGGCGGCGCGGGCGTCCCGTTCGGTGTCGCGGTGCCGGCGGGCCGAACCCGCCAGGGAATGGGACAGCACCGCCGCGCCGCGCTTGTCCAGCAGCAGTTCGGGCGTCGCCCCGACCAGCGCCCGCGTCCCGCCGTCCGCCCCGCCGTCCGCCCCGATGCCTGCGCCAATGCCTGCACCGGGCAGGCCGACGCGGAAAGCGGTGACGCTGTCGTCCTGGACCAGCCGGGCCAAAAGGGCGTCCTCGTGGATCGGGCAGGGGCTGGCCACGGCCAGGGTCCGGGCCAGCACGATCTTGCGCAGCCCCTGCGGCAGCCCGGCTTCGGCCCGCAGGAGGCGTTCGGCCCGGGCGACGGCATCGGCGTAGATTTCGGGCGCCGGAACAGAGGTCAGGCGGACCGGCCCCGGCGCCGCTTCGCCGGGCGCGTCCCACAAGGGGCGCGACCCGGCGCGGGCGGCGCGCCACAGGTGATCGGGCCGGTCGCGCCTGAAGGGCAGCGCGCCGCCCGCCACGGCGCCCGGCCCGGCGTCGCGGAAGGCCTCGGCCAGGCGGCGTTCCAGCGTTTCGGCGGTGCCGGGGGCGATCGGCGCATGGCTGCCCTGGGACAGCACCGTTCCGCCAGGGCCGTGGAACAGAAAACGGCCGGAGGCGGCGGGCCGGGCGGCGGGCTCGGCCTTGCGCGGATCGGTCAGGGCAATGGTCATGTCAAATGGCATCCGGTCTCTCGGCCCGCCTGGATTGCGGACGGATGGAAGGGAGAGGCTGGCGAGATGCTGGCGTTTGGCGCGCCGCGGCGCGGAAAAAAGGGCGGTCGCGGCAGCACAAGAGGGAAAGCCGGCCGCAACCCGCGCGGACCATGCCGGGACGCGGCAGGTTAGTCAACTAAAATAATCAGGTATTTGGAAACGCATGGCGGGACGGGGCTGGCGACGAACCGTCCTGCCGCAGGTCAATTCGTTCATCCTTTTGTTATGAAATGACGTTTTCTTTCACTTTCTTTCCCTTGCTCCGGGCGCTTGTGACCGCCGCGCGACACATCCGCCGCCCGATGGCTTAATCCTGACTGAAATACTTGAGAACAGCCGTCCTCCTCGCCATGGCATCCCCGCACAATGGCAAGAAAGGGACATGTCCATGCGAAGAACTTCGATCCTCTGGCTTGGCGGCGTTTCGCTGGCCGCCATGGCCTCGGCCCTGGGCGCCCAGGATCTGCCGGACGGGGGCGGCCTTGTTCTGGACCCGATCACCCTGATCGCGGACGGCCAGGAGAACATCGAGGCCACCGGCGGCGTCGTGGTCAGCCGCGAGGATCTCGAGGCGATCCAGCCCGCCAATGTCTCGGAGCTGTTCCAGCGCGACTCGGCGGTCGCGGTCTCGGCAGGGTCGGGCCCGTCCAAGCGCATCCATGTGCTGGGGCTGGAACAGTCGAACCTGGCCGTGTCCGTGGACGGCGTGCCGCAGTTCAAGGACAGTTGGCACCACAGCGGATCGAACGTGATCGACCCGGCCTTCCTGAAGCGCGTCGAGGTCGAGGCGGGCGCCGCCGCCGCCGATGCGGGCTTTGCCGCCGCCGCGGGCGCGGTGCGCTATGAAACGCTGGGCGCGCGCGATCTTCTGGCCGACGGGCGCAGCCGTGGCGGGCGCGTGGGTCTGTCCTATGGCAGCAACGGGCGCGGGCTCGAGGCGAGCCTGGCCAGCTATGGCGTCCACGAGGGCTTCGATTGGTTCGTCATGGCCAATGTCGCGCGCGGCGACGATTACGAGAACGGCAACGGCCGCACCATTCCCGGCAGCGAACCGGCCAACACCGGCGGGCTGGTGAAACTGGGCTACGAGTTCGAGACCCACCGGGTCGAGCTGTCCTATGAACGCAGCCAGGACGACGCCGACCGGGTGGTGCGGATGAACATGGACCTTGCGTCCGACGTTTATCCGCTGAAGGTCACGCGCGACACGCTGAGTTTGAAATACGCCACCACCGCACCCACCGCCGCCTGGGATCCCGAAGCCCTGTTCTTCATCAGCCGCAACGAATACGACCGCCCCGACTTCATCCCGGACGAGGCGCGCGGCGATTTCGCCTTCGAGGCGCAGGGCGTCGGCGGCGTGGTCAAGAACCGCTTCGACATGGGCCCGGGCACGGTCACGACGGGGATCGACTGGTCCTACAACGATTACCGGATCGACAATTTCGGCGATACCGACATGCGCATCCACACGACCGAGACGATGCAGGTCGGCGCCTTTGTCCAGGGCCGCTTCGCCTTCGACAACGGCATCGACCTGTCCACCGGCGCCCGGGTCGATCATCACCGCTTCACCGACTGGAACGGGATGCGCAAAAGCGACAGCGGCGCCAGCGTGAACGCCACCATCGCCTATGAATTCGCGCCGGGCTATCAGGTCTTCGCGGGCGCGTCGCGCACCTGGCTGGGCTATGACATCGGCGAATACGGCTATCTGCACGCGCGCGATTCCTCGGCGGTGACGGATCCGGGCTACGAACCGGCGACGGCGCGGAACTACAAGCTGGGGGTGAACGCCAGCGGCGGCAACTGGACCGGCAACCTGACGGTCTTCGACACGCGCCTGGACGGGCTGGCCAACGCCTATGACCCGCTGCTGGCGAACACCGGCGAATACCGCAGCCGCGGCGTCACGGCCTCGGCGCAATACGGCTGGGGTTCGGGGCGCGCGGGCGTCAGCGTCACCCGGGCCGACGTGTCGCTGGACGGCGACGACCTGCCCCCGGCGGGCGGCGAGGCCGTGCCCATCGGCACGGTCGCCGCGCTGTTCGTGGACCAGGAGATCCCGCAGCACAACCTGACCGTCGGGGCGACCTGGGCGCTGGCCAAACGCCTGTCGGGCGATGCCGTGACGGACGCGGGATTTGCGGACCATCCCGGATACGGCGTGGTGAACGCCTATGCCGAATGGCGGCCCGCGCGCCACGAAAACGTCGTGCTGCGGTTGGGCGTCGATAACCTGCTGGACAAGGCCTATTACGAACGGTCGAGCTATGGCCGCAACCTGGAACGCGACGTGACGCCGCTTTACGCGCCGGGCCGCACCGTGACGCTGGGCGCCACGCTGGACTTCTGAAACCCCGCCCGCCGGCGCGCTGCCGCCGGCGGGTGTCCGGCAGCGCCCGCCCGACCGGCTTTGGCTGGTCGCCTGCGGCATGATGGTGAAGCCGCTGTCGCCCGAACGGCTGCGGATCCGTCCGCTCTGGCTCGGCAAGGGATCGGGCGGCCAGAAACGGATCCCGCCATGCCTCGCGATCCTGTTCCAGCCTTGACATGGCCCATGATCCCCCGAATGCCCGGCCGAGGAGACGGAACGGAAATCCGTCAGCCCGGCTGGCCGATGCGCCGCCCCGGCAAGCGGTCGGTGGATGCCGTCCTGTTGCAACCGACGCGCGAAGAGGCCCTGGCCGCGTCACAATGTCCGATTGCCGGGCCGTGCCGTTGCCGTTCAGTCTGAAAGCCGACCCGCCCTGCCCCGCTCCGGGTTCCCAAACGGACAATTTTTAATCCTCGAAACCATACCCCAGGAAAGATATGCCGCCCGCGTTCAACGGCGAATCATATTCGCTGCCGTGGCCCTGAAGCCGGTTTCCGGCGGAAAAGCCGGTTCATCGGGATTTCGCGTCTTTTCACACCGGCCTTGTCTTCGTTCGTTCGGATTTGCGAATCCGCGTTCGCACAATCGGAAGATGAGGACGCAAATAAAATGATTTTGACTTGACACGACCATATTATGCTAATTCACAGAAAGGTGATTTCACCCGCTTTGGCGCCGCGCGTCGTGCCAAGCCGATCCGCCTTGTCAGGCAGATCTTTGATCGAGAATAAAATTCCCCCTTCATGGTCGTTTATTGCATGACGTGAAAAACCGGCGTCTACGAACTAGGGCGTGTTGACGTTTGAGGATTTCCAAACTGGTCGCTGGCTGATTCAAGGCTGCCAAATGGGAGGCAACCTTG